>NZ_POWL01000020.1:0-856 GCF_002928325.1 Pantoea sp. ICBG 1758
CTGTTCCGCCGTCTCGTTCACGTCACGCCGCGCCCCGGGAGACCGCGGCGTCCCCGTCCGGGACGGGGCTCGTCCCGTCCTCGGGGCTGTCGTCGCCGACGGTACCGGTTCGGCGGCCGCGCAGCAGCGAGGCCAGGGCGGCGACCAGCGACATCGCGATGGCGAGCGAGAAGACCACCATCAGGCCGTCGTGGAACGGTCCGGAGATCAGGTGCGGGAAGAAGTCCCGTCCGGTGAGGGTCTGGGCGTTGGCGGCGGGCAGGCCGGAGAGCACCTGCGGGCCGAGCAGTTCGTGGATCGGGTTGTAGCCCAGGAAGGCCGCGAACAGCATCCCGACGGGCGGGAGTTGGGCCACCGCGTGGGCGTCGCCCACCGAGACGCCCTGTCCGGTGAGGCCGTCGGTGAGGGTCTGCGGGAGCGAGCCGGCCAGGCCGGCGACCATCAGCGAGAAGAACACGCCGATGGACAGCACCATGCCGGCGTTCTGGAACGTCGCCCGCATGCCGGAGGCGGCGCCGCGGTCGGCGGCCGGGACGCTGGACATCACCAGCGCGGTGTTGGGGGCGGCGAACAGGCCGCCGCCGAGGCCGTTGAGGAACACCAGCAGGGCGAACCAGACGTACCCGAAGTCGGTGGGCAGGACCAGCAGTCCGGCGAACGAGCCGGCCATCACGACCAGGCCGCCGGCCGCGAACAGCCGGGCGCCGAAGCGGTCCGAGAGGTGGCCGGCGATCGGTCCGGCGGCGAGGAAGCCGATGGTCAGCGGCACCAGGTAGATGCCCGCCCACAGCGGGGTGTCCTCGTAGTCGTAGCCGTGCAGCGGCAGCCAGATGCCCTGCAGCCAGACGATCAGCAT
>NZ_POWL01000021.1:0-817 GCF_002928325.1 Pantoea sp. ICBG 1758
GGGCAACCAACTCACACTGAGCTGGAAGGTGAAGGACGGCTATTACCTTTATCGTCAGCAGATTCATGTGACGCCGCAAAAAGCACAGATGGCACCGCTGACTCTGCCGCCAGGAGAGCCGCATGAGGATGAGTTCTTCGGCAAAAGCGAAATCTATCCGCAGGATTTACAGGTGCCGATCACTCTGCATCAGGCTGAGTCCGGTGCCACGCTCACGGTGACCTATCAGGGCTGTGCGGCCGCTGGTTTCTGCTACCCGCCCGAAACCCGTTCGGTGCCGCTTAACCCGGTTGCCGCCAATCACGATGCTCCCGCCGTTAACACGCAGCCTGCACAACAGCGCACGCCACTGCCGTTTTCACCGTTGTGGGCGCTGCTGATTGGCATCGGCGTTGCCTTCACACCGTGCGTATTGCCGATGTATCCGCTGATCTCCAGCATCATTCTCGGTGGCCAGCGTCGCTACTCTGCTGGACGCCTGTTCGCGCTGGCGATGGTCTATGTGCAAGGGATGGCGTTGACCTATACCGTGCTCGGCATGGTGGTGGCCGCCGCAGGTTTACGTTTCCAGGCGGCGCTGCAGCATCCATATGTGTTGATTGGCCTGTCAGCGCTGTTCATCGTGCTAGCGCTGTCGATGTTTGGCTTGTTCTCGCTGCAACTGCCTTCCGGCCTGCAAACGCGCCTGACGCTGTGGAGCAACCGTCAGCAAGGCGGTTCACTGCCAGGCGTATTTATGATGGGCGCACTGGCGGGGTTGATCTGCTCGCCCTGCACCACCGCGCCGCTGAGTGCCATTCTGCTGTATATCGCGCAA
>NZ_POWL01000022.1:0-785 GCF_002928325.1 Pantoea sp. ICBG 1758
CGGGTCCGCTCGACCGGCGAGGTCGGCACCCTGCTGGTCACCCACTACACCCGCATCCTGCGCTACATCAAGCCCGACCACGTCCACGTCTTCGCGGCCGGCAAGATCGTCGAGTCCGGCGGCGCCGAGCTCGCGGACAAGCTGGAGGAAGAGGGCTACGAGAGCTACGTGAAGGGGGGCTCCGTGAGCGGAGCGAACAACACGAGTGGTGGTGCCGCGTGACCCATTCCCATCTGACCGGGCTGCTCGACACCGACGCCATCCGCAAGGACTTCCCCGTCCTGTCGCGGCAGCTGCACGACGGCAAGCCCCTGGTGTACCTGGACAACGCGGCGACCTCGCAGAAGCCGCGCCAGGTGCTGGACGCGCTGAACGCCTACTACGAGCAGCACAACGCCAACGTCCACCGCGGCGTGCACGTGCTGGCCGAGGAGGCCACCGCGCTGTACGAGGGCGCCCGGGACAAGGTCGCGTCGTTCATCAACGCGCCCAGCCGCAACGAGGTGATCTTCACCAAGAACGCCTCGGGTTCGCTCAACCTGGTCGCCAACATGCTGGGCTGGGCCGACGAGCCGTACAAGGTCGACGCCGACTCGGAGATCGTGATCACCGAGATGGAGCACCACTCCAACATCGTGCCGTGGCAGCTGCTCGCGCAGCGCACCGGCGCGAAGCTGAAGTGGTTCTCGCTCACCGACGACGGCCGGCTCGACCTGTCGAACATCGACGAGCTGATCACCGAGAAGACGAAGATCGTCTCCTTCACGCTGGTCTCCAACCTGCTG
>NZ_POWL01000023.1:0-724 GCF_002928325.1 Pantoea sp. ICBG 1758
AAGTTCGCGAGGCCGTAGACCCTGCCGTCCACCGTGGCGTAGTCGGTCCACTGGTAGGTCCTCGACAGCTCCTGCGAACTGCCCAGCGAGGAGAAGAAGTCGGGGAACCGGGCGATCGAGAGGTCCGAGGGGATCGGCAGCACGTCACCGTAGTTCTCGGTGTTCATGCTGATCTTGACTTCGCCCTCGTAGTCCTTCATCCCCTCGAACTTCACCTTGACGTTCGGGTAGCCCCTGGTGAACTCGGCGGCGTACCTGTCCAGCGTCCCGTCACCGAGCTGGTCGGTGCGGTTGGTCAGCACCGTGATCGAGCCCGTGACCTTCGCCGGGTCCGCGTTCACCGACGGCGCAGCGGACAGACCACCGCCACCACCACTGCTACACGCAGTGAGCACCACCATGGAAGCGGCCCCGACGGCCGGCCATCCTCTGCGCATCTCGCTCATCCTTCACGCTGATCGTTCGTATGACCCGGGGGAAGCGACGGCCGACCGGGTGTGACCGACCTTCCAGGCCGCTTGGCTGCTTAACGTAGACGTCACATCCCGGCCATGTCCATAGAGCGGTCAACATTGATATCCATGAGTTTTGTTGCCGAACAAGGCTTGATTTACTAAAACTTTGCTTAACACAGTGGCCGATCAGGTTCGTTATCGGACCGCGACCGGGAATCGCTGGACAACGTTGTCAGAGCGAGTCAGAATCACCGGGTACGACCCGGCAG
>NZ_POWL01000024.1:0-623 GCF_002928325.1 Pantoea sp. ICBG 1758
ATATCACCTTGCCGGCGCTTTTCGCAGATTAGCACGTCCTTCATCGCCTCTGACTGCCAGGGCATCCACCGTGTACGCTTGGTCGCTTAACCTCACAACCCACAGGCGTTTTGAACGCTCGTGAATCACGATAATCTTGAGACCCGGCCGCATCATGCCTCGTTCTTATTACGGAGAACGGATACGACGCGGTCGTTTCAAATTTTCAGCTTGTTCCGGATTGTTAAAGAGCAAATACTTCGCAATGCGCCCTGAGGTGCATTCTGAAGTATTTTTCAGGACTGTAATGGTGGAGCTAAGCGGGATCGAACCGCTGACCTCCTGCGTGCAAGGCAGGCGCTCTCCCAGCTGAGCTATAGCCCCATACAGTCACTGCAGAGACCACTACTACCACTCACCAGGAGTTACATTCTTTGCATGAGGAATGTAAATTCGTGCTCAGGCAAGGCATGTAGGAGGGAAGTTTACTTTGGTAAACGACCGAGTACATAACGCCGCATGAGACAAATCTGGTAGGCCTGAGTGGACTTGAACCACCGACCTCACCCTTATCAGGGGTGCGCTCTAACCACCTGAGCTACAAGCCTGTAGAGGTTTTTCTGCTCGTTACTTTCTATCAGACA
>NZ_POWL01000025.1:0-604 GCF_002928325.1 Pantoea sp. ICBG 1758
CGCTTACCACTTTGTGATTCATGACTGGGGTGAAGTCGTAACAAGGTAACCGTAGGGGAACCTGCGGTTGGATCACCTCCTTACCTGAAGATACCTTCCCGCGAAGTGCTCACACAGATTGTCTGATGAAATTTAAAGAAGCAGTAAAACTCTCTCCAGGCTTGTAGCTCAGGTGGTTAGAGCGCACCCCTGATAAGGGTGAGGTCGGTGGTTCAAGTCCACTCAGGCCTACCAAATTCTCCCGATTTCTGCGTTATGACAACGGCTCGCATAGTTCACTATGCTTCGCGTCGTCACGCCTTGAACTCGAAAGAATTGGGTAAAGGGTTTTGCGAATCATTGGGGCTATAGCTCAGCTGGGAGAGCGCCTGCCTTGCACGCAGGAGGTCAGCGGTTCGATCCCGCTTAGCTCCACCATCAACGTCCCCACGTTGATACTCAACTTCTGAATGCATTTTCGAGTGCATTGCGAAGTTATTGCTCTTTAACAATCCGGAACAAGCTGAAAATTTGAAACGACCGCGTCGTATTCGTTCTCCGTAATAAGAACGATGCGCGATGCGGCCGGGTCTCAAGATTATCGCGATTCACGAGCGTTCAAAAC
>NZ_POWL01000026.1:0-588 GCF_002928325.1 Pantoea sp. ICBG 1758
GATTAGCACGTCCTTCATCGCCTCTGACTGCCAGGGCATCCACCGTGTACGCTTGGTCGCTTAACCTCACAACCCACAGGCGTTTTGAACGCTGTGAATCGCGATAATCTTGAGACCCGGCCGCATCATGCCTCGTTCTTATTACGGAGAACGAATACGACGCGGTCGTTTCAAATTTTCAGCTTGTTCCGGATTGTTAAAGAGCAATAACTTCGCAATGCGCCCTGAGGTGCATTCTGAAGTATTTTTCAGTACTGTAATGGTGGAGCTAAGCGGGATCGAACCGCTGACCTCCTGCGTGCAAGGCAGGCGCTCTCCCAGCTGAGCTATAGCCCCATACAGTCACTGCAGAGACCATCTACTACCACTCAACTTCTCTCCAGGGAGAAACGTTGATTTGGCTCAGGCAAGGCGTGTTTCCGCGAAGCATAGTGAACTATGCGAGCCGGAGACATAACGCAGCATGAGACAAATCTGGTAGGCCTGAGTGGACTTGAACCACCGACCTCACCCTTATCAGGGGTGCGCTCTAACCACCTGAGCTACAAGCCTGTAGAGGTTTTTCTGCTCGTTACTTTCTATCAGACA
>NZ_POWL01000027.1:0-291 GCF_002928325.1 Pantoea sp. ICBG 1758
TGGATGCCTGGCAGTTCCCTACTCTCGCATGGGGAGGCCCCACACTACCATCGGCGCTACGGCGTTTCACTTCTGAGTTCGGCATGGGGTCAGGTGGGACCGCCGCGCTGTGGCCGCCAGGCAAATTCTGTTAATCCGGCAAAACAAGCTGAAAATCGGTCTCTCAAAACGCCTCTGGCGTTGTAAGGTTAAGCCTCACGGGTCATTAGTACCGGTTAGCTCAACGCATCGCTGCGCTTACACACCCGGCCTATCAACGTCGTCGTCTTCAACGTCCCTTCAGGGCTCTCG
>NZ_POWL01000028.1:0-248 GCF_002928325.1 Pantoea sp. ICBG 1758
GGGTGACGAGTGGCGGACGGGTGAGTAATGTCTGGGAAACTGCCCGGTGGAGGGGGATAACTACTGGAAACGGTAGCTAATACCGCATAACGTCTTCGGACCAAAGTGGGGGACCTTAGGGCCTCACGCCACCGGATGTGCCCAGATGGGATTAGCTAGTAGGTGGGGTAACGGCTCACCTAGGCGACGATCCCTAGCTGGTCTGAGAGGATGACCAGCCACACTGGAACTGAGACACGGTCCAGACT
>NZ_POWL01000029.1:0-237 GCF_002928325.1 Pantoea sp. ICBG 1758
GCATGAGACAAATCTGGTAGGCCTGAGTGGACTTGAACCACCGACCTCACCCTTATCAGGGGTGCGCTCTAACCACCTGAGCTACAAGCCTGTAGAGGTTTTTCTGCTCGTTACTTTCTATCAGACAATCTGTGTGAGCACTTCGCGGGAAGGTATCTTCAGGTAAGGAGGTGATCCAACCGCAGGTTCCCCTACGGTTACCTTGTTACGACTTCACCCCAGTCATGAATCACAAAG
>NZ_POWL01000002.1:0-479536 GCF_002928325.1 Pantoea sp. ICBG 1758
AATTTGCCTGGCGGCCACAGCGCGGCGGTCCCACCTGACCCCATGCCGAACTCAGAAGTGAAACGCCGTAGCGCCGATGGTAGTGTGGGGCCTCCCCATGCGAGAGTAGGGAACTGCCAGGCATCCAATTAAAGCGTGCTGATATGGCTCAGTTGGTAGAGCGCACCCTTGGTAAGGGTGAGGTCCCCAGTTCGACTCTGGGTATCAGCACCAGTTTTAAAAAAAGCATGAGTTCGGGTAAAAGAATTTGCCTGGCGGCACTAGCGCGGTGGTCCCACCTGACCCCATGCCGAACTCAGAAGTGAAACACCGTAGCGCCGATGGTAGTGTGGGGCCTCCCCATGCGAGAGTAGGGAACTGCCAGGCACCAAACACAGAAGCCCTGAACGAAAGTTCAGGGCTTTTTTGTTTTTGCCTGGCAGGATAAAAACGCGCAGCCATAAAAAAGCCCCTGCTGCATGGCAGGGGCAGAGCTAAGGGCGCTGAGATCAGTGAATAACCTGCGACAGAAACGCGCGGGTACGCTCTGAGCGTGGATTAGCGAAGAACTCCTCTGGCGGCGCCATCTCTACGATCTCTCCCCGATCCATAAATATCACCCGGTCAGCCACCGTACGTGCAAATCCCATTTCATGCGTCACACACAGCATGGTCATGCCATCTTCTGCCAGGCCAATCATGGTATCCAGCACCTCTTTTACCATCTCAGGATCAAGGGCTGAAGTCGGCTCGTCAAACAGCATAATTTTGGGTTTCATACAGAGCGAACGGGCTATCGCCACACGTTGCTGCTGACCACCAGAGAGCTGACCCGGAAACTTATGTGCATGTTCGGCGATGCGCACCCGCTCAAGGTAGTGCATCGCCAGCGCTTCCGCCTCCTTCTTCGGCATCTTTCTCACCCAGACAGGGGCCAGCGTGCAGTTCTGCAGAACGGTAAGATGCGGGAACAGATTAAAGTGCTGAAACACCATGCCGACTTCGGTGCGTACCCGTTCGATGTTACGCACGTCATCGTTAAGATGAATACCGTCCACGACGATACGTCCCTGCTGATGCTCTTCCAGATGGTTGATACAGCGAATAGTGGTCGATTTTCCTGAGCCTGACGGGCCGCAGAGTACAATGCGCTCACGCGGTTTAACCTGCAGATTAATATCCTTAAGCACGTGAAACTGTCCGTACCACTTGTTCACGTTTTCGAGCGTAATCATCATAGCGTTAGCCGCCGTCGTTATTGTGGATGTCATAGTAAACCTCAGTGCGCTTTACGCCCGGTGTGAAAACGCTTCTCCAGATACTGGCTATAGCGCGACATGCTAAAACAGAAAATCCAGTAGACCAGTGCAGCAAAGACATAGCCTTCTGTGGACATGCCCAGCCATGCAGGATCGACCGTGGCCTGCTGCACGCTGCTGAACAGATCAAACAGGCCGATAATGATCACCAGACTGGTATCTTTGAAGAGTGCGATAATGGTATTCACCAGTCCGGGGATCGTGAGCTTAAGTGCCTGCGGCAGGATCACCAGCGCCTGCGTCCGCCAGTATCCCAGTGCCAGCGATTCAGCCGCTTCATACTGGCCTTTTGGCAGTGCCTGCAGACCGCCGCGCACCACTTCCGCCACATAGGCGGACTGAAACAGAATCACGCCAACCAGCGCCCGAACCAGTTTGTCGATAGTCGTGCCTTCCGCCATAAACAGCGGCAGCATGACAGAGGACATAAACAGCACGGTGATCAGCGGTACGCCACGCCAGAACTCAATAAAAATAACGGATAGCGTACGCACCACAGGCAGGTTTGAGCGCCGGCCCAGTGCCAGCAGAATACCCAGCGGTAATGCGCCGGCGATACCAACGGATGCGATAATCAGCGTCAGCGTCAGGCCGCCCCACTGACGGGTTTCCACCCGCTCCAGACCAAAATAGCCGCCATAAAGCAGTAGCCACACCGCGATCGGATAGAGCACCGCCCAGCAGGCCAGATAGCGGCCACGGCGCGGCATGGCGCGGATAAAGAGCGGAATGACTGACAGTAAACCGATAACCAGAGCCAGGTTGATTCGCCAGCGCAGTTCGTGCGGATAGAGTCCATACATAAACTGACCAAAGCGCGCATGGATAAACACCCAGCAGGCCCCCGCTTTAGTGCAGTCAGCACGGGTTTCACCCAGCCAGTTTGCCTGAAATATCAGCCAGTTCAGTGCCGGTGGAATAACACTCCAGATGAGCCACAGACTGACCAGCGTAAGCAGGGTATTCAGCCAGCCGGAAAAGAGATTTTTGCGCGCCCAGCTCCAGCTCTTCTGCAGCAGATTACTGCTTACCGGCGGCGTTTCATGCGTTGTCACAGACATAGTGTTTCGTTCTCTTAACGCTCAACCAGCGCAATTTTGCGGTTATAGAGGTTCATCAGCAGGGAAATGGTCAGGCTGATGATGAGATAAACCGCCATGGTAATCGCAATGGTTTCTATTGCCTGGCCGGTCTGATTCAGCACCGTACCGGCAAAAAGCGACACCATATCGGGGTAGCCGATAGCGGCGGCCAGCGACGAGTTTTTGACTACGTTTAAATACTGACTGGTCAGCGGAGGAATAATGACGCGCATCGCCTGAGGAATAATGACCTGACGTAGCGTCACGGGATTCGGCAGTCCCAGCGAGCGCGCTGCTTCACTCTGGCCATGTGGTACTGACTGAATACCGGCGCGGATCACCTCAGCAATAAATGAAGAGGTATAAATAGAGAGCGCCACCGTCAGCGCCGCCAGCTCCGGGATCATCACAAAGCCACCGCGGAAATTGAATCCGCGTAGCTCAGGCACATCCCAGTGCACGCCCGCGCCGAACAGGGTATGAGCAATCAGCGGCAGCAGCACAATGAGCCCGGCTGCAGCGGGCCAGGTACGACGCAGCTGACCGGTTTTCAGCTGATGTTTACGATTAAAGCGAAACAGCGCCAGGCTGGCGATAATGCTTAACGCCAGCGCAACCAGAAACGGCAGCGTACCAGGTGCATACTGGGGCCATGGAATATACAAGCCACGATTGCTGACAAAGGCGAGGTCAAAGGCGTTTAGCGCCTGGCGCGGACCCGGCAGATTACGCAGTACGGCAAAGTACCAGAAGAAAATCTGCAGCAGCGGCGGAATATTACGGAACGTCTCAATATAAATGGCAGAGAGCTTACGCAGCAGCCAGTTATCGGACAGGCGCGCCAGGCCTACCGCAAAGCCAAGCAGGGATGCAAAGACGATGCAAAGTGCAGAGACCAGCAGGGTATTGGTCAGCCCGACCATAAAGACCCGGGCGTATGTATCTCCCTCGGTGTAGTCAATCAGATGCTGAACAATACCAAAACCGGCACTGCGCTCCAAAAAGCCAAAACCTGACGTAATGCCGCGGTTAGCCAGATTGATAATGGTGTTGTGGATTAAATATCCCACCACGGCCACTACCGCAATAATCGCGACAAACTGGTAAAGCCAGGCGCGAACCGCAGGGTTACCGAATGAAAAATCCCTTTTCACGGTTGGGCGTTGCGACATGTTGAAACCTCAATGATAGATACGCGTGGGCACCGCAGGACGCGGTGCCCGACTGGCACAGCAGTAAATCAGCGCACCGGCGGTGCGTACTGAATACCGCCCTGATTCCAGAGCGCATTCTGTCCGCGTGCGATTTTCAGCGCGCTATCTTTACCGACGTTGCGGTCAAAAATTTCCTGATAGTTGCCCACCTGCTTGATGATGTTATAGGCCCACTTGTTATCAAGTTTCAGGTCTTTACCAAAGTCGCCTTCTGCACCCAGCAGATGCGCCATGTCAGGCGTGGTCGGTTTTGCTGCCATCTGATCGACGTTCTTTGAGCTGATGCCCATCTCTTCGGCATTCAGCATGGCAAACAGCGACCACTTAACAATCGTAAACCAGTCGTCGTCACCGCGACGTACCAGCGGCCCGAGCGGCTCTTTGGAGATCACTTCCGGCAGTACAATAAATTCGTCAGGCTTGCCCAGCTTGATACGCAGCGCATAGAGCTGGGATTGATCGGAGGAGAGTGTATCGCAGCGGCCGCTATCAAGTGCTTTGGCTGACTCATCGGAGCGGTCAAAGGTGACCGGGGTGTACTGCATTTTATTCGCTTTGAAATAGTCGGCGACATTGAGTTCGGTATCGGTACCCGCCTGAATACAGACCGTTGCGCCATCCAGCTCTTTGGCACTTTTCAGTCCCGCTTTCTTATGCGTCAGGAAGCCAATGCCGTCATAGTAGTTTACGCCGGCAAACAGAAAGCCCATTCCGCCATCGCGTGAAGAGGTCCAGGTAGTATTACGCGACAGGATATCCACTTCGCCCGACTGCAGCGCAGTGAAGCGCTCTTTAGCCGTCAGCGGGGTATATTTAACTTTGCCGGCATCGCCAAACACGGCAGCGGCGGCGGCGCGGCAGACATCCACATCAATACCCGTGAATTTGCCGCTGGCATCTGCGTACGAGAAACCAGGCAGTCCATCACTGATCCCACACTGCACAAACCCTTTCTTTTTAATTGCGTCCAGAGTGGTACCTGCATGCGCCTGCTGAGTCACGCTCAGCAGCGTGGCAGCGGCAATCAGGGTGGAGAGCATCATCTTTTTCATAAAGCATCCTGTGTGGCGGTTCGTCTGTTGTTATTGTGGTGCGCACTTTGTAGTGCACTGCTGTCTGTCGGTGGCAATTAGCCATCCAGCCTGTTGCAAAGCTGATGCCAGGTTTGCAGCGGGCTGAATTCTTCAGGAAAGAGCGTCAGAAAAGGGCAGGAAGTAACGTGCGGTTACTATCGCGCACCAAAAGGCGGCATGACGAGTCGCCGCGATCACAAATAGTGCAAATAGTTTCACTATTGGAGCGCAGTGTGAGCTACCGCTCATTAGCCGGACCAGTTAATGCCGCTATGGGTAAACGCAGCAGTGACCGGGGATAGTGGCAGGCACGTGTGAACAGCCCGCAGATTTACGCAGGAGAGGGAGCAGTAAAAATGACGCAGGAGATTGCAACGATAGTTACCATTCAGGCGGTAACTGTTTCACCTGAGGTGATGAGCGGAAGCGGCGACAGAAACAAAAACGCCAGCCCGGAGGCTGGCGTTATCGCAGCAACGAACAATTAGTTCATGCCGTATTTTTTCAGCTTCTTACGCAGAGTACCACGGTTGATACCCATCATCAGGGCTGCACGGGTCTGGTTGCCACGGGTATACTGCATTACCATGTCCAACAGAGGCTGCTCAACTTCAGCCAGTACCAGCTCATACAGATCACTAACATCCTGACCATTCAGTTGAGCAAAATAGTTCTTCAGTGCCTGTTTAACCGAATCACGCAGTGGCTTTTGGGTCACCTGATCCTGTGAGTTAACGGTAGAAACGGTCAGTACGTCAGAATTTACGCGTTGTTCGAACATAGTTCTTTCAGCTCTTTATTTCGTTTACGCAAGATTTTCGAAGTATGCCTCCAACGCCTCCAGCTGTTCGCTGGCATCCTCAATGGCGTTGAATGTGCGCCGAAACTGGTCGTCAGGGGCACTTTCCTGCAAATACCAGGAAACGTGTTTTCGGGCAATACGGTATCCCTTGCGCTGACCGTAAAAGTCGTGCAGCTCCCGTATATGTCCAATCAGCATTTGCTTCACCTCTGCCAGCGGCTTTGGTGCAAGCAGCTCCCCTGTGTCCAGATAATGCTGGATTTCCCGGAAGATCCACGGTCTTCCCTGAGCAGCACGTCCTACCATCAGAGCATCTGCCCCGGTGTAGTCGAGCACTGCCCTGGCTTTATGCGGGTCAGTTATGTCCCCATTCGCGATAATCGGAATGGAAACGCTCTGCTTAACTGTCCGAATGCTGTCGTATTCAGCCTGCCCCTCAAACAAACAGGCGCGGGTGCGTCCATGAATGGTGAGAGCCTGAATGCCACAACGTTCAGCCAATTGGGCAATCTCTGTACAATTACGATTTTCTTTGTCCCAGCCGGTGCGAATCTTCAGCGTAACCGGTACGTCTACTGCATTAACGACCGCACGGAGAATCGATTCTACCAGTTGCGGATGCTGCAGCAGCGCGGAGCCAGCCATCTTACGATTCACTTTTTTAGCCGGACAACCCATATTGATATCGATAACCTGCGCGCCAGACGCAACGTTAATTCGCGCGGCGGCAGCCATCTCATCGGGATCGCAGCCAGCAATTTGCACGGCACGAATGCCGGGCTCGTCACTATGCACCATACGCAGCCGGGATTTGTCACTGGCCCAGACTTCCGGGTTAGATGACAGCATCTCGGAGACAGTCATACCGGCGCCGTTCTCGTAACAGAGTGTGCGAAATGGCTTGTCGGTTACTCCGGCCATAGGCGCAGCAATGAGGCGATTACGTAGCTGGTGGTGTCCAATGCGCATGAAAAAAGAAGTGACCCTAACTGTTCGCAAGGCGGCGTATATTACGCATTTTTTCCGGAAGATGAAAGGCCAAACTTTGAACAACAGCCTCTTAACATTAAAGCGTCTGCGCTGCCATCAACCCGCCTCTCATAATAGTCTTTTAAAATCATTAGGTTAAATATTTAAGGCGAAATTGTGAACAAACATTTTTCTGAATTCAGACCGCAAAACGCGATATAAAAGCCGCGATTTTAACGAATTAACCACAGAATTAACGGCTATTTGCGCAAATTTAATACAAAATTATTCTGTCCGAAGGCAGTGCCGGTACCGCATGCTATCTGTTCCGAAGAAACCCCAGGCTTGCGCTTGCAGACCTGGGGTAAAAACTAACGCAGGCGTCCGGTAATACGGCACCACTCTTCTTTCTCCGCGACCGGATCAAGTGCGAAGCGCTCAGCATAAGCTTCACAAACGCTTTCTGCCTGACTGGCCAGTACGCCAGAAAGACCAAGGTAGCCGCCTGCTTTTGGCAGAACGCCAATCAGCGGTGCCAGTTCGCGCAGCGGGCCCGCCAGAATGTTGGCGACCACCACGTCAGCCTGCAGGTTTTCAGGCTGCTGATGTGGCAAGTAGAGCGACAGGCGATCTGCCACGCCGTTGCGTTCAGCATTATCACGGCTCGCCTGAATGGCCTGCGGATCGATATCGATCCCAATCGCCTGTGCGGCACCCAGCTTGAGCGCGGCGATCGCCAGAATGCCGGAGCCGCAGCCAAAGTCGATCACCGTTTTGCCCTGCAGATCGAGACCATCCAGCCAGCTCAGGCAGAGTGACGTGGTAGGGTGAGTTCCGGTGCCGAAGGCCAGGCCGGGATCGAGCATGACGTTGACCGCGTCCGGATCGGGAACATCCCGCCAGCTTGGACAGATCCACAGGCGTTCACCAAAGCGCATCGGATGGAAGTTGTCCATCCACTCGCGCTCCCAGTCTTTATCTTCGATCTGCTCGATCTTGTAGTGAAAGGTCGATCCCGGCACCGGCTGCAGACGCAGTGCGGCTACCACCTCATCCATATCACTTTCGGCGTCAAACAGGCCAATGACATCAGTATCACCCCACAGTCGGGTTTCACCCGGAAGAGGTTCATACACCGGATTGTCGTGCGTGTCCTGAAACGTCACCGAGACGGCACCCACTTCCATCAGAGCATCGCTCAGCGGCTCAGCCTGTTCTCCGGTGCTGTTAATCTTGATTTGAATCCATGGCATAGCGTTTCTCTTTATTTCAGTGCAGCGTCGTGCGTCGCAGACGCGCTGCCAAACAGGTTACCTGCCAGAAAAGCGAGCAGGCTCAGGGTTAGCGAGGGAACAATAGGGTGGAGTCCCCACCACTCAATATTCAGGCTGGCGAGCAGCGTATAGCTTACGGCACCGGCGATCATACCGCTGATGGCTCCGGCAGCATTGGCGCGCTCCCAGTAGAGACCCAGCACCAGCGGCCACAGAAAGACCGCTTCCAGCCCGCCAAACGCCAGCAGATTAAGCCAGATGATCATATCCGGCGGATTCCAGGCCGCCAGCAGCAGCAGGATGCCCAGCACAAAAGTAATCGTGCCGGAGAGCATGCGCAGCCGCGCTTCATTTTCACTCTGCCGGGGCGCAAGACGCAGATAGAGATCTTTGATCAGCGTAGCGGATGCCTGCAGGAGCTGCGCGTTAATGGTCGACATAATGGCCGCCATCGGCGCGGCAAGAAAAATGCCGGCTGCCATCGGCGGCAGTACGGTAATCATCAGCGTCGGGATCACCTGGTCAGGTATGGTCAGGTCAGGCAATACCACACGTCCCAGCGCGCCAGCCAGATGCATCCCCAGCATCAGGATCACCACCACGATGGTGCCGAGAATGATCCCGCGATGCATCGCCTTGCTGTCTTTGTAAGAGATGCAGCGTACGGCGGTATGTGGCAAACCGATAACGCCAAAGCAGACCAGTACGGCGAATGAGCTGAGGAAGGCAGGTGTAATCACATTGCCTGCCCCTTCCGGCGACACCAGTTGCGGATCGATAGCGCGCAGCGTGCTGACCGCGTGACTCAGCCCGCCGGCATGATGAATAACAGCAAACAGCAGCAGAAACGTGCCAGCCAGCATTACCAGCCCCTGCATCGCATCGTTCAGCACGCTGGCGCGAAAGCCCCCGAAAGCCGTATAAAGGGCGATAGTTCCGCCAAAAATCAGCAGGCCCGTATCGTAAGGAATGCCCGCCGCCGTTTCCAGCAGGCGAGCGCCGCCGATAAACTGCACGGTCATGGCACCGATAAATGCCACCAGCAGGCTGATACTGGCCAGCCAGATCAGCAGCGGGCTGCGATAGCGACCATAAAGCATATCGTTGAGCGTTACTGCGTTATAGCGCCGGGCCAGAATGGCAAATTTCTTGCCGAGCACGCCCAGTGATAGCCAGACGGCAGGCACCTGAATCATCGCCAGCAGTACCCAGCCCAGACCATATTTATAGGCGGCACCGGGCCCCCCTATAAATGAGCTGGCGCTGATATAGGTTGTGGTCAGCGTCATGGCCAGCACAAACCCGCCCATGGAGCGGCTGCCGAGAAAATATTCGGTCAGAAAACTGCCCTGGCGCTGTTTGCGCATGGCGATTACCGATAGCACGGCGATCAGAACCAGGTAAGCCAGCAGCGGCAGAAGGATCTCACTCTCCATCACGGTCCTCCAGTGACATATCACGGAAAATGACGCGGACCATCAGCGCACAGAGTCCGGTAAACAGTAGCGGTGCAAATATGCAGGAGAGTTCGAACCAGCGGGGCAGGCCAGATATTCCGCTTTGCGTCCCGCCGAGCCAGGCAGACAGGGCCCACACCAGCAGATATGCGAGAGCGAGGCCCAGCGACCAGCGCGCCTCTTTGTTCGCTTGTAGAAAACGCCCATCCATCAGATAACCTCACAGGCGATAACAATAAAAAAGGCCGGATTAACCGGCCTCTGTCGTGCTCTGCGCTGCGATTACTTTTCGTGCAGGCCGAGTTTTTTCTCCAGATAGTGGATGTTGGTGCCACCCTGCTGGAAGTTTTCGTCGGACATGATTTTCATCTGCAGCTCGACGTTGGTTTTGATGCCGTCGATGATCAGCTCAGCCAGTGCATTTTTCATGCGGGCGATCGCCACTTCACGGGTTTCGCCGTAAGTAATGAGTTTGCCAATCATGGAATCGTAGTACGGCGGCACGGTGTAGCCAGCGTAAATGTGCGATTCCCAGCGTACACCAAAGCCACCCGGCGCGTGGAAACGCGTAATTTTACCCGGGCTTGGCAGGAAGGTATTAGGATCTTCGGCGTTGATACGGCATTCCACCGCATGACCACGTACGACCACATCTTCCTGTTTGATCGACAGCGGCTGACCGGCAGCAATACGCAGCTGCTCTTTGATAAGGTCAACGCCGGTGATCATTTCGGTAACCGGATGTTCAACCTGAATACGGGTGTTCATCTCAATAAAGTAGAACTCGCCGTTTTCATACAGGAACTCAAAAGTACCGGCTCCACGATAGCCAATTTCCACGCAGGCGTTAGAGCAGCGCTCGCCGATGAAGCGACGCAGTTCCGGCGTGATGCCTGGTGCAGGTGCTTCTTCCACCACTTTCTGGTGGCGACGCTGCATGGAGCAGTCGCGCTCCGCCAGATAGATGGCGTTGCCCTGGCCATCGGCCAGCACCTGAATTTCGATATGGCGCGGGTTCTCGAGGAATTTTTCCATGTAGACCATGTCGTTATTGAAAGCCGCTTTGGCTTCCGCTTTCGTCATGCCGATGGATTGCTCAAGATCTTTTTCATGGCGTACAACGCGCATACCGCGTCCGCCGCCGCCGCCAGAGGCTTTGATAATAACCGGATAACCGATACGCTTCGCGATAGCGCGGTTTTTATCCATATCATCAGTCAGTGAGCCATCTGAACCCGGAACGGTCGGTACGCCCGCTTTTTTCATCGCGGTAATAGCAGAAACTTTGTCGCCCATCAGGCGGATCGTATCCGCTTTCGGACCCACAAAGATAAAGCCTGAACGTTCAACCTGCTCAGCAAAATCAGCGTTCTCAGACAGAAAGCCATATCCCGGATGGATCGCAACTGCGCCGGTAATTTCAGCGGCAGAGATCAGGGCCGGAATATTCAGGTAACTTTTGACCGACTGCGCCGGGCCGATGCAGACAGTTTCATCTGCCAGCAGCACGTGCTTGAGGTCGCGATCTGCCGTGGAGTGGACCGCTACGGTTTTGATGCCCAGCTCTTTGCAGGCACGCAGAATGCGCAGCGCGATTTCACCACGGTTAGCAATGACAATTTTATCCAGCATGCTTCGCCTCGTTATTCGATGACGACCAGCGGCTCGTCAAATTCAACCGGCTGGCCGCTTTCTACCAGGATCGCCTTCACAACGCCGGATTTATCGGCTTCGATCTGGTTCATCATTTTCATCGCTTCAACGATGCACAGGGTATCGCCAGCGTTCACTTTCTGACCCACTTCCACAAACGCTTTTGCGTCCGGGCTTGGGGTGCGGTAGAAGGTGCCGACCATCGGTGAACGGACAATGTGACCGCTGACTTCAGGCTTAGCGGCTTCAACCGGAGCGGCAGCAACCGGCGCAACGGCAGCGGCCAGTGCAGGCTGCGGAGCAGGTGCAGCATAAGCCTGCTGCATCATAGGATAACCGACATTGGCAGGTGAACGGCTGATGCGAACTGACTCTTCGCCTTCAGAGATTTCCAGCTCAGCAATGCCGGACTCTTCAACCAGTTCGATCAGTTTCTTAATTTTACGAATATCCATGAGTGTGGTTCCGTACTCTGTTTAATTGGAATGTGACAGGCGTTTTATCGCCGTTTGTAAAGCCCACGCGTACCCATCCGCGCCAAGTCCACAAATGACGCCGGCAGATACATCGGAAAGATAGGAGTGGTGCCGGAACGGCTCGCGTGCATGCACGTTGGAGAGATGCACCTCGATAAAAGGTATGCTTACCGCCAGCAAAGCATCACGCAGCGCAACGCTGGTGTGCGTGAACGCAGCCGGATTGATGATGATGTAATCCACATCGCTGCGCGCGGCGTGAATACGATCGATCAGCTGATATTCTGCGTTCGATTGCAAATGACTCAATTTCACATGGTGCTGGTCAGCCTGCTGCGCCAGATCGCTGACGATATCAGCCAGCGTGGCGTGACCATACTTGTCAGGCTCGCGCGTTCCCAGCAAATTCAGGTTGGGACCGTTCAACAACAGTATGTGAAATTTATGCGCCATCTTGCGGCTATCTCCTGCAATCATTAGGGCATCGCGTAAAATACCGCGACATCCTTCATTTGTCACCCTTGAGAGTGAAAAAGAAGGGTTTGCTTGCAATAAAGCCGGGCATTATATCCGTTTCGGGACAATTCGCAGCAAAATACTGGTCTTATCTGCGAAGTTGATCCGGTGCGGCCCGAAGGCCACACGTTTTAACAGAAAGCGGGGGGAGAAAACAACCTCAGGAAAATCAGCGGCTGAAGCTTTTGCGTAACTTTTTATAGCGCCACGCCAGCAGCAGCGCGGCTGCCAGCGCATAGAGCCACGGCTGTGGTGACAGGACTTTGACTGACCAGAGATAGTGAATGGGAACGAGGATCGCTACCAGATAGATAGCGTTATGCAGCGTTTGCCAGCGTCTGCCCAGCTTGCGCTGCGCGCGCTGAAATGAGGTTATCGCCAGCGCAAATAGCACCACCCAGCTGATCATACCCAGCAGCAGATAGGGGCGGGCGAAAATTTCACTGCCGAGCAGGCGCAGATGCGTAAAGCCCAGCTCCAGCAGCCAGTAGCTGATCAGATGTAGCGTGGCCCAGGCAAAGCACCAGAGACCCAGCATCCGGCGGGTGCGGATCAGCAGTGGCTGTTTGAGATAGCGCGTCAGCGGAGTGACCAGCAGCGTTGCCAGCAACAGCTTCAGCGCCATTCTGCCGGTAAAGTGCTGAATATCTTTGGCCGGATCGGCACTCAGCCAGCCCTGAGCAGCCGAAAGCACCAGATAGACCAGCGGCAGCAGGGCGGCCAGGTGCAGCACCACTTTAAGCCAGGTAACCTGTCGCAGGGTCAGTCGCATTTAAAAATTCTCCCGCAGATCGAGCCCGCGATAGAGTGACGCAACCTCACGTGCATAACCGTTAAACAGCAGCGTAGGCTGCCGCTCTACGTTGAGCAGGCCGCCCGCGCCGATAAAACGCTCTGTCGCCTGTGACCAGCGCGGGTGGTCAACGTGCGGATTCACATTGGCGTAAAACCCATATTCGCTGGCGGCAATCTGGCTCCAGGTGGTCGGCGGCTGTTCAGCGGTCAGCGTGATTTTCACAATCGATTTAATGCCTTTGAATCCATATTTCCACGGCACCGTCAGGCGTATCGGGGCACCATTCTGCGGCGGCAGCGCTTTGCCGTAGACACCGGTGCTGAGCAGCGTCAGCGGATGCATCGCTTCATCCAGCCGCAATCCTTCAACATAGGGATAGTCGAGCCCGCCGCCAATAAAGCGATCTTTCTGACCTGGCATCTGTTCAGGGTCGTAGAGCGTCTGAAACGCCACATAGCGTGCGCGGCTGGTGGGTTCAGCCAGCTTCAGCAGCTTACTGAGTTCAAAGCCCACCCAGGGCACGACCATTGACCAGGCTTCAACGCAGCGCATACGGTAGATACGCTGCTCCATGGCAAAGCGTTTAAAAATGTCATCCATATCCAGCGTCATGGGCTTAGCCACTTCGCCATCAATACGCAGCTGCCAGGGTTCAGTCTTTAGTGAGCCGGCGTTAGCTGCGGGATCGGCCTTATCCAGGCCAAACTCATAAAAGTTGTTGTAGCCCGCAACCTTATCGTAAGGCGTCAGGGGCAAATCCGCCTGCCACTGTGCGGGTTTGGTGAACGTCAAATCGCGTCCTGCGGGTGCCGGCGGTCGATCGTTTCCTTTAAACCAGCTCAGAATGTCCGCCCGCGCGCTACCCGGCAGCGTCGCAGCGGCAGCGCCAATCCCCAGCGCCTTCAGCACCTGACGCCGGCGCAGCGCAAAGATGTTTTCCGGGGTAACATCAGCTTCAGTGAGAGTGTGCTTGAACTTCATGGTGTTCTCCGGCAGATAAGCAGTGATCATTAAGATGCGTAAACCCCATCGGCGATGCCACTTTGCCGGGGAAAATATGAAATTTCCTGGCAGACAGCCTCTGTTGAGAATAGGACGAAAAAGTCGGCCCGGCAGTCAGGCGCCGTGACTTTACCGTTATACTCGCGCGACAGCGTGCTTGCCGGAGCATTGGCGCTGATTCAGACAGCTATTTATGGTACTTTGCTCAGGATTGCGTCAGCTGAATGACGCACAGGCTGGCTGCCCGTTTATAACCGCAGTGGTACAGGCACAGGGATGCGATTAACAACGAAGTTTTCTGCGTTTATTACATTATTAAGCTTACTGGCAATGTTACTGATGCTGGTAGGCTGCGCTTTTAGTTTTATCTGGCTGTCGCAGGAGCGCGTTGAGAGCCGTATCGATACGCTGGCGACCGAAGTTGACAAAGCGCTGATGACTCAGTCGCCGCAGGAGGTTGAACAGTGGCTGACGCGGCTGATGCCGGTGATCAACGCTGAGCAGGTCACGCTGCTCAATGACGAAGGCGAAGTATTCCGTCTTACCCGCCATGAGAATCCGATGCTGGAAGATGAGCCTAACCGGTTTATTCAGCTTGAGCTGCCCCTGGTGCATGCGCCCGAAATGCAGCTGCGCGTCGTGGTTCTCGATCCGGCAAAAACCTGGTTCCGCTCCTTTACCGGCGCCTATACGCTGGTGGTGCTGCTGAGCGTGGTTGCCATTATGGCGGCGCTGCTGGCGATGACGCACCACTGGCTTAATCGCCGCTGGCGCAATATGGATCGGCTGGAGGCGCGCGCGGAACGCATTATTGCCGGCGAGCGCATTGCCCGCGTTCCGGGCACCACTGAATGGCCGGCTAAAGCCAGCCGCGCGCTGGATACGCTGCTCAGCGATCTGCAGGAAGCAGGAGAACAGCGTCTGCGAATCGATACGCTGATCCGCACGTTTGCGGCTCAGGATGCGCGCACAGGTCTCAATAATCGCCTCTTTTTTGATAACCAGCTGGCGACGCTGCTGGAAGATCAGGAGGATGTCGGTACGCATGGCGTGGTAATGATGATCCGCCTGCCTGACTTCGACAATCTGCATGAGATAATTGGTCCGACGCTGGCCGAAGAGTACCTGTTTGATATCATCAATATGTTTTCTACGTTTGTGCTGCGCTATCCGGGGGCGCTGCTGGCCCGCTATTTTCGCAGCGATTTTGCCGTGCTGCTGCCGCACCGGACGCTGAAAGAGGCGAACAGCATCGCCGAGCAGCTTATCAATGCGGTGGACTCGCTGCCGCCGATGCGCAGGGTGGATCGTGATGATTTAATCCATATCGGCATCAACGCCTGGTGCAGCGGACAGAGCGCACTGCAGGTGATGGAGAGCGTAGAGCTGGCCACGCGGCGCGCCGTGCTGCAGGGAGGCAACACCTGGTCAGTGGGCGAGGGTAATCCGCTGGAGATGGGCCGCGGCAGCGTGCGCTGGCGTACGCTGCTGGAGAATACGCTCAATCGCGGTGGTCCCCGTCTTTATCAAAAGCCTGCGGTACTGCTGGATGGTAAAGTGCACCACCGAGAGATGCTGGCGCGCATATTTGATGGTGATAAAGAAGTGGTTGCCGCCGAGTTTATGCCGCTGGTCATGCAGCTGGGGCTGACCGACAGCTGGGATCGCCAGCTGGTGACGCGCATCGCCGCGCTGACAGAAGTGTGGCCGGATGAGACGCTGGCGCTGCCGGTAAGTATCGATTCACTGCTGCAGCGCCCGTTCCAGCGCTGGCTGCAAAAATTGCTGCTGCAGTGTAATAAATCCCAGCGCCGGCGATTTTTATTTGAACTTGCCGAGGCGGATGTGTGTCAACACATCAATCGTTTGCTGCCGGTCTTTCACATGCTCACCACGTTTGGCTGCCGTATCGCAGTCGATCAGGCGGGAATGACGGTGGTCAGCAGCGCCTATATCCGCCAGCTTCCTGTTGATGTGATTAAGCTGGATCCGGGGCTGGTACGGAATATTGACCGCCGCACAGAGAATCAGCTTTTTGTGCAAAGCCTGCTGGAGGTGTGTAAATCCACCTCCAGCTATGTTTTTGCTGCTGGCGTGCGTACCCGGGCTGAATGGCAAACCCTGACTGCACTTGGGGTAGCGGGCGGGCAGGGCGATCTGTTTGCGCCTTCCTTACCGGTTAACAGTAACGTTAAAAAACACTCGCAACGTTACCGCATTTGATGCGCTGGCAGGGTTTGTCCCGGCAATCGATGTTTTTCTGGCGTTAACCAGCGGGAGCGGGCAGAGCCAGAGGCATGAAATGTTAAATTTTATGTCGATAACCCCGCCGCAGGTCCGGGCAATTTGCGTTAAAGAGGGCCGTTTAGCGCTATCTGGCGCTGCCAGTAGCGAACAGTACCGGCCGGAAAAATTATATGGTCTATTTTTTCACCTTAGCCGAACGTTTTTGCGCCTTGTAGCGGCTTCGTGTGGTTGGTAAAGTAAGCGGATTTTATTTTCCGCCCCCAGCTTGCAGGATTATCCCTTAGTATGTTTAAAAAATTTCGCGGCATGTTTTCCAATGACTTGTCCATTGACCTGGGTACTGCGAATACCCTGATTTATGTAAAAGGACAGGGCATCGTGCTGAACGAGCCTTCAGTGGTTGCTATCCGTCAGGACCGCGCCGGCTCCCCAAAGAGCGTAGCGGCTGTTGGTCATGACGCAAAGCAGATGCTTGGCCGTACGCCGGGCAACATTGCCGCTATTCGTCCGATGAAAGATGGCGTGATTGCCGACTTCTTCGTGACTGAAAAAATGCTCCAGCACTTTATTAAGCAGGTACACAGCAACAGCTTTATGCGCCCGAGTCCGCGCGTACTGGTGTGTGTACCGGTCGGCGCGACCCAGGTTGAGCGTCGCGCTATCCGTGAATCTGCGCAGGGCGCAGGGGCACGCGAAGTATTCCTGATTGAAGAGCCGATGGCTGCGGCTATCGGTGCCGGCCTGCCGGTCTCTGAAGCAACCGGTTCTATGGTCGTGGATATCGGTGGCGGTACGACTGAAGTCGCCGTGATCTCCCTGAACGGCGTGGTCTACTCCTCTTCTGTACGTATCGGTGGCGATCGCTTTGATGAAGCTATCATCAATTACGTGCGCCGCAATTACGGTTCATTGATTGGTGAAGCCACCGCAGAACGTATCAAGCATGAAATCGGTTCAGCCTATCCGGGCGACGAAGTGCGCGAAATCGAAGTGCGCGGCCGTAACCTTGCAGAAGGCGTGCCGCGTGGCTTTACGCTGAACTCAAATGAAATTCTTGAAGCGCTGCAGGAGCCGCTGACCGGCATCGTCAGCGCGGTTATGGTTGCGCTGGAGCAGTGTCCGCCAGAGCTCGCTTCTGATATTTCAGAGCGTGGCATGGTGCTGACCGGCGGTGGCGCACTGCTGCGTAATCTGGATCGCCTGCTGATGGAAGAGACAGGTATTCCGGTCGTGGTAGCGGAAGATCCGCTGACCTGCGTAGCGCGTGGCGGCGGTAAAGCGCTGGAGATGATCGACATGCATGGTGGCGATCTGTTCAGCGAGGAGTAATTCCTCACTGGCTGCGACCATGGTCATATTGCGCAGGGAATCGCGACAATACTCATCATAAACTGAACCGCACGCAGCGTTGTATTATGCAGCGGCGGTTCAGGCATGGGTAAATGACGCGGCTGCGTATGACGGCATAGTGCGTCCAGCCCTGGAGGCGCGGGTCTGCGGACTGGTGCTTCTTCCCTGATGTCGAGGAATTCGCAGAATTTATGAAGCCGATTTTTAGCAGGGGGCCTTCCCTGCAGTTGCGTCTCTTTCTGGCCGTTATCGTGGCAATTGCGATTATCATCGCCGACAGCCGCGTAAGTACTTTCTCCCGGATCCGCAACTATCTGGACACGTCAGTCAGCCCATTTTATTTTCTGGCCAACGGCCCGCGACAGCTGCTTGACGGCGTGTCGGATACGCTGGCATCCCGTCAGCAGCTGGAGCTGGAGAACAAAGCGCTGCGCCGCGAGCTTTTCCTGAAAAACAGCGATCTGCTGATGCTGGGGCAATATAAGCAGGAAAATGCCCGCCTGCGCGAGCTGCTTGGATCGCCGCTGCGTCAGGATGAGCACAAAATGGTGACGCAGGTGATCTCAACCGGCACCGATCCTTATACCGATCAGGTGGTGATCGATAAGGGCAGCGTAAACGGCGTTTACGAAGGTCAGCCGGTGATCAGCGATAAAGGCGTTGTCGGGCAGGTGGTGGCCGTTGGCCAGCTGACCAGCCGCGTGCTGCTGATCTGCGACGCCTCTCACGCGCTGCCGATTCAGGTGCTGCGTAACGATATTCGCGTTATTGCTGCCGGTAACGGCTGCAGCGAAGATCTGCAGCTGGAGCATCTGCCAGGCAATACTGATATTCGCGTCGGCGACGTGCTGGTGACATCCGGCCTCGGCGGCCGGTTCCCGGAAGGTTATCCGGTCGGCGTCGTGTCGTCAGTCAAAGTTGATACCCAGCGCGCCTATACGGTCATTCAGGCGCGTCCGACTGCCGGGCTGCAGCGTCTGCGCTACCTGCTGCTGCTGTGGGGAGCAGATAAAAATGGCGATATGCCGATGGCACCGGATGAGGTACATCGCGTAGCGAACGAGCGTCTGATGCAGATGATGCCTCAGGTGCTGCCACCGGCGGGTGAAATGGGGCCGCCGGCGCCCGCGGGGATGCAGCAGAGTCAGCAGATGGGACCGCCATCCTCTGCGGCCAGCGGGAGTGCGCAGAGCACGCCGGCGAACACGCGTGGGGGCCAGCCTTGAGCCGATATCGCAGTCAGGGACGGTGGGTAATCTGGCTCTCTTTTCTGCTGGCATTAATTCTGCAAATCATGCCGTGGCCGGAGCAGTTCTATATGTTCCGGCCGTCGTGGCTGCTGCTTATTCTGATCTACTGGGTGCTGGCGCTGCCGCATCGGGTCAACGTCGGCACCGGGTTCTTTCTCGGTGCCGTTATGGATCTGATTGCCGGCTCCACGCTGGGCGTACGCGCGCTGGCCTTCAGTATCATCGCCTACCTGGTCGCCTTTAAATTCCAGCTGTTCCGCAACCTCGCATTGTGGCAGCAGGCGTTAATGGTTATGGTTCTTTCACTGGCAGTAGATGTCATTGTTTTTTGGGCTGAATTCCTGGTCATAGACGTCTCATTCCGGCCAGAAATTTTCTGGAGTAGCGTGGTCGACGGCATCCTCTGGCCCTGGCTATTCTTATTGATGAGAAAGATCCGCCGGCAGTTTGCCGTTCAGTAAGGAACACAATGATTACCCTGTATCTGGCTTCCGGCTCGCCCCGCCGGCGCGAGCTGCTTACGCAGCTTGGGCTGCAGTTTGAGCGTCTGTTAACCCATACCGAAGAGCAGCGTCAGCCCGACGAAGCGGCTGAACATTACGTTCGCCGACTGGCGGCGGACAAAGCCCGCGCCGGTGTCGCTATGGCGCCCCGGGATCTGCCGGTACTGGGCGCGGACACGATTGTGGTGCTGAATGGTGACGTACTGGAAAAACCGCGTGATGCAGAACACGCCGCAGAGATGCTGGCAAGGCTCTCCGGACAGACGCATCAGGTGATGACCGCGATAGCGCTGGCTGACAGCGAGACGCTGCTGGATTGCCTGGTGCTTACCGATGTGACCTTCCGCAACGTGACCGCTGATGAAATCGCGCACTATATAACCAGCGGCGAACCGATGGATAAGGCGGGCGCCTATGGCATTCAGGGCCTGGGCGGCAATTTCGTGCGCACGATTAATGGCAGCTACTACGCCGTAGTGGGACTACCGCTGGTGGAAACCACAGAGCTGCTGAGCCATTTTCAGTCGCTGCGTGCATTAAGGGGACAGAATGACGGCTGAACTGCTGGTAAATGTGACACCTTCGGAAACGCGCGTTGCCTATATTGATGGCGGCATTTTGCAGGAAATTCATATTGAGCGCGAAGCGCGACGCGGCATTGTTGGCAACATCTACAAAGGCCGGGTCAGCCGCGTGCTGCCGGGTATGCAGGCCGCCTTTGTCGATATTGGCATGGATAAAGCCGCCTTTCTGCACGCCTCCGACATCATGCCGCACACCGAGTGTGTTGCCGGCGATGAAAAGAAAAATTTTGTTGTACGCGACATCGCCGAGCTGGTACGCCAGGGGCAGGATCTGATGGTGCAGGTAGTGAAAGATCCGCTCGGCACCAAGGGCGCACGCCTGACCACCGATATCACGCTGCCGTCCCGCTATCTGGTTTTTATGCCCGGCGCATCACACGTGGGTGTTTCACAGCGTATTGAAAGTGAGGCGGAGCGCGAACGGCTGAAAGCGGTGGTGGCTGCCTACTGTGACGATCTGGGCGGTTTTATTATTCGTACCGCTGCGGAAGGCATCGGCGCAGAAGAGCTGGCGCAGGATGCGGCGTTTCTCAAACGCCTGTGGACCAAAGTCAGCGAGCGCAAAAAGCGTAACCAGACGCGCTGCCTGCTCTATGGCGAACTGGCGCTGGCGCAGCGTGTGCTGCGCGATTTTGCCGGCGCCGCGCTGGATCGCATTCGCGTCGATTCGCGTCTGACCTGCGATCTGCTGGTGGAATTTACCAGCGAATATATTCCTGAAATGGCGGGCAAAATAGAGCATTACAGCGGCAAGCAGCCTATTTTCGATCTCTATGATGTAGAAAATGAGATTCAGCGTTCGCTGGAGCGCAAGGTCGAGCTTAAATCGGGTGGCTACCTGATTATCGATCAGACGGAGGCGATGACCACGGTAGATATCAACACCGGAGCGTTTGTTGGCCACCGTAACCTGGATGAAACCATATTTAATACGAATATCGAAGCGACGCAGGCTATTGCCCGTCAGCTGCGGTTACGTAACCTCGGCGGTATTATCATTATCGACTTTATCGACATGAGTAATGACGATCACCGCCGTCGCGTGCTGCATTCGCTGGAGAGTGCGCTGAGTAAAGATCGGGTCAAAACCGGGATCCATGGCTTTTCAGCGCTGGGTCTGGTGGAGATGACCCGTAAAAGAACGCGTGAAAGCATTGAGCATGTGCTCTGTGCCGACTGCCCGGTGTGTAAAGGACGCGGCTCGCTGAAAACCGTAGAGACCGTCTGCTATGAAATCATGCGTGAAATTGTACGCGTGCATCACGCCTATGACTCCGACCGCTTTCTGGTTTACGTCTCGCCGGCGGTAGGCGAGGCGCTGAAAACAGATGAGTCGCATGCGCTGGCCGAAGTCGAAATCTTTGTCGGCAAACAGGTCAAAGTTCAGGTTGAACCGCTCTATACTCAGGAGCAGTTTGACGTCGTCATGATGTAAGGCCTGCGGCCAGACGTTATTATCCAGTGACCAGCAAGGAGAGATGTGTGAGGCGGTTGCCAGGGATTTTGTTACTGCTGATCGCCACAGTGATTGTCATTGTGGCGCTGCTGGTGAGCGGGCTGCGTCTGGTGATGCCGCATCTCAACAGCTATCGCAGCGACATTCTGCAGACGATTTCACGCATCAGCGGCGTCAACGCAGACGCCAGCGAACTGCAGGGAACGTGGCAGAATTTTGGCCCGACGCTGCAGGTACGCGATCTGCGCATTGATATGAAGCAGGATGGCGAACTGCACATTGGCCGCGTCACTCTTGCGCTGGATGTCTGGCAGTCGCTGCTGCACTGGCGCTGGCAGTTCCGCGATCTCACCTTCTGGCAGCTGCGTCTGGCGACGGAGCGGCCGCTGTTTACCCGCGACAGCGATACCACCAGCATCAAGCCTGCTCAGATTAACGACCTCTTCCTGCGCCAGTTCGATCACTTCGATTTGCGCGACAGCACTATCCGCTTTCTGACGCCTTCAGGCCAGCATGCCGAGCTGGCGATACCGCGCCTTACCTGGCTGAATGAAGCCAGCCGGCATCGCGCTGAAGGCGAGGTCAGCCTCAGCAGCTTTACCGGCCAGCATGGCGTGGTGCAGGTCAGGCTGGATTTAAAGGATACCCGTGGCCTGCTGAACGACGGTCGCATCTGGATGCAGGCAGACGATGTGGATGTGCGTCCCTGGATTGGCCGCTGGCTGCGTGATAACACCAGTCTGGAGAGCGCGCGTATCAGCCTGGCGGCGTGGGCCAGCCTGCGCGATGGCGAACTCTATGCGGGCGATGTGCTGATCAAACAGGGTGGGGCGCGCTGGCGCGGCGAGCAGCGCGACCATCAGCTGCAGATTGACGGACTGACCGCACACCTGGCGCGCTTCCGCGACGGCTGGAGCCTGAATATACCGCAGACCCGGCTCAGCACCGATGGCGTGGCCTGGGCGCCCGGCCGGATTGCGCTGCTGTGGCAGCCTGAAGATAAAGCGGCAGCGGAGATCCGCGTGCGCGCTACCCGGCTGGACCTGCAGCGGTTTGCGCCGCTGGTGCCGCTGATTGGCCCGCTCTCGCCGACGCTGCTGGATACCTGGCGTGCGCTGCAGCCGCGCGGTTATATCGATACGCTGGCACTGGATATTCCACTGGCGCAGCCGGAACAGACGCGACTGCAGGCGACGTGGCGCGATCTGGCATGGCATAACTGGAAGCTGCTGCCGGGCATCAGCAATCTCAGCGGGCGCGCCAGCGGCAGCGTCAGCAATGGTCAGGTTTATCTCAGCATGGGGCAGGCTGAAGTGCCCTATGGTGATATGTTCCAGGCGCCGCTGGATATTCATCAGCTGAGTGGCCAGCTGAGCTGGCTGCGCGACCGTCACGGCCTGACGCTGGCCGGACATCAGCTGGATGTGCAGGCGCGGTCGCTCTGGGCGCGCGGAGATTTCCGCTATCAGCAAAACAGTGACGCTGCACCACGGCTCGATATTCTGGCCGGCATCCGCGTAACCGACGCGGGTGATGCCTGGCGCTATCTGCCGGAACCGCTGATGGGGCATAACCTGACGCACTACCTGAGCGAAGCGATAAAAGGCGGGGAGACCGATAACGCCACGCTGCTGTTCGCCGGCGATCCGCGCCTGTTCCCGTTTAAGCATAACGACGGCATGTTTGAAGTTAAAGTGCCGCTGCGCAATGCCGCGTTTCGCTTTCAGCCGGGCTGGCCGGCCCTGCAGGATCTGGATATCGATCTCGATTTTGTGAATGACGGCCTGTGGATGCGCGCCGATAACGCGCGCCTGGGCAAGGTCGAAGCGCGTAACGTCACGGCCGTTATTCCGGATTATCTTAAAGAGAAACTGCTGATCGCCGGCGATCTGAGCGGGCAGGGGGCGGATATCGGCGCCTACTTTAATGAGACGCCGCTGAAATCGTCGCTCGGCGCGGCGCTGCAGCAGCTGCAGGTTGGGGGCAACGTCAAAAGCACGCTCAACCTGGAGATCCCGCTGGATGGCGAACAGGTACACGCCAGCGGCAACGTGGTGATGAATAACAACACGCTGCATATTAAACCGCTGAAGAGCACGCTGACGCAGCTGACAGGGCGTTTCCGCTATAACAACGGCAACCTTGAAAGCGAAGAGATGCAGGCAAACTGGTTTGGTCAGCCGCTGGGCGTGACCTTCAGCACGCAGGAGAATCCGCAGGATTTTGGCGTTAACGTCCACCTGCTGGGCGACTGGCAGCCCGCGCGTCTCAGCGTGATGCCAGCGGCGGTAGCGCGTCAGCTCAGCGGTTCACTCGCCTGGCAGGGCGATGTGGCTATTACGCTGCCGCATAGCGGAGGTGCGAACTACAGCGTCGATCTCAGAGGCGATGGCAAAGCAGTAAGCAGTCACTTACCTGCGCCGCTGACCAAATCTGCCGGTGAGGCGCTGCCGGTGACGGTTAAGGCTAAAGGCGATCTGAACGGCTTTATGCTCAGCGGCAGCGTGGGCGAGATGCACCGCTTTAACAGCCGCTGGCTGCTGGAGCCGCAGCTGCGCGTCGAACGCGGCATCTGGCAGAACCAGACCACGGCAACGCCTGCGCTCCCGGCGCAGCGCGGTATGGTATTAAACCTGCCGCCGCTGGATGGAGAAGCCTGGCTCGGTGTTCTGGCCGGAGCGGGCGGCAGCGGAGAGGGCGCCACGCAGGTGGGCGGGGTCGGCTTACCTGGCGATGTCACGTTGCATACGCCAGCCCTGACGCTGGGCGGGCAGCAGTGGCACGATGTCAGCGCCACTCTGCTGCAGGGCGCGGGCGGTGATGCGCAGCTGAAGCTGGAGAGTCGTGAAGCGCGCGGCACGCTGACAACAGCGCAGCGTGCACCGTGGCGCATCAATCTGAACTACCTTTATTACAATCCGCAATGGAAAGAGACCGGCAGCAAACAGGCGTCATCACCGTTCAGCGGCGACAGCGGGATCGATTTCAGCCAGTGGCCTGCGCTGCAGCTTAACTGCGATGAGTGCTGGCTGCGCGGACAGAAGTTCGGACAGATGGCTGCGACGCTGACGCCGCGCGGAGAGACGTTAGCACTCACTAACGGAATTGTGGACAGCGGCAGCGCCCGGCTCAGCATCAGTGGCGAATGGGTTAACTCGCCGGGCAATCCGCGCACCTCGCTGAAGGGACGCCTGAGCGGCAGCAATATCAATGACGCCACTAACTGGTTCGGTATGAACACGCCGCTGCGCGACGCGCCGTTTAACGTGGATTATGACCTGCACTGGCGCGCCGCGCCCTGGCAGCCTGCTGAGGCGTCGCTGAGCGGCACGCTGAAAACGCACTTTGGCAAAGGAGAGATTGCCGACGTTAATACCGGACGGGCAGGACAGCTGCTGCGTCTGGTAAGTTTTGATGCGCTGCTGCGCAAGCTGCGTCTGGATTTCAGCGACACCTTCAGCGATGGCTTCTATTTTGATTCAATCAACGGCACCGCCTGGATCGAAAACGGCGTCATGCGCACTGATAACCTGCTGGTAGATGGGCTGGAGGCGGATATCGCGATGCAGGGCCGGATCGATCTGGTACAGCGAAAAATTGATATGGAAGCGGTTGTGGCGCCGGAGATCTCCGCGTCGGTCGGTGTGGCAACGGCGTTTGCAATCAATCCGGTGGTTGGGGCCGCCGTTTTTGCCGCCAGCAAGGTACTGGGACCGCTCTGGAACAAGATTTCCCTGCTGCGCTATCACATCAGTGGCCCGCTGGATAAACCGGAAATCAGTGAAGTGCTGCGCAAAGCGCGCGACGCCGGCAGCAAGTGAATTTGACGCCGTCGGGGAATTGCCGCAGGCTATGACTATCTGAGCACATAATGAGTGAGAAACGATGACTCTGAATCTGGTAAGTGAGCAGTTACTAGCTGCGAACAGCATTAATCAGCAGGACCTCCATTCCCTGTTAGGGCAGCTTTCAGAACGTCGTCTGGATTATGCCGATCTCTATTTTCAGTCCAGCTTCCATGAATCCTGGGTGCTGGAAGATAAAATTATTAAAGATGGCTCCTACCATATCGATCAGGGCGTTGGCGTACGTGCCGTAAGCGGTGAAAAAACCGGCTTCGCTTATGCAGACCAGATCACCCTGAATGCGCTACGGCAGTCTTCGGAAGCCGCGCGCAGTATCGTACGCGAGCAGGGCAATGGCACCGCACATACGCTGCAGGCAGTAATGCAACGTTCGCTCTATGCGCCGGTTAACCCGCTCGACAGCCTGACGCGCGAAGATAAAATCGCCCTGCTGCATCGCGTAGACCGCGTGGCGCGCGCGGCCGATCCGCGCGTACAGGAGGTCAATGCCAGCCTGAGCGGCGTTTATGAACAGGTGCTGGTTGCGGCAACCGATGGGACGCTGGCAGCCGATATTCGTCCGCTGGTGCGTCTGTCAATCAGCGTGCAGGTGGAAGATCAGGGCAAGCGCGAGCGCGGCTCAAGCGGCGGCGGCGCGCGTACCGGCTATGAATTTTTCCTCGCCGATGAGAGCGGTGACGTCCGGGCTGACGCCTGGGCGCGCGAAGCGGTGCGTATGGCGCTGGTTAACCTCTCTGCAGTTGCAGCCCCAGCTGGCGCGCTGCCGGTCGTGCTGGGCGCTGGCTGGCCGGGTGTGCTGCTGCACGAAGCGGTAGGACATGGCCTTGAGGGCGACTTTAACCGTCGTGAAACGTCGGTATTCAGCGGCAAGATGGGGCAGCTGGTTGCTTCGGAACTCTGCACCGTGGTGGATGATGGCACGCTGGAGGGGCTGCGTGGCTCGCTGGCGGTGGATGATGAGGGCGTTCCGGGTCAGTACAACATGCTGATCGAAAATGGCGTCCTGAAGGGCTATATCCAGGATAAGCTTAACGCCCGCCTGATGGGTGTGCCGCCAACCGGTAACGGCCGGCGCGAATCGTATGCGCATCTGCCGATGCCGCGCATGACTAATACCTACATGCTGGCGGGCAAGTCCACGCCGCAGGAGATCATCGAAAGCGTGGAATATGGCCTCTATGCGCCTAACTTTGGCGGTGGTCAGGTCGATATCACCTCGGGCAAATTTGTCTTCTCTACCTCAGAGGCGTATCTGATTGAGAAGGGTAAAGTTACCCGGCCGGTCAAAGGCGCTACGCTGATTGGTTCCGGCATTGAAGCGATGCAGCAAATCTCAATGGTCGGTAACGATCTGGCGCTGGATAAAGGCGTCGGCGTATGCGGTAAAGAGGGACAGAGCGTCCCGGTTGGCGTGGGCCAGCCGACGCTGAAGCTGGACAAAATCACCGTAGGCGGCACCGCCTGAGGTGCTGAACCTCTGTCACTATAAGGGCTGCCTGCGGGCAGCCTTTTTTGTGGCTGCGTCAGCTATAAATGCCTCCGATTCAGCCACTTTGGCAAAAACAGACATCGCGCTAAGTCGTGCGATTATTTATTCGGATTAAAAAGTGATTTATGTCACGATTTGTAGAAAACATATAGTCAGGCACGTTATTATACGCGCGCTGGGTTTATGCACTGCATTCCGTTACGGACCAGACAGGCTGATGATACGCTATGATTAGCGCAGGGCGGCCTGAAGGTTACTGCCATTTTTCTGCTGCCTGCTTAACCATTCCCGGTGCGGCACAGCGTGGGGGTAAAAGCGGTGCGATCCCGGCAAGGTCGAACTAAGGAACCGAAATGAGTGTGCTTCCGGTATTTGTCGTATTCGGGCTATCTTTCCCGCCCATCTTCATTGAACTACTGGTTTCGCTGGCGCTGTTCTGGCTGGTGAAACGTGTGCTGACGCCAAGCGGGATCTACGATCTGGTCTGGCATCCGGCCCTGTTTAACACGGCCCTGTATTGCTGTGTGTTTTATCTTGTATCCCGTCTATTCATCTGAGGTTTTAAGTGAAAGCGCTCATAAGAAAAATCGCGCGTTACGCGATTACGCTCCTGCTGGTTATCATCGCCGTCGTGATTGTCTTCCGCGCCTGGGTGTTCTACACCGAATCCCCGTGGACACGCGATGCTAAATTCTCTGCGGATGTGGTGGCTATCGCACCTGATGTCACCGGTCTGATCACCGACGTGCCGGTACATGATAACCAGCTGGTGAAAAAGGGCGATACGCTGTTTATCGTCGACCGGCCGCGCTATCAGAAAGCGCTGGCGCAGGCGCAGGCAGACGTGGACTACTATCAGGCGCTGGTGAGTGAAAAACGCCGCGAGGCGGGACGCCGTAATCAGCTCGGTACCAGCGCGATGTCGCGTGAGGCGATTGAACAGGCTAACAGCGATCTGCAGACCAGTGAACATCAGCTGGCGAAATCGATCGCTACCCGCGATCTGGCGGTTATCGATCTCGACCGTACCACGATCAAAGCCCCCTCTGATGGCTGGGTGACCAACCTCAATGTCTATGAGGGTGAGTTCATTACGCGCGGCTCCGTGGCGGTCGCGCTGGTACAGCAGCACTCTTTCTACGTGCTGGCTTATATGGAAGAGACCAAACTCAGCGGCGTGCGTCCGGGCTTTCGCGCTGAAGTCACGCCGCTGGGCAGCAATACCGTGTTACGCGGCACGGTGGACAGCGTGGCTGCCGGGGTGACCAACAGCAGCAGCAGCATTGATAATAAAGGTATGGCAACGGTGGACTCTAATCTGGAGTGGGTGCGCCTGGCGCAGCGCGTGCCGGTGCGTATCCGTCTTGATGCCCAGCCTGGCAACCGCTTCCCGGCAGGCACAACCGCGACCGTGGTGATCACCGGTGAGCAGGATCGGCAGACCAACGCCTCGCCGCTGGCACAATTCTTCAATCGCCTGCGTGAGTTTGGTTAAGCGGGGGCGTGATGATTGAGTTTTTGCGTTTCCCGATCAAGCTGACGTTTGCGCTGGTGGCCGCGCTGATGATTGGCTTTCACTTTCATCTGGAAACGCCGCGCTGGGCGGTGATGACGGCCGGTATTGTCGCTGGCGGTACCGCCTTTGCTGCCGGCGGCGATCCCTACTCCGGCGCGCTGCGCTATCGCGGCGTGTTGCGCATCATCGGCACCTTTATCGGCTGTATCGCTGCGCTGACTATCATGATCACCACCGTGCGTGCGCCGGTCGTGATGTTGCTGCTGTGCTGCATGTGGGCCGGTTTCTGCGTCTGGCTCTCTTCGCTGATCAAAGTCGAAAACTCCTATGCGCTTGGGCTGGCAGGCTACACGGCACTGATTATCGTCGTAACCGCTGACGCAACCGGCGGGCTGACGCTCGCCCCCCAGTTTGCCGTTGAGCGCTGCAGCGAAATTGTGCTCGGGATCCTCTGTGCGATTCTGGCAGATATGCTGTTTTCACCGCGTTCCATTAAAAAAGTCATCGATGCCGAAGTGGATGCGCTGCTGGTGGCGCATTATAAACTGCTGCAGCTCTGCGTTGCGCATGAAGATAAAGATGAGGTGGACAAAGCCTGGAGCGCGCTGGTACGCCGCACCACTGCCCTGAACGGCATGCGCAGCCAGCTGATGATGGAGTCGTCTCGCTGGCAGAACAGCAGTCGCCGGCTAAAGATGCTTAATACGCTGTCGCTGACGCTGATTACGCAGGCCGCTGAGACGTTTCTTATCCAGAACTCCCGGCCCGACTATATTCCGCCGCAGTTCCGGCTGCTGCTGGAAAAAGAGGCAAACAGCGCCGGTGAGGTGCATAAGCGCATGAAAGTGCTGCGTCGCGTTATCAGCGACAGCAGCAAAACGGTTCCGGTCACGCTGGCGAGCTGGACCGGAGCAGCGACTGAATATCTGCTGCTGATCAAAGGGATTAAATGCAACAGCCGTATCAGCGCCCTTGAAGAGAACATCCTGCAGCGGGAGATTATCGTTCAGGCCCGTTCGGCTGAAACTCACCATGCGATGATCAACGGTATTCGCACCTTTGTCGCCACCGCGCTGGGGGCCCTGTTCTGGCTCTATACCGGCTGGACCTCCGGCAGCGGCTGCATGGTCATGCTGGGGGTGATCACCGCACTGGCGATGCGCATGCCCAATCCGCTGATGATGGCCAAAGATTTCTTTTACGGTATGGCGGTCGCCGTGCCGCTCGGGTTGTTCTACTTCACCTGGGTTCTGCCTGCCACGCAGCAGAGTGCGCTGCTGCTTTGCATCGCCATCGGCCTGCTCGGCTTTGTCGGCGGTATCTTTGTGCAGCGGCGGCAGATTGGCACGCTGGGCGCGCTGATCGGCACAATCAATGTGCTGGTGCTGGATAACCCGATGAAGTTTGAATTCAACGTGTTTCTGGATAACGCGCTGGGGCAGTGGATCGGCAGCTTTGTCGCCATGATGGTGATTTTGCTGATTCGCGATAAATCCAAAGCGCGTACCGGCCGCAAACTGCTGAATCGCCTGATGTATGCTGCTGTTGCAGCGCTGACGACGAATCAGGCCCGGCGCCGGGAAAACCATCTGCCGGCGCTTTATCAGCAGCTTTTTCTGCTGCTCAATCTGTTTCCGGGCGATATCGATAAATACCGTATCGCCCTGACGCTGATTATTGGTCATCAGCGGCTGCGTAATGCAGAAGTGCCGGTCAATGCGGAGCTCTCCGCTTATCACCGGCAGCTGCGACACACCGCGGACCGGGTTATCTCAGCCAGCAGCGATGATAAGCGACGCGACGCGTTCAAAACGCTGTTGCAGGAGCTGGCTGGCTATCAGGAGAAGCTGGCGCATTATAGTGCCCCTGCCAGCGTCACGGAGCCGGTCGCCCGCCTGACGCAGATGCTGGACAAATATCAGAACACCCTCATCCAGATTTAAGCCTGCCGCCCCGGGCGGCGGCGGGTTTATGCCACGCTGACACAAATCGGCTGCGCGTTGCCATCTATACTTTCCTGACGGATGCATACTGACAGGAGAATATCGATGTCCGCTTCTTTGCAGCAACATGAACTCTTCAAAACCGGCTTCTTCGCTGCGGGTCAATGGCATGCCGCCTCCGCGACGTTTGACGTAACCAATCCGGCGACCGGCGAGGTGATTGCCCGCGTCGCCAAAGCGGGTAAAGCGGAAACCGAACAGGCGATCGCTGCCGCGCAGCGCGCTTTCCCCGGCTGGCGGGATAAAACGGCCAAAGAGCGATCCGGGATCCTGATGCGCTGGTATCAGCTGATCGTGGAAAACAAACGCTGGCTTGCAGAGCTGATGACCGCCGAGCAGGGTAAGCCGGTCAAAGAGGCGGAAGGCGAAGTAGAGTATGCCGCGAGCTTTATTCAGTGGTTTGCAGAAGAGGCAAAGCGCGCTAACGGCGAGATTATTCCGCCCGCTAAACCCGGCTCGCGTATTCTGGCCACGCGTGAACCGGTTGGCGTGGTCGCGGCGATTACCCCCTGGAATTTCCCGATGGCGATGCTGACCCGTAAGCTTGGGCCGGCGCTGGCCGCAGGCTGCACCGGGATTATTAAACCGGCGAACAATACACCGCTCAGCGCCTTTGCCCTGATAGCCCTGGCGCAGCAGGCTGGCGTGCCGGACGGCGTGCTCAATGCCGTCGCGGGCGATACCCAGGCGATCAGCGACGCTATCATGGCCTCACGCGCGGTGCGCAAAATCTCGTTTACCGGTTCCACTGCCGTGGGCAAAACGCTGATGCGCAATGCGGCTGAGACGATGAAAAAGGTCTCCATGGAGCTGGGCGGCAACGCGCCATATATCGTCTTTGAAGATGCGGATATTGACGCTGCGGTACAGGGTGCGATTGCCAATAAATTCCGCAATGCCGGTCAGGTCTGCGTGAGCGTGAATCGTTTTTATATCCATGAGCAGATTTACGATCGCTTTGTTACGCAGCTGGCAGAAGCGGTTAAGCAGCTCAAAGTCGGGAACGGTATGGATGAAGGCGTAATCGTCGGGCCGCTGATCGCTGCCTCCGCGCTGGAAAAAGTTGAAGAGCATGTGCAGGATGCGGTGCGTAAAGGTGGCCGAATTGTCACCGGTGGCGAACGGCATGCGCTGGGCGGCAATTTCTGGCAGCCCACGGTTATTGCCGGGGCGCAGGAGAGCATGATGCTGGCGCAGGAGGAGACATTTGGTCCGGTTGCGGCCTGCTTCCGCTTCAGCAGTGAAGAGGAGGTAATCGGGCGGGCGAATGATACCGAATATGGTCTGGCTGCCTACTTCTATACGCAGAATCTGCAGCGGGTGTTCCGCGTCGCTGCCGCGCTGGAAGCGGGGATGATCGGTATTAATGAGTGCGCGGTCTCTACTGAGGTGGCGCCGTTTGGCGGGATTAAAGAATCAGGTCTGGGACGCGAAGGCTCAGTGCTGGGTATTGAAGAGTACCTGGAAGTCAAAGCGCTGCATCTGGGCGGTCTCTCTTAGCAGGAGGATACAGCATGCGAACCGAGCGTTTCGATTTTGATGAAATCGTCGATCAGGCCCACTTCTACAGTCAGTTTGGCGAGCGTTTTATGCTGAACGAGGCCGCTATTCGCGATCCGGACGATCTCTGGCGGGTGATGACCGGTGAACAGCTTCCGCTGCCGCTGGAAATTGTCTTCGTTAATCTGGGGAGAGGGCAGAAACGCCGGTATAGCGCACTGATCCTGCTATTTGAAAAGGCAGAAGAGGAGCTGGAGGGCCAGCTCCGCTTTACCGCTCAGTAATACAACCCAAAAAGGGCCCCGCAAAGCGGGGCCAAAGGGTTCGTCAGGGGTGACGAGGAATTACTTATAGAGTTCGGCGGTCACATGATAGCTGTCGCCGGTACGCGCTTCGATGACGCGGTAAGCACTGGCGCCCTGCGCATCAGCTTTCTGAGAAAGCTGTTCGCGATAATCCATTGGTGAACCGCCGGTACCGCTGATTGAGATGGTGCTGCCAGCAGGCTGCAGATTTTGTGCTGATTCACTGGTAACCAGTTGAGCCGCAGAGGCGCCAAAGGCAAACAGAGAGAGCAGGCCAGCCGTTGCAAGAGTTGTTTTGATTTTCATAATGTATCTCCTCGTTAGCATCAACAACCTGCAGCTACACCAGAGTAAGCGGGTCGTCGATTAGCATCGGCGTTGTATCACGCCGGTTGACAGTTATTTATAGAGTTCAGCTGTAGCGTGGTATGTGTTGTCGTTATAAGCCTCGATAACACGATACGCTTTTGCGCCCTGCGCATCGGCTTTCGCATTCAGCTGCTGGTGGATATCCATTGGCGAGCCGCCCACGCCGCTGACGCTGATGGTGCCGGCAGACTGCAGGTTCGCTGCCTGATCGGCAGAAATAGAATCTGCTGCAGAAGCGCCAAATGAGAGTGCAGAAAGAATGCTTAGGGTGGCGATAGCCGCTTTAATGTTCATGGTATTTTCCTCGTCTGTGATTTTTATCTTTTTAGTTAGTGTGATTTGCGTCACGAAAAGAAGTATAGATCTAATCACGCGGGAAATTAATACTTCGCTAATAATGTTTCGTTGTTATCCTTTATCCTTATGCCACCTTTTTATAACGTTAAGTTATTAAAATCGGCTATTTTTCATCCGTTAAGCGCTTTTTTTTCGCAAAAACAGTGATCTGCGTCAAATTAACTTTTCGTGCCAAAGTTTATGGTCAATGCCGCTGCACGCTGGCGAGAAAATTAGTTAAAACGGGCGAAAGAGCGGTTACAGGCAGGAGAATATATGGCTGAGAGTAACAGGAGCTTAAAGGTCTGACCTATATCAGCCAGCCTGATAACCTTTAGCGATAAAGGCGGGGCGAAGTAACAGAGGACATCAGGTATCTGAACGCCAGAAGGTGCCGGCAGACTGGCCACCGGCAAAGAAGTGTTACAGCTCCTGCTCAAACAGCACCAGTACCGCGTCATAGAGCTGCTTAACGGTAAAAGCACGCGCCGGGGTGATGAAAATGGTGTCATCGCCGGCGATAGTACCCAGAATTCCTTCTGCTTTGCCGAGAGAATCGAGCAGGCGGGCAATCAGCTGCGCGGCGCCCGGGCTGGTATGAATCACGACCAGCGCTTCATTGTAATCGATATCCAGCACCAGGTTTTTCAGCGGGCTGGTAGCGGTAGGGACGCCCAGTTCAGCGGGCAGGCAGTAAACCATCTCCATTTTCGCGTTGCGCGTGCGCACCGCGCCAAACTTTGTCAGCATGCGGGAGACTTTTGACTGATTGATATTTTCAAAGCCATCTTCCTGCAGCGCCTGCACGATTTCGCCCTGAGAGCTGAATTTTTCTTCTTTAAGCAAGGCTTTAAATGCCTTGATAAGGTCGTCTTGTTTTGAAGGATTACGCATAAGCTACCAATGAATAAGAGGCGCAGCAGGCAACAAGCCTGCAGCTGATAAATTATTATGCATTTAGATGAATTTTTATGCAATGCGTCAGCGGCGACTTTCGCCATACGTCCGCGCGGGACGGGCATTCTAGCAGAAACTGGCTAAGCACCAAAATCGCGCGCTGACGCGCAAAGCAGAGGTTGCAAAGTTGTTATACTATTGACGTGGTAACAACCAGATCGACGATCAAAGCCGTATATCTCTGCTGGCTGCGATAAGATCATTCAGGCGCTTCTGAAACAGAGCGGTATCGGAAGCAGATAGCAGCAGGCTGCCTGTGCGCAACGGCTATGTCGCTATCGCCTGAGATGTTGACTAAACTCGTAAGCTGATGGATTTCTGGCATATCTTTGCCCCATCTTAATAAGGAGTTCAGGATGAAAGTTGCCGTTCTCGGAGCCGCTGGCGGTATTGGCCAGGCGCTGGCTCTGCTGCTCAAAACGCAGTTACCCGCGGGTTCCGCCCTCTCTCTCTATGATATTGCACCGGTCACGCCTGGCGTGGCGGTCGATCTCAGCCATATCCCTACCGCTGTGACGGTTGAAGGTTTCAGCGGTGAAGATGCCACCCCTGCGTTGAAGGGGGCCGACGTGGTCCTGATTTCTGCCGGGGTAGCGCGTAAGCCCGGCATGGATCGCGCGGATTTGTTTAACGTTAACGCGGGCATTGTCCGAAACCTGATCGCGCAGGTAGCCAGCACGGCGCCCAAAGCGCTGATTGGCGTCATTACTAATCCGGTTAATACCACCGTGGCGATCGCCGCAGAGGTGCTGAAAAAAGCCGGCGTTTACGATAAAAACCGACTGTTTGGCGTCTCCACGCTGGATGTCATTCGTGCTAATACCTTTGTCGCTGCGCTCAAGGGTAAACAGCCAGGAGAAGTAGAGGTGCCGGTCGTGGGCGGCCACTCTGGCGTGACCATTCTGCCGCTGCTGTCGCAGGTGCCGGGCGTCAGCTTCAGCGAGCAGGAGATCGCCGATCTTACAAAGCGTATTCAGAACGCCGGCACCGAAGTGGTGGAAGCCAAAGCGGGTGGCGGATCGGCGACTCTCTCAATGGGGCAGGCCGCCGCACGCTTTGGTCTGTCGCTGATCCGTGCGCTGCAGGGTGAGGCCAATGTAGTTGAATGCGCCTATGTCGAAGGCGACGGTGAATATGCGCGCTTCTTCTCTCAGCCGCTGCTGCTGGGTAAAAACGGGATTGCCGAACGTCGCCCGCTGGGCACGCTGAGCGAATTTGAACAGCAGGCGCTGAACGGCATGCTGGAGACGCTGAAAAAAGATATTGCGCAGGGTGAAGAGTTTGTGAAGCAGTAACTCCTGTTACGCAGTGTGAAACGCCCGGCTGAAGCCGGGCGTTTTTGTTACAGTCCGCCAGATTTGAAGGTCTGCGTCGCCGCCGTGCCATTGCCGGCAGGCGTTTTGCGTCCCAGCGTTTCCATACGCACCTGGAAGGGCGGGAAAGGCATCTCAATATTGTGCTCCGCGAAGCCCCGCAGAATGAGCTGATGCAGCTCATGCCGCAGCGGCATGCGATGGCCCATCTCTGCCGCATGCACGCGCAGCTCAAACAGCTGAATACCCTGCTGCAGGTCCACCAGGTAAACTTCCGGCGGCGGCATATCCAGCACGTAGGTGCAGCGCTCGGCCGCCTGTTTGAGTATGGTGGTGGCTTCTTCACTGTTTACGCGCGCCGGCGCCGGTATCGTCAGCACCACACGCGTAACGGAATCTGACAAAGACCAGTTCACAAACTGCTCGGTAATAAACGCTTTATTGGGCACGATAATCTCTTTCCGGTCCCAGTCGGTAATGGTGGTCGCGCGGGTGTTAATACGCGTAATGCTGCCGGTAAGATCGCGAATGGTGACGGTATCGCCGATGCGGATCGGTTTTTCAAACAGGATAATCAGGCCGGAGATAAAGTTGGCAAAAATCTCCTGCAGGCCAAATCCGAGCCCAAGACCCAGTGCAGCGACCAGCCACTGCAGCTTTGACCACTCCACGCCAATCATTGAGAAGCCTATCAGGCCCCCCATCAGCATCAGCGCATATTTGGTCAGCGTTGTAATGGCGTAGCCGGTACCCGGCGCGAGGCTGAGATGCTGCAGCAGCGCCAGCTCCAGCAGCGCAGGCATATTGCGGACCAGCTGCGTGGTGATGATCAGCACCAGAATGGCGATAAGCACCGCGCCCAGCGTGATAGGCTGCACGCTCTCAACGCCCTGAACCGTGGTACTGGCATCCCAGAGCGGAATGTTATCGAGGAAGCTAAACGCGGAGTGGATTTCCGACCAGAGCAGGATCACCGATACCAGTGCAATCAGCGTCAGGATAGAGCGCACCAGCCGCAGCGACTGCGCACTGATGGCATCGAGGTCAATCACCGGCTCATCGATTTCAATGGTGTCAGTATTGGTGGCGCTCTGCTGCTCTTTTTCTTCTTCACTGCGGGCGCGATTGGCCAGCATATCAGCGCGACGCTGGCGGGCGCGATCGAACGCAATGCGTCGGCGCTGAATCAGCATCCAGCGGCGAATAATGTGATAAATCACCAGCAGGAAGAACCAGATACAGACTGAGGTTTCCAGGCGAGCCAGCAGCGCCTGGGCGGTTGCCAGATAGCCGATGCAGGATGCAAAAGCGGCCACCAGCGGAATGGCGATCATCAGGTTCCACAGGATGCGATTGACAAAATTATCACCGCTGCCCTCTTTATCAAGATAAAGCGGAATACCGGCGCGCTTCAGGCTGACCGTGACAATGCTCAGTGCACCGCAAATCAGCACAAAACAGAGTCGTCCCAGCGTCGCGGAAAACTGCGGATCTTCCAGATTGCCAAAGGCGATCAGCAGCATGATCAGCGGTACAATCAGCCCAACCGTCAGCGAATAGTAGCGCATGGCGCGCGCCACCCGCGTCTGCGGCCAGCGAAAATGCACGACAAACAGGCCGTCGTGACGGGCAAAGGCGGCGCTGATCATAAACGCCCACAGCAGAGGCAGCGTGGCGGTAATGCCATCCCCTATCGCCACGGCAAACGGATAGGGCCACGCATGCTGCAGGCCATACCCCAGTGCCGCCCAGAGCACCGGCAGCGGCAGCGCCACCAGAATGGACCAGAATACCGTCCGCAGCGTCAGGCTGAAGCGATCCTGTGTCACTTTGCCCACGCGGCTGGCGGCGCGCGCCATAAACGCGTTATAGTGGCGGCGTGAGCTGATGCTGAAACCCACCAGCAGCACGGCACCCATAATCGGCAGCACCGTTTCACGACTGGTAAACATCATGGCCAGCGCTTTGCCCATCTGACCCAGCGTATCCAGCGACAGCAGGCGGGTGAGGGCGCTTGCTACCTCAAGGGGATACTTCAGGCCCACCGGACTGACATCTGCCGTCCAGAAGAGGTAACGATGCGTCGCCTCTTTAACTTCGCTGAGCGCATCCTGCAGCTGCGTGTTTGACACCCGCAGCTTAGTGATCTCCAGAATCAGCGTATCGCAGCCGGAGATCAGCGAATTAAGCAGTTCACGCTGGGTGCGCAGCTGCGCGTCCAGGATCCGGCTCTGTTCGCTGGTATAAGGCGTGCCATCTTCCTGCTTCTCTTTACGCAATGTCTGCTGACGCTCGAGCAGTGACTCATAGTGCAGCCGCTGTACCCGCAGCTCGCCCATTTCGCTATCGATCTGCTGTGCTTTTGGCATATCGGGCAGACGGGCTACCTGCGCGCGCAGCGCTTCACCCAGCAAATTAGAGGCGCCCAGCCACTGTGACTGCTCGCGCAGCGTGCTCAGCGCCTGGCGCACCTGCAGCGTCTGATTAGTTGCCAGACGCTGCTGCGAGGCGACCAGATCCATACGCTGCGCCTGCTGATTCAGATCGGCAGAGAGCTGACGATTAATACGCAGCTGCTCGCTAATGGTGGGCGGCAGATCGCCGCTGTTTTCCGCCAGCTGCTCCGTGCGCTCCAGCGCCAGTTCCGCCTCGCGCTGACGCTGATTGTTCAGCTGGCTGCGCAGCGCCTGCAGATAGTTATCCAGCTGCGTGGCTTTCCGCTGATGCACTTCTGCCCGCATGCGGGCCAGCTCCTGACGGTTATTGGCTGAAAGCTGCGCCAGCTCCAGCTCATCCACCCGGGCTTTGCTCGCTGCGCTTTCCGCCTGACGGGCATACACCTGCGCCTGGGCAAGGGGTGACGCGTTGTTTGAAATGCCCTGCGCGCGACGCTCATTCTCCGTCATGGCACGGCGCGCATCAGTCTGCTGCTGCGGCAGCTGCGCCAGCGAGTCGCTGATTTCACGTGCACGGTCCTGCTCCTGCTGCGCCTGCCGTCCCTCTTCCAGCAGCTGGCTGCTGACCTGGAGTATTTCCTGATCCAGTTCCGCATTGCTCATGTTGCTGCGTACGGGTTTGCTGGTCTCGTTCAGCGTGGCGATCTGCTGGCGCAGTTCGCGTGCCAGCCGGGGAAAATCATCGATCACCTGCTGATACTGCTTCGCCCGCTCCAGCGAGTCGCTGCGTTCAGAGAGAAAATTGATGGCCGCTTCCAGCGCCTGCACCTGTTCGGTTTGTGCAGGACTGTTTTTAGCGGATTTCGCCTCATCCAGCTCCTGCTGCAGCTGCGTAGTGGAGGGGAGGGAGGCGGCACAGAGAGGGCTGCTGAGCACGAGGCTCAGCAGTAGAACAAGGAAAGCGCGCACGGGAGCAGGTCTCTGATTATTGAGTCAGCGGGGCGCTGTCGCCAGACTGCGGCAGTGCAATAGCCAGCGGCTGGCCGAGACGCGTTTTACTTTCCGCCTCCAGGCTTTCCGCCAGTTTTACCCGGTCAGGAGCGAACAGGTTGATCACGGTTGAACCCAGCTTGAAACGGCCCATTTCCTGACCTTTCAGCAGTACGACCGCACCATCATGTTCGGCAGAAGGATAGCGCCAGCGTTTGATCACACCTTCACGCGGCGGCGTCACGGTTCCTGCCCAGACAGTTTCAATACTGCCGACGATAGTGGCACCCACCAGAATCTGCACCATCGGGCCGTGATCGGTATCAAATACGCAGATAACGCGCTCATTACGCGCAAACAGATTAGGAATATTGCGCGCCGTGAGCGGGTTAACGGAGTAGAGTTCGCCCGGCACGTAGATCATTTCACGCAGAATGCCGTTGCAGGGCATATGCACGCGGTGGTAGTCGCGCGGGGCAAGATAAGTGGTAACGAACTCTCCATCAATAAACTTCTCTGCCAGCTCGTCGTTACCTGCCAGCAGCGCCTGCAGCGTATAGTAGTGTCCTTTCGCCTGAAAAATCTGATCGCCGGTGATGCGGCCCAGCTGGCTGATCGCGCCATCACACGGCAGCGCCAGCAGCGAGGCGTCAGGATCGACAGGGCGCGCACCCTCTTTCAGCGGGCGGACAAAGAAATCGTTGAACGTGCGATAGCTGCCGGTATGTGGCTTACTGGCTTCCGCCATATCAACTTTATAGAACCAGACGAAAGCATCAATGACCGCTTTGGTCAGCCAGCCACCGCGGCGACTGGCGCCCCAGCCGGCGAGTTCGGTCAGCGCCTTCTTGGGCAGAATATGATTCAGGCCGAGTTTAAAACGATCAAACACCGTTGCCTCCTGGCTTAATACCTGTGGTTTACGTAAAAAAGGGGGGCGGATTGTAGCAGCGCCCCGGTGAGTTAGCGACTATGTCGTTTTACCGATCAATCTTCATCGGCAGAAAAGTTTTTACGCGTTTTTACCTGCGCCATACTCTCAAGAATACGGTGGTAATTATCAAAGCGCGACGCGTTGATCAGGCCATTCTCTACCGCTTCACGGATTGCGCAGCCGGGATCGGTATCGTGCTTGCAGTCGCGGAACTTACAGCTGCCGAGAAATTCGCGGAATTCGATAAACCCGCGGGTAACCTGTTCCGGCTCAAGGTGCCACAGGCCAAATTCACGCACTCCGGGCGAGTCGATCACATCGCCGCCGTGCGGGCAGTGGTAAAGACGTGAGGCGGTCGTGGTGTGCTGACCCAGTCCGGACACATCCGACACATCATTGGTCAGAATCTCACTGCCGGCAACATCCAGTCCCAGCAGCCGGTTCAGCAGGCTCGATTTACCCACGCCTGACTGGCCGGCAAAAATGCTGACGCGCCCGGTCAGTGCCGCTTCCAGATCTTTCAGGCCATCCTGTGCGTAGCTGGAGACCATCAGCACGCGATAGCCGATATGGCGATAGATATCCATCTGCTCATCAACAAACGCACGCGCGTCACTATCCAGCAGATCGATCTTGTTGAGTACCAGTAACGGCTCAATACCCAGCGTTTCGCTGGCGACCAGATAGCGGTCGATAATATTGAGCGAAAGCTCCGGCAAAATAGCTGACACGATCATGATCTGATCGATATTGGCCGCGATAGGCTTTACGCCGTCATAAAAATCGGGGCGGGTCAGCACGGTTTTACGCTCGTGTACCGCTTCAACGATACCTTTACCGCCATTTTCATTCGCTGCACGCCATACAACGCGATCGCCGGTAACCAGCGAGCGGATAGTGCGGCGGATATTACAGCGATGCACTTCGCCCGCCTGGTCTTCGACATCTGCGTGCATGCCAAAGCGGCTGATCACCACGCCCTCAGACGCATCGCCAAACAGGCTATCATCAGGCTCCGGTTTTTCACTCCGTTGCTGCAGACGACGCTGATGGTTTGCGCTTACGCGACGTTGTTGACCCTTCGACAGTTTATTTTTGCTCACGCATCCTCTCACGCTTTCGCCAGGCTTCGCCCCGCTGGGCAAAACGTCTATGATACACCTTAACGCGGTCGAATGACGACACTGGCAATGGATGGAAAATAGATGACAGCTGGAAACGAAAATAACCTGATCTGGATCGACCTTGAAATGACCGGACTCAATCCGCTTCGCGATCGCATTATTGAGATCGCGACGATCGTTACCGATGCAAACTTAAACGTGCTCGCTGAGGGGCCGGTACTGGCGGTGCATCAGTCTGATGAGCAGCTGGCCCTGATGGATGAGTGGAACGTGCGGACCCATACCGGCAGTGGCCTGGTTGAGCGGGTCAAAACGAGTCAGTATGACGATCGGGCGGCAGAACAAGCCACGCTGGCGTTTCTGCAGCAGTGGGTGCCTGCCAACACTTCACCGATTTGCGGCAACAGCATCGGTCAGGATCGCCGTTTTCTGTTTAACTATATGCCAGAGCTGGAAGCCTACTTCCATTACCGCTATCTGGATGTCAGCACGCTGAAAGAGCTGGCGCGACGCTGGAAACCGCAGATCCTGCCGGGCTTTAAAAAAGCGGGTACGCACCAGGCGCTGGATGATATTCGCGAGTCAATCGCGGAGCTGGCGTACTATCGCGAGCATTTTTTGCAGCTTTAACGGCCTGAAATGCACAGTAAAGCATCATTTTGTCGATTAAATCAGCAAACGCGCTGAAAGCGCAAAATTTTGCGATAAGAGGCTTGCGGCAAAAACGAATTCTCGTATAATGCGCACCCCGTACCGATGAAGAATTTCGTGTGGTGCGCAGCAGTAAAGCATCAGCGTTTATCCCTCCGCGTGAAAGTTACGCCGGTTCAGATAGTCGCGATGATGATGCGGGAATAGCTCAGTTGGTAGAGCACGACCTTGCCAAGGTCGGGGTCGCGAGTTCGAGTCTCGTTTCCCGCTCCAGATTTAAAGATGTAGTCAGATACCAATATCAGATGTTTTGCTTTGCCGCATAGCAGCAGGCTGAATATCAACGATAATGCGGGAATAGCTCAGTTGGTAGAGCACGACCTTGCCAAGGTCGGGGTCGCGAGTTCGAGTCTCGTTTCCCGCTCCAGAATCTGTTTTGTAGTAACCTCTTTGCGGGAATAGCTCAGTTGGTAGAGCACGACCTTGCCAAGGTCGGGGTCGCGAGTTCGAGTCTCGTTTCCCGCTCCAGTTTTCTTATTCACGATTGTTTCCTGCCTGCGGGCGTCATCAGACATTAAGCACTGCTTTTGCTCTTTCTGCAGTCTGCGTTGTTCTGAACATTACACACGCTGTGTCAGCGTCGATATTGCCGATGGTTTGCTGCATACCGCTGCAAGTTATCCACAATTTGTCCGCGCCTGAAAGGCGGCGTTATACCCATCATGCAAAACCCTTTTAAACAGAGTTATCCACAAGCTCTGGCTCGACGCCTGCGCGTTATTCAGCAAATATAAGTTTACAATTTACATTCAAGTAATTGTTTTTATTATATAAATCACTATTTCATTATGTTAATGGTCTCTATAGACCACGCATGCCTGTGCGTCACTATTTTTATGAAAAAATCTTATGCACAGCGTGTGGACAAGCCTGTGTGCAGCAGATGCGCTCAATCATGCATCACGTGTCAGACCCTTTTCCACGGCGCGGACTAAACGCAGCGTTTTCGCAGGCTGCACCTCAATAACTTCAGCTGCGCGCTTCTGCTGCTGCTGATCCAGCGCCCAGTCAATATGCTCATCCAGCAGCGGATCTTCACCGCGTCGCTGCTGCAGCGCCGCCACGCATTCAGCTGACCAGGGGGCATTGCCCAGCGCCACGGCAATGTTGCGCAGCCAGCGCAGATGACCGATTCGCCGGATTGCCGAGCCTTCCGTCACGCGCAGAAAACGCGCTTCGTCCCAGCCAAACAGCGCGGTCAGCTCTGGCGCATGCAGTACCGCACGCGGTGAAAAGTCCGCTTCATCCGTCAGCTGGCTGTAGCGGTTCCAGGGACAGATCAGCTGGCAGTCATCACAGCCATAAATACGGTTGCCGATGAGCGGACGCAACGCTTCAGGGATGGCGCCTTCCAGCTCAATGGTGAGGTAGGAGATACAGCGCCGCGCATCCACAACATAGGGCTCAACAATGGCCCCGGTCGGGCAGATCGTCATGCAGGCGACGCAGCGGCCACACTGCTCCTCCTGGGGAGCATCCACCGGCAGCGGCAGATCGATCAGCAGTTCACCAAGGAAAAACCATGAGCCCGCTTCACGATTCAGAATCAGTGAATGTTTTCCGGTCCAGCCGAGGCCCGCTTTCGCCGCCAGCTGCCGCTCCATTACGGGAGCGGAATCCACAAACGGGCGAAAATTGAGTTCACTGCAGTGCGCCTGGATCATTTCTCCGAGCTTTTTCAGACGATTGCGCAATACTTTGTGATAGTCGCGACCCAGCGCATAGCGGCTGACGTAGCCAAGCTGAGGATTTTTCAGAGTTTGGGCAAAAGCCGCTTTTGCGGGCAGATAGTTCATGCGGACGCTGATCACCCGCAGCGTGCCGGGCAACAGTTCATGCGGACGCGCACGCATCATGCCGTGGCGCGCCATCCATGCCATCTCACCGTGATACTGCTTGTCCAGCCACGCCTGTAGCTTTGGCTCTTCAGCACGTAAATCGGTGTCGCAGATGCCGACCTGCTGAAAGCCGAGGTCGCGGCCCCACTGTTTAATCTGTTGAGCAAGCTGTTGAAGATCGAGAGGGTATGACATGAGAAACCAGGCAGTTGATGCAAACGCGCGCAGTTTACCACACTCTGTCTGGCCTGCGCAGGCCATGGCGCAGCTGGAGCAGGATGCAGCAGACAGCCTGGGGCTGACGCTTTATGAACTGATGCAGCGCGCCGGTCAGGCGAGCTTTACCCTGGCGCGCCAGAGCTGGCCAGAGGCCGGGCACTGGCTGATCCTGTGCGGCCACGGCAACAACGGCGGTGATGGCTACGTCATTGCGCGGCTGGCTCAGGCAGCCGGTATGGCGGTCACGCTGCTGGCGTGTGAAGGCAGCAGGCCGCTACCTGATGAAGCACGGCAGGCGCGCGAAGCCTGGCTGGACGCAGGCGGCGAGATTCATGCCGCAGACAGCCCGTGGCCGGAGCAGGTCGATTTGATTGTGGACGCGCTGCTGGGCACCGGCCTCAGCCGCGCGCCAGCGGCACCTTATGCACCCCTGATTGAAGCGATCAATCAGCACACCGCGCCGGTACTCGCTATCGACGTGCCGTCCGGCTTACTGGCGACGACCGGTGCCACGCCAGGTGCGGCGGTTGTCGCCAGTCGCACGCTGAGCATGATTGCGCTGAAGCCGGGTCTGCTGACGGGAAAAGCACGCGATCATGTCGGTGAGCTGCACTGCGATACGCTGGGCCTTGATGCCTGGCTCAGCGGGCAACAGGCGCCTGTCCGGCGCTATGCAGCGGAGCACCTGACGCGCTGGCTTAAACCGCGCCAGGCGACCTCGCATAAAGGCGATCACGGACAGCTGCTGATTATTGGCGGCGACAGCGGTACTGCCGGCGCCATCCGTATGACCGGCGAGGCGGCACTACGCAGCGGTGCCGGACTGGTGCGCGTGCTGACGCAGGCTGATAATATCGGTCCGCTTATTACCGCACGTCCTGAGCTGATGGTTGATGCATTTACGCGCGAAAAACTGCATAACGCGCTGGCGTGGGCGGACGTCGTGGCGATTGGGCCGGGTATGGGACAACGCGACTGGGCACAGCAGGCGCTGCAGCAGGTCGCGGCCTGTGAAAAGCCCATGCTTTGGGATGCAGATGCGCTTAACCTGCTGGCAATCAATCCGGATAACCGTCAGAATCGCATCATTACGCCGCATCCCGGCGAAGCGGCCCGGCTGCTCGGAGTAAAAACCAGTGAGATCGAGCACGATCGCCTGCAGGCCGCGCAGAACCTGGCCCGGCGTTATGGCGGAGTCGTGGTTCTGAAAGGCGCCGGTACGGTCATTGCAAGCGCCGCGGGCGATATTGCCATTGCTGATGTCGGTAACGCCGGTATGGCGTCGGGCGGCATGGGCGATACGCTGAGCGGTATCATTGCGGCCCTGCTGGGCCAGCAGCTTTCGCTGTTTGAAGCCGCCTGTGCGGGCTGCGTGGTACACGGCGCAGCGGCCGATGCAGTTGCCCGTCAGCACGGAACGCGCGGTATGTTAGCCACTGATTTGTTTGAGCAACTGTGGCAGTTTGTTAATCCAGAGATGATGCAATAATAACGCATGAAAACCTGTGTAATTTCTTTGCCCGATGAGGCGGCAACCCTGAAAATGGGTGCGCAACTGGCTCGCGTTTGCAGCAGCGCGGCCGTTATTTATCTGTATGGCGATCTGGGCGCCGGTAAAACGACGTTCAGCCGCGGCTTTCTGCAGGCGCTCGGTCATCAGGGCAATGTTAAAAGCCCGACCTATACGCTGGTTGAGCCCTATGAGATTGGCGATCGTACCCTCTATCATTTCGACCTCTATCGCCTGGCCGATCCGGAAGAGCTGGAGTTTATGGGTATCCGCGACTATTTCAGCGGTGAGGCGCTCTGTCTGGTTGAATGGCCGCAGCAGGGCGCAGGCTTTCTGCCCGAGCCCGATCTGTCACTGACGCTGCGTTATGCAGAAACGGGGCGTGAAGCAGAAATCACGGCGGTTTCCGCACACGGCGCCGTGCTGCTGGAGCAGATGCAGCAGGGAGATCCGGCATGAAGCCACGGATAAAAAGCATCGTGCTGGTCGTGCTCTGCCTGTTTTCCGCTACGTCATTTGCCGCCACGCTTTCAGATATTAAAGTTGAGAACGGGGCGAATCAGGCAACGGTGACGCTCAGCTTCAACGGCCAGCCGGTATACGGTTTTTTTCCGCTGCATAACCCTGACCGGGTGGTGCTGGATATTCGCCAGAGCGGCACGATCAAAGGGCTGCCGCTGAGCTTCAGCGGTGAAAACATCGTGCAGCGCATTCGCAACAGCCAGCCTAAAGATGCCCAGAGCATCCGGCTGGTATTTGATTTAAACCAGTCCACTAAAACGCGCGCTGCGACGCAGCGTGACGGCAATAATTATCGCGTGGTGTTTACCCTGCGCGGCACCCGGCCGGTAAACCGCAGCAGCACCGCAGCCGCGCCGGTTACCGCTGCGCGCCAGAGCGCCAGCGTAGCCAGCAGCCAGGGCAATCCGTTTGATGGCAATCCGGTCACCGCGGTGACCAACAGCAACACCACGATACGTCCGGGCGGCGCGGTTACCCTTAACGATGCGGTGATTGTGGCCATTGACGCCGGTCATGGCGGGCAGGATCCGGGGGCTATGGGGCAGCGCGGGCTGCGGGAAAAAAACGTTACTATCGCCATTGCACGCAAGCTTAAAGCGCTGCTGGATCGGGATCCGATGTTTAAACCGGTGCTGACGCGCAACGGCGATTACTTTATCTCGGTGATGGGACGTTCAGAGGTTGCCCGCAAAGAGAACGCCAATTTGCTGGTCTCTATTCACGCCGATGCGGCACCAAACCACTCGGCAACCGGCGCTTCCGTCTGGGTGCTGTCAAACCGGCGCGCCAATAACGAAATGGCAAACTGGCTGGAGCAGAAAGAGAAACAGTCTGAGCTGCTGGGCGGAGCGGGCGATCTGCTGGCGAACAGCCAGGCCGATCCCTATCTCAGCCAGGCGGTGCTGGATCTGCAGTTTGGCCACTCACAGCGCGTCGGTTATGACGTAGCGGTCAAAGTTCTGCAGCAGTTACGCGGCATCACGCCGCTGCATAAACGGTTGCCAGAGCACGCCAGCCTTGGCGTGTTGCGTTCACCCGATATTCCATCTTTACTGGTTGAAACCGGCTTTATCAGTAACGCCGGGGAGGAGCGGCTGCTTGGCAGCAGTGCGTACCAGGAAAAAATTGCGCTGGCGATCCATAAAGGCCTGCGCAGTTATTTCCTCGCACATCCGTTACAGTCCGTCCCAAAGCAGGAAAACCGGCCGCTGGACAGCGCACCAGCGGTTAGCGTCGCCAGCAATCCCGCCAGCGGAACCGTACAGTATACGGGCGTGACGCAGCGCCACACGGTAACGCGCGGCGAAACGCTGTCGGGAATCGCCGCAAAGTATGGGGTCAGCATGGCGACGCTGCGCGATCTCAACAACCTGAAGCGCGACGTGGTCTGGGTGGGGCAGCGCCTGAAAGTACCTGCCGGCAGCCGCGTCAGCACGACGGCTGCACGCCCGGCGCGCCACAAAGTGGTTCGCGGTGATTCGCTGACGGCCATTGCCGTGCGTTACGGCGTGAGTCCGAAAGCGATTATGCAGGCCAATAATATGAAGTCAGACAATGTAATGCTGGGACAGAATTTAAAAATTCCTCAATCCTGATCGCTGGCCTTCGGGCCAGCAAGCTACAAGGATCACCACCATGCCTATACAGATTTTACCGCCGCAGCTGGCAAACCAGATTGCCGCTGGCGAAGTGGTTGAGCGTCCGGCATCGGTTGTAAAAGAGCTGGTGGAGAACAGCCTCGATGCCGGCGCAACGCGTATCGATATCGATATTGAAAAAGGCGGAGCCCGGCTGATTCGCATTCGCGATAATGGCTGCGGTATTCCCAAAGCAGAGATGGCGATGGCGCTGGCGCGTCACGCTACCAGTAAAATTGCGTCGCTGGACGATCTCGAAGCGATAGCCAGCCTCGGCTTTCGCGGTGAAGCGCTGGCCAGCATCAGTTCAGTTTCCCGTCTGACGCTGACCTCACGCACCGCCGATCAGCAGGAAGCGTGGCAGGCGTACGCCGAAGGGCGTGATATGCAGGTCACCGTTAAGCCGGCGGCCCATCCGGTGGGAACCTCGCTGGAGGTGCTGGATCTGTTCTACAACACGCCGGCCCGGCGCAAATTTATGCGCACGGAAAAAACGGAGTTCACCCATATTGATGAAGTGATCCGTCGCATTGCGCTGGCGCGTTTTGACGTCGCGATTTCGCTCACGCACAACGGTAAACTGGTGCGTCAGTACCGCGGCGTGACGCAGACGTCGCAACAGGAACGACGTCTGGGCGCGATCTGCGGTACGGCATTTATGCAGCATGCGCTGCGTATCGACTGGCAGCATGACGATCTCGCGCTACGCGGCTGGGTAGCCGATCCGGCTGGCGCGCGGCAAACTCCGGACCTGCAATATTGCTACGTCAACGGTCGTATGATGCGCGACAAGCTGATCAACCATGCCATCCGCCAGGCCTGGCAGGCCCAGGGGGGCGACGATCAGCAGCCTGCCTATGTACTCTATCTGGAGATCGACCCGCATCAGGTTGATGTCAACGTTCATCCTGCCAAGCATGAAGTGCGCTTTCACCAGTCGCGACTGGTGCATGACTTTATCTGGCAGGGCGTGATGAGCGTGCTGCAGGCGAGCCGCAGTGCGGAGCTGCCGGAAGTCGCGGTAAAAGAGCCTGCTGCACCGTGGCAGCCAGAGAACCGTCAGGCTGCCGGCGGTAACCATTTTGCTCAGCCTGCCGCTGCCCCATCCCGGCCTGACGACGCCGCCGCCAGCCCGCGCGATCGTGCGCCTGCCCGCAGCGGAAACGCGGGCGCAGGCTGGCAGCATAAAGAACCCGCGTATCGCGCTCGTGAGGGCGCCGCGTATCAGCAGCTGCTGAAGACGCCCTCAGCCGCACCCGCGGCACCGACACCGGCTCCGGCAGCCCCACAGAGAACGCGCGAGCCCACAGCTGATGCACCGCTGGCCGCGCACGCGCAGAGTTTTGGTCGCGTGCTCAGCGTCGTCCGCGAGCGCTATGCGCTGCTGGAGCGGGGCGCAGCGCTCCAGCTACTCTCGCTGTCCGTCGCTTCGCGCTGGCTAAAGCAGGCGCAGCTTCAGCCGGGGGAGGAGGGGCTGCGGCCGCAGCCGCTACTGATACCGGTACGCCTGAAAATTGCCGCCAGTGAGCAGGAGGTTATTACCACCCGGGCTGCGCTGCTGCAGCAGATGGGTATTGATTTGCAGCGGGATGGGCAGCATGTCACCCTGCGCGCGGTGCCTTTACCGTTAAGAACACAAAATTTACAAATCTTGATTCCAGAACTGTTAGGCTACCTGGCCCGGCAGCAAGAGGTTTCTGCGTCCATGCTGGCTCAGTGGCTGGCACGTCGTGAGGATGCAGAGGAGCCACACTGGAATCACTCGCAGGCGATTGCGCTACTGGCGGAGCTGGAACGGCTCTGTCCGCAGCTGCTGAAGTCGCCGCCTTCAGGTCTGTTACAGACCCTGGATATTGAGAGCGCGATTAACGCGTTAAAGCATGAGTGAACTAAACCAGGCTGGCCGGCCAAAGGCTATTTTTTTGATGGGGCCAACCGCCTCCGGCAAAACCGCGCTGGCCATTGCATTACGCCAGCAGCTGCCGGTAGAGCTGATTAGCGTTGACTCCGCCCTGATCTATCGCGGGATGGATATAGGAACAGCAAAACCTTCAGCTGAAGAGCAGGCGCTGGCTCCTCACCGTCTGCTGGACATACGCGATCCGGCGGAGAGTTATTCTGCCGCTGAATTTCGTCGCGATGCGCTGGCAGAAATGGCGGAGATTACCCGGGAAGGTAAAATTCCGCTGCTTGTTGGTGGAACCATGCTCTACTTTAAGGCGTTGCTTGAAGGATTGTCGCCGCTGCCCCCGGCCGATCCGCAAATACGTCAGCAAATAGAGCAAACGGCGGCTGAACAAGGGTGGGAAACCCTGCACCGCCAGCTGTGTGAAATCGATCCGGTCGCCGGCAGTCGTATTCATCCGAATGATCCGCAGAGACTTTCGCGAGCACTGGAAGTTTTTTTTATTTCGGGTAAAACTTTAACGGAACTGACAAAAACGTCCGGTGAAGCGCTACCCTACGATGTGCACCAGTTTGCGATCGCTCCGGCGCATCGTGAAATGCTGCACCAGCGCATTGCAATGCGTTACGACCAGATGTTAGCGTCAGGCTTTGAGGCGGAGGCTCGTGCCCTTTTTGCGCGAGGTGATTTGCATACGGATATGCCTTCCATTCGTTGTGTCGGTTATCGCCAGATGTGGTCTTATCTTTCAGGCGAAATCAGCTATGACGATATGGTTTATCGGGGAATTTGCGCCACCCGGCAGTTAGCCAAGCGCCAGATGACCTGGTTACGAGGCTGGGAAGGTGTGCACTGGTTAGACAGTGATGCGCCTGAAACAGCCCGCGACACGGTACTTCAGGTAGTTAGTGCTAAGCAGGGCTGATTGTGTACAATTGATCGGTTAGCGTGCGCAAATTTTTACGCAGTTTTTCTGAACCACGGTTCTTAAGTAACAAACAACAAGCATATAAGGAAAAGATAGAATGGCTAAGGGGCAATCATTACAAGACCCGTTTCTGAACGCACTGCGTCGTGAACGTGTTCCGGTTTCGATTTATCTGGTGAACGGCATTAAGCTGCAGGGACAAATTGAGTCTTTCGATCAGTTCGTTATTTTACTGAAAAACACAGTGAGCCAGATGGTGTATAAGCACGCCATCTCTACCGTGGTTCCTTCGCGTCCGGTTTCGCATCACAGTAATAATGCGGGCGGCGGCGGTAGCAGTAACTACCACCACGGCGGAAGCAATCAGAGCGCTCAATCGCAGCCACAACAAGACGGTGATAGCGCAGAGTAAGTTTGCGTAGCCGTAAAGCCAGGGCCGGGGAGCAATCAGGTTTTCCCGTCCTGGTTATTTTATTTTAGCGAGGTTATAGCTTGTTTGACCGTTATGATGCCGGTGAGCAGGCCGTACTGGTACACATCTGGTTCTCCCAAGACAAAGAGCTGGAAGATTTGCAGGAGTTTGAAACTCTTGTCTCTTCTGCGGGCGTCGATGCACTGCAGGTCATTACCGGCAGTCGTAAAGCGCCACATCCCAAATATTTTGTCGGTGAAGGAAAGGCAGTTGAAATTGCCGATGCGGTAAAAGCGAGTGGAGCATCGGTCGTATTATTCGATCATGCCTTATCTCCTGCTCAGGAACGTAATCTCGAGCGTCTGTGCGAATGTCGTGTTATCGATCGCACCGGCTTAATTCTCGACATCTTTGCGCAGCGCGCCCGTACCCATGAAGGGAAATTACAGGTCGAGCTGGCGCAGCTACGCCATCTGGCCACCCGCCTGGTGCGCGGCTGGACACACCTTGAACGTCAGAAAGGCGGCATCGGACTACGTGGACCCGGTGAAACTCAGCTGGAAACTGACCGGCGCTTGCTGCGCGGTCGCATCAGCCAGATCCTGTCGCGGCTTGAGCGTGTTGAAAAGCAGCGTGAACAGGGACGTCAGGCGCGTGCCAAAGCTGATGTGCCTACTGTTTCGCTGGTGGGTTACACCAACGCCGGAAAATCCACCCTGTTTAACGCGGTAACGTCTGCCAATGTGTATGCGGCGGATCAGCTGTTTGCCACGCTCGATCCAACCCTGCGCCGTCTTAATGTCGCCGACGTAGGCGAGGTGGTGCTGGCCGATACCGTCGGTTTTATCCGCCATCTTCCGCACGATCTGGTCGCGGCGTTTAAAGCAACGCTGCAGGAGACCCGCCAGGCAACTCTGCTGCTGCACGTCATCGATGCCGCTGATTTACGCGTTACCGACAACATTGACGCCGTGAATGAAGTGCTGGCTGAAATTGAGGCGGATGAGATCCCCTCGCTGCTGGTTATGAACAAAATCGATATGCTGGATGGGTTTGAACCGCGTATCGATCGCGATGAAGAGCAGCGCCCGACGCGCGTATGGCTCTCAGCGCAAAACGGCGTCGGTCTGGAGCTATTGTGGCAGGCGCTCTCAGAACGGCTGGCAGGTGAGATTGCGCAGTATGAACTGCGTTTGCCACCTGAAGCAGGACGTCTGCGTAGCCGCTTTTACCAGCTGCAGGCGATAGAAAAAGAGTGGAATGAAGAAGATGGCAGTACGGGTTTGCAGGTGCGTATGCCGATTATCGACTGGCATCGCTTATGCAAACAGGAGCCGTTGCTAACCAGTTATATTGTTTGATATTGCCCAAACGCCTTTATCTGACACATGAGAATGGTGCTGTAAGTATGACTGCAGGCTGTCTGCGCCGGAACAGGGTTTCGCGGGCGCAACGTCAACTGCGCGCATGACCGGATGCTTACCTCTGTAGCGGATCCGGCGGCGGGCAGGCAGTTCACCACGCGGCGGCAGGCGACGTGAAAGGTAAAACACGTAAATACAATAAATGGAGTAGAAACATGGCGTGGAATCAGCCCGGAAATAACGGACAGGACCGCGACCCGTGGGGAAGCAGCAATAATCAAGGCGGCAACTCTGGGGGGAATAAAGGAGGGCGCGAGCAGGGGCCTCCCGATCTGGATGATATCTTCCGTAAGCTGAGTAAAAAACTCGGCGGACTGGGCGGTGGCAAACAGAACGATAACGGTCAGCGCAGCGGCGGTAGCGGTGGCAAACTGGTTGGCATTGCAGGCGCAGCCGTAGTGATTATCTGGGCGGCAAGCGGCTTCTACACCATCAAAGAAGCGGAACGCGGTGTTGTAACCCGTTTTGGCAAATTCAGTCATCTGGTTGAGCCTGGCCTCAACTGGAAGCCGACATTTATTGATAACGTACGCGCTGTCAACGTTGAAGCCGTGCGCGAGCTGGCTGCATCAGGCGTGATGCTGACATCCGACGAAAACGTGGTACGCGTTGAGATGAACGTCCAGTATCGCGTGACCGATCCGGAGCGCTATCTCTATGCAGTAACCAGCGCGGATGACAGCCTGCGTCAGGCCACCGACAGCGCGCTGCGTGGCGTGATTGGTCGTTCCACCATGGACCGCATTCTGACCGAAGGGCGTACCGTGGTGCGTAGCGATACGCAGCGTGAGATTGACGAAACGATTCGCCCCTACAATATGGGGATCACCCTGCTTGACGTAAACTTCCAGGCGGCGCGTCCACCGGAAGAGGTAAAAGCCGCGTTTGATGATGCGATCGCCGCACGCGAAAACCGTGAGCAGTATGTGCGTGAAGCAGAAGCCTATGCCAACGAAGTGCAGCCGCGTGCCAACGGTCAGGCGCAGCGTATTCTGGAAGAAGCGCGAGCGTACAAAGAGCGTACCGTACTGGAAGCGCAGGGTGAGGTTGCCCGTTTTGCGCGTCTGCTGCCGGAGTACAAGGCGGCTCCGCAAATTACCAAAGAGCGTCTCTATATCGAAACCATGGAGCGCGTGCTGAGTCATACGCGCAAAGTGCTGGTTAACGATCGCAGCAACAATCTGATGGTACTGCCGCTCGACCAGCTGCTGCGCAACGGCCAGTCAGGCAGCCAGAGCGGTCAGAACAACACTAACCTGATGAAATTGCCTTCGTCGCCAGGCAGCAGTGCCGATCGCAACAGTAACTCATCTTATAGTCCGGACAGCGTCATGGACCAGCGTCGCGCAAACGCGCTGCGCAACGATACCCAGCGCGAAGGGAGGGAGTAACCGATGCGTAAGCCAATCATCGCCGTAATTATCGTAGTGCTGGTGGTGCTCTACGCGTCACTGTTTGTTGTGCAGGAGGGCCAGCGCGGTATCGTGCTGCGTTTTGGTAAAGTCCTGCGTGACGACGAGAATAAGCCACAGGTTTATTCGCCGGGTCTGCACTTTAAAATCCCATTTATTGAAACCGTGAAATCGCTGGATGCGCGCATCCAGACCATGGATAACCAGGCCGATCGCTTTGTCACCAAAGAGAAGAAAGATCTGATCGTCGACTCTTATATCAAGTGGCGTATCAGCGACTTCAGCCGCTACTACCTGGCAACGGGCGGTGGCGATATCTCTCAGGCTGAGGTGCTGCTGAAACGTAAGTTCAGCGACCGCCTGCGTTCAGAAATGGGCCGTCTCGATGTGAAAGATATCGTGACCGATTCGCGTGGCCGTCTGACCACTGACGTACGCGATGCGCTGAACACGGGCAGCGCGGGTAACGATGATGAAGTTCAGACGCCGGCAGCAGATGATGCCATCGCCAGCGCTGCCGCACGCGTTGAGCGCGAAACCAATAGCAGCGAGCCTGCGCCAAATCCAAACAGTATGGCGGCGCTGGGTATTCAGGTTGTTGATGTGCGTATTAAGCAGATCAACCTGCCAACTGAAGTCTCTGACGCTATCTACAACCGTATGCGCGCCGAGCGTGAAGCGGTTGCCCGTAGCCAGCGTTCACAGGGGCAGGAAGAGGCAGAAAAACTGCGTGCGCAGGCTGATTACCAGGTAACCCGTACGCTGGCTGAAGCGCAGCGTCAGGCGCTGATCTCGCGCGGTGAAGGGGATGGTGAAGCCGCCAAGCTGTTCGCCGATGCCTTCAGCCAGGATCCTGATTTCTATGCGTTCATTCGCAGCCTGCGGGCGTATGAAAACAGCTTTGCGGATAATCAGGACGTCATGGTGCTGAGCCCGGATAGCGATTTCTTCCGCTATATGAAAGCACCGACCAACGTTTCACGATAAGCGCTTATAAAGCCAGGGCCGACACTGATGTCGGCCCTTTTTTTTGGATAACATATGAATTCAACCATCTGGATGGCGCTTGCGCTGGTGCTGATACTGGAAGGCGCAGGGCCGATGTTAATGCCGCGACTCTGGCGGCGCATGATCCTTTCTCTGACGCAGCTGCCTGACCGCCTGTTGCATCGTTTTGGCGGTGGACTGGTGGTGGCGGGCGTGGTGATTTACTGCCTGTTCAGCCAGCATATGCAGGGATAATCGCGCCGCTTACCGGTTAAGTTGTGCCTGTCGGGCCGAGCCTCCCCAACATGTTGTGAGCTGAACAAAAGGCAGGCAAAAAACAGCGCAAACGTGTGCTAAAAGTGCTGAAACTGTGAAAAACCGATGGTAGAATCCATTTTTAAGCAATCGGTGATTTTAGAAATGGGTAAGAACGTCGTCGTACTGGGCACCCAATGGGGTGACGAAGGTAAAGGTAAAATCGTAGACCTTCTGACTGAACGCGCTAATTATGTGGTGCGTTACCAGGGTGGCCACAATGCAGGCCATACACTTGTCATCAACGGTGAAAAAACCGTCCTCCACTTAATTCCTTCTGGCATCCTGCGTGAAAATGTTACCAGCATCATTGGTAACGGGGTGGTATTGTCACCTGAAGCGCTGATGAAAGAGATGAATGGTCTGGAAGCGCGCGGTGTGCCGGTACGTGAACGTCTGCTGATTTCTGAAGCCTGCCCGCTGATCCTGCAATATCACGTTGCAATGGATCTGGCACGCGAAAAAGCGCGCGGTGCCAAAGCGATCGGTACCACGGGCCGCGGTATCGGGCCTGCCTATGAAGATAAAGTGGCGCGTCGCGGCCTGCGGGTCAGCGATCTGTTCAACAAAGAGACCTTTGCAGCCAAGCTGAAAGAGATTGTTGATTTCTACAACTTCCAGCTGGTGAACTACTACAAAACCGATGCCGTTGACTACGAAAAAGTGCTGAGCGACGTGATGGCCGTAGCGGACATCCTGACCAGCATGGTAGTGGACGTATCCGATCTGCTGGATGGCGCGCGCAAGCGTGGCGATCTGATCATGTTTGAAGGTGCGCAGGGTACCCTGCTGGATATCGACCACGGTACTTACCCCTATGTGACTTCCTCTAACACCACCGCAGGCGGCGTGGCAACCGGCTCCGGTATCGGTCCGCGCTATGTCGACTACGTGCTGGGTATCGTGAAAGCCTACTCCACCCGCGTCGGAGCGGGTCCGTTCCCGACCGAACTGTTTGATGAGACCGGTGAGTTTCTGTGCAAGCAGGGCAATGAGTTTGGTGCCACTACCGGCCGCCGTCGCCGTACCGGCTGGCTTGATGCGGTTGCTGTACGCCGTGCCGTACAGATTAACTCGCTTTCCGGCTTCTGCATGACCAAACTGGACGTGCTGGATGGCCTGAAAGAGGTTAAAATCTGTGTCGGCTACCGTATGCCGGATGGCCGCGAGATGACCACTACGCCGCTGGCAGCTGAAGGCTGGGAAGGTATCGAACCGATTTACGAAACTCTGCCTGGCTGGAGTGAGACCACCTTTGGTGTCAAAACCGTGGAGGGTCTGCCCCAGGCCGCACGTGATTACATCAAGCGTGTCGAAGAAGTAACCGGTGTGCCGGTTGATATTATCTCAACGGGCCCGGACCGTAGTGAGACCATGATTCTGCGCGATCCTTTCGACGCATAATCTTCTCAGGCCGGACATGTTCCGGCCTCTGTTTATCCGCTGTCTGCTTCCGCTCACTCTGTTTTTTTCGGCTCAGGACCACACGGGCATGAAAAAAGCGCTCCGGGTTTTTCCGCACTGGTTTATCATCATTGTTAATCGAAGCGCGCAGCTGGCGCTAAAACTAAAAAATCTGATGGTTTACTGAGGTATATGTGCAGCTAACAAGTTTTACCGATTATGGTCTGCGCGCACTGATTTACATGGCTACGCTGCCCGAGGGCAGGCAGACTAACATTACTGAAGTCACCGATACTTACGGCGTATCGCGTAACCATATGGTAAAAATCATCAATCAACTGAGCCGGGCCGGCTTTGTAGCTGCTACACGCGGCAAAAACGGCGGAATTCGTTTAGGTATGGACCCGGAAAAAATTATTATTGGCGACGTTGTCAGAAAGATGGAGCCGCTGCAGTTAGTTAACTGTGACACCTGCGCCATCACCCCAGCCTGCCGCTTACGTAAGGCGCTTAATGACGCCGTGCAGTTATTTTTGCAGGAGCTGGATAACTATACGCTGGCCGATCTGGTAAGAAACAACGATTCGCTCTACCACATCCTATTGTCCGAACCGCCGGTGGCAATCCACTCCAAATGACATCGGAGGAACCTAATGTCAAAAGATCCTTTTCAGGACAGAGAAGCTGAAAAATATGATAACCCGATCCCCAGCCGCGAATTTATTCTCGGGCTGCTGGAGCAGCGGGAAAAACCAGCCAGCCGCGAAGAGATTGCGGGGGCGTTAAACATCACCAGTGAAGATCAGCTGGAGGCGCTGCGCCGTCGTCTGCGCGCAATGGAGCGTGACGGTCAGCTGGTCTTTACCCGTCGTCAGTGCTATGCGCTGCCGGAACGCCTCGACCTGCTGCGCGGCAAAGTGATTGGCCATCGTGACGGCTACGGCTTTTTACGCGCTGAAGGGCAAAAAGATGACTTCTATCTTTCCGCCGAACAGATGAAATTCTGCCTGCATGGCGACGTGATCCTGGCGCAGCCAGGCGGTGCCGATCGTAAAGGTCGCCGTGAAGCGCGCGTGGTGCGGGTGCTTGAACCGCGCAACAGCCAGATTGTCGGCCGCTACTTTACCGATGCCGGCACGGGCTTCGTGGTGCCGGACGATAGCCGTCTGAGCTTTGATATTCTTATTCCGCAGGACGCAACGCTTGATGCCCGGATGGGCTCTGTTGTCGTGGTCGAGATTGTGCAGCGCGCCACGCGCCGCACCAAAGCTATCGGTAAAGTCACCGAAATCCTCGGCGACAATATGGGCACCGGTCTGGCAGTTGATATGGCGCTGCGTACGCATGAAATTCCGCACACCTGGCCGGAAGAGGTCGAAAGAGAGATTGCGAAGCTGAAAGAAGAGGTGCCGGAAGCGGCGAAGCAGGGACGTATCGATCTGCGTCAGCTGCCGCTGGTTACCATTGATGGCGAAGATGCCCGCGACTTCGATGATGCCGTCTACTGCGAGAAAAAGCGCGGTGGTGGCTGGCGCCTGTGGGTAGCGATCGCTGACGTAAGTTACTACGTGCGGCCGGGTACGGCGCTGGATGACGAAGCGCATCAGCGCGGAACATCAGTCTACTTCCCGTCGCAGGTCGTGCCGATGCTGCCTGAGATCCTCTCCAACGGCCTCTGCTCGCTGAATCCGCAGGTTGACCGCCTTTGCATGGTCTGTGAGATGACTATCTCTGCCAGCGGTAAACTGACCGGCTATAAGCATTATGAAGCGGTGATGAACTCACACGCGCGACTGACCTATAACAAAGTCTGGAATATCCTGCAGGGTAATCCCGAGCTGCGTGAGCAGTATGCGGCACAGGTAAAACATCTCGAAGAGCTGCACGCTATGTACGAGGTGCTGGAAACCGCACGCGAGCAGCGCGGTGGCATCTCATTTGAAACGGAAGAAGCGAAGTTTATCTTCAACGCTGAGCGCCGTATTGAGCGCGTTGAGCGCACGGTACGTAACGACGCGCATAAACTTATCGAAGAGTGCATGATCCTCGCTAACATTGCGTCTGCCCGCTTTGTGGAGAAACACCAGGAGCCGGCGCTGTTCCGCGATCACGATCGTCCGAGTGAAGACAGCATCACCAGTTTCCGCACCGTACTGAGCGAGCTGGGTCTGAGCCTGCCGGGCGGCGCAAAACCGCAGCCTGTGGACTACGCCGAACTGCTGGATCAGATCGCCGAGCGTCCGGATGCTGAGATGCTGCAGACCATGCTGCTGCGCTCCATGAAACAGGCGGTCTACGATCCGGAAAACCGCGGACACTTTGGTCTGGCGCTGGCTTCTTACGCCCACTTTACTTCGCCGATCCGCCGCTATCCGGATCTGCTGCTGCACCGGGCGATTAAATATCTGCTGGCAAAAGAGCAGGGCATGGAAAACGGTATCACTACGCCGAACGGCGGCTACCACTATGATATGCAGCAGATGCTGCAGCTGGGTCAGCACTGTTCGATGACCGAGCGCCGCGCTGATGAAGCGACGCGCGACGTTGCTGACTGGCTGAAGTGCGACTTCATGCAGGATCAGGTGGGCAATGTGTTTAACGGCGTGATCTCCAGCGTGACCGGCTTTGGCTTCTTTGTGCGGCTGAGCGATCTGTTCATCGATGGCCTGGTGCATGTCTCCACGCTGGATAACGACTACTATCGCTTTGATGCCGTCGGACAGCGTCTGATCGGCGAGTCGGGCGGCCGTACCTATCGTCTTGGCGATGCGGTGGAAGTGCGCGTGGATGCGGTGCACATGGATGAGCGTAAAATCGATTTTGCACTGATCTCCAGCAAGCGCGTGCCGCGTGGCGAAGGCAAAACCGCGCGGGAACGCGAGAAGCGCAGCGGCAAGCCTGCCACAAAGCGCCGTCGCGACGCGGGTAAAAAAGGCAACTTTGAACCGGATGCGGCTTTCCGTGGTGAAAAGAAACCGGCTGCTGCGCAGAAAAGTGAGAAAAAAGGCAATAAAGTCTCTGAGAAAACCCGTAAAATCGCCGCCGCCACTAAGGCTAAGCGGGCATCAAAAAAAAGCAGCGCGACCTGATGGTCACCGGATTGTCCTGACAGGCAATCCGGGTATGCTTTACGCGCTGTACCGGATGCGCCGCCGCGCGCATCCTGAACCCGGATCTCAGCGATCGCTGTTCTAACCCAATCTTGAGCAAAATAATGAGCGAAATAGTTTTTGGCATTCATGCCGTGCAGGCGCTGCTGGAGCGCGACCCCCAGCGTTTTCAGGAAGTTTTCATTCTCAAAGGGCGCGACGATCGCCGCCTGCAGCCGCTGATTGCCGCACTGGAAGCTCAGGGTATTGTGATCCAGCTGGCTAACCGCCAGTGGCTCGATGCACAGGTAGAGGGCGGCGTGCATCAGGGCATCGTGGCGCGTATCAAACCGGGTAAAAATTACCAGGAGGGCGATCTGCCCGATCTGCTGCAGTCGCTGGAGAAACCGTTTCTGCTGATCCTCGACGGCGTAACCGATCCACACAACCTGGGTGCCTGCCTGCGCAGTGCTGACGCGGCGGGTGTTCATGCGGTCATCGTGCCGAAAGATCGTGCTGCACCGCTTAACGCCACGGCAAAAAAAGTCGCCAGCGGCGCTGCGGAAAACGTTCCGCTCATTCGCGTCACTAACCTGGCGCGCACTATGCGACTGCTGCAGGAATACAACATCTGGATCGTTGGCACTGCCGGTGAGGCGGATCATACGGTTTATCAGAGCAAAATGACCGGTCCGCTGGCGCTGGTGATGGGGGCGGAGGGCGAAGGTATGCGCCGCCTGACGCGCGAACACTGCGATGAGCTGATCAGCATTCCGATGGCAGGCAGCGTCTCTTCGCTGAACGTCTCGGTGGCGACCGGCGTCTGCCTGTTTGAGGCCGTGCGCCAGCGCCAGGCGTGATCGGCACCGCAAAATATTAACAAGCGCTTTCCCCTCCTGTACGGCTCTCCTGAATAATTCAGACAGAGCAGGCTGCCAGACGGTTACTCTGCCTGGCAGCCTCGTCGCTATGATGCGTTATCATCAGGAGGCGCTATGTTTCATACCACTCACCACGTATTCAATCAGCCTCATCCTCTCTGCAACAGTAATCTGTTTACCCGCGACAGCGCTCTGTGCGATGCCGTGGTGCGCGAAGGCGCGGCCTGGGACCAGGCGTGGCTGGCGTCGGTTGGTCTGCAGCTTGGCAGCGCGGAATCGCTGGAGCTGGGACGGCTGGCCAATAGTGAACCGCCGGTACTGCAGCGCTATGACGCGCGCGGCGAGCGCATCGACGAGGTGCGGTTTCATCCCGCCTGGCATCTGCTGATGCAGGGCGTCTGTGCCAGCCGCTTACATAATCTCAGCTGGCAGCCTGATGCCCCGGCTCATGCCATGGTAGCGCGTGCGGCGCGCTTTATTCTGCATGCCCAGGCGGAAGCGGGTTCCCTCTGTCCGGTCACCATGACGCACGCCGCGCTTCCTCTGCTGCAGGCGCATCTGCCCGCAGCCTATGCTGACTGGCGCGCAGGCCTGCTGAGCGACCGCTACGATGCCCATCACCTGCCAGGCGGTCAGAAGCGCGGGCTGCTGATTGGCATGGGGATGACTGAAAAGCAGGGCGGTACTGACGTGCTGACTAACACCACGCGCGCTGAACCACTCGGTGTGCGTGCGCCGGGCGAGCCGTGGCGCATTACCGGTCATAAATGGTTTTTCTCTGTGCCGCAAAGCGATGCGCATCTGATCCTGGCCCATACCTCACGCGGCCTGAGCTGTTTTTTTCTGCCGCGACTGCTGCCTGACGGCACGCGCAATGCGCTGCGCATCGAGCAGCTCAAGGAGAAGCTGGGCAACCGCTCCAATGCCAGCGCTGAAGTGGAGTTTCAGGATGCCACTGGCTGGCTGATGGGCGAAGAGGGTGAAGGCGTGCGGCTGCTGTTACGCATGGGCGGCATGACGCGCTTCGACTGCGCGCTCGGCAGCCACGGCCTGATGCGCCGTGCGCTGTCGGTGGCGCTGCATCATGCGCAGCAGCGACAGGTCATGGGCAAACCGCTCAGCGAGCAGCCGCTGATGCGCCTCCAGCTGGCACGACAGGCGCTGCAGCTTGAAGCGCAGACTGCGCTGTTGCTGCGGCTCGCCCGGGCGTGGTCAGCGCCAGCCAGCGAGACGGAGCGGCTCTATGCCCGGCTCTTTACACCGGTAGCGAAGTTTGCCATCTGCCGGGCCGGTATGCCGTTTGTCGCGGAGAGCATGGAGGTGCTGGGCGGTATCGGCTACTGCGAACAGAGCGAACTGCCGCGGCTGTATCGCGAGATGCCGGTTAACAGCATCTGGGAGGGATCGGGCAATGTCATGTGTCTGGATATTCTGCGCGTACTGCAGCGCTATCCTGCATGCCATGCGCTGCTGCAGCAGGAGTTTGAGGCGGTGAGGGGCGCTAATCGTCATGTTGATCGCAGCTGGCGTCAGCTGCGTCTGCAGCTGCGTCATCCGCATGAAGCGCAGGCGCGTGACCTGGCGCAGGAGCTGTTCTGGCTGGCGAGTGCGGCGATACTGCTGAAAGTCGCAGAACCGCCGCTGGCCGATGCGTGGTGTGCGCTTGCGCTCGACGGGCGCGGCGCACGTGGCCCGGATGAGACGCTGGCCGCGCGTCTGCTACTGCGCGCCGGCGCTGCCTGAAGGCGCGCCGTAGAGGATCGCGGTGGCGTACCACAGGCCGGGAAAGGAGGTATCATCCAGCACTATAATCTGATAATAGACAGCCCCAGCCTGGCTGGCGCGTGCGGCAATCGCGCGCTGGACATCATCCGGTGAACCGCGCGTCGACGCGCTGATATTGCCCAGCTTCGGCAGTCCGGCGCTCTGCGCACGCGAAATCTCCTGGGGCTGTGAGGCGGGCGGCGGCGGCGCCTGCGGGGTCGACTGCAGCGTTGAACATCCACACAGCACCAGACTCAGCAGCAGTAACAGACGGGACATAACGACTCCGGAAGTGCAGGGAAGATAGCTAAAGTGTAAGCCATCTTCCCGCAATCATCAGCTGTTGAGCCTGAACAGGCTGACCAGCGCCGTAAGATGATGCCCTTTCTCGCTCAGATGCCGGGCGGTGCTCTCAGACTGCATAACCATATCGCTGCTCTGATGTGTCGCCTGACCAATATGGTTCATCGCCAGGTTAACCTGACCGATACCCGCCGCCTGCTCCTGTGCCGCGATATTGATCTCATCCATCAGCGTTTTGACCTGCTCAAAATGCGTCACAATGTGGCTCATATTATCGCGCGTCTGCTCAGAGAGCGCATGGCCCGCCGCAACCCGCTCAATGGATCGGGCGATCAGCGTATCGATCTCTTTTGCTGCGCTGGCGCTGCGTTGCGCCAGCGCCCGCACTTCGGCGGCGACCACGGCAAAGCCGCGCCCGTGTTCGCCGGCGCGCGCGGCTTCTACGGCCGCGTTCAGGGCCAGGATATTGGTCTGGAATGCTATTGACTCAATCACATGGGTAATATCGGCAATACTCTGCGACGCAACCCTGATCTCCGCCATGGTTTCCGCTGAGCGGGCGACAGTGGCCCCACCCTGACTGACGGTACCGGCAGCTTCGCTCATCAGTGCCATCGCCTGACGTACGTTAGCCGCGGTCTGCGCCACCGTGGCGCCAAACTGCTCCATGCTGGCGGAAGTCTCTTCCACGCTGCTCGCCTGACGGCTAATCTGCTCGCTGATGGTCGCGCTGCCAGCCGCAATCGTATCGGTGCCGTCACTGATCTCCTGAGCGGCGCCCCGCACCTGGCGCACCACTTTTTCCAGCCCGTCGCCAATGCCGTTGATGGCAGCCACCAACTGGCCCACCTCATCGCGTCGCGCTGAGTTAAGATGCGCCTGCAGGTTACCCGCCGCATACTCTTCGGCCAGATGGATCACCTGCTGCAACGGGCGTGTAAGGGCATGACGACAGTAAAAAACAAAGCCGGCAGCAAACAGCAGCACCAGCGCCAGGCCGATAGCCATAAACAGGTTGCGACTCTGCGTAACCGGCGCCAGCAACGCGGCACGGCTGACCTCACCGGCAATAACCCAGTCCCAGCCCGGCAGCTGCTGCCACGCCAGCAGCCGGGTTTCACCGGCGTCCTCAAAGCTGAGCAGCCCGGCGGGCTGTGTAAGCAGCCGCTGCTGTACCGCCTGACTCCAGCGCGGCTGCTGCCCCTCAGCGTGGCGGTCAAACAGGTAGGTGCCCTGTTTACTGCCCGGCGTACCATTCAGCACAAAGAAACTGCCGCTGTCACCAAGATGGCGCGCCAGCACTTTGTCGCGTATCAGCGCATACTGTGTATCGATTTTTACGCCGACAAATAAAATCGCAATGACGCTGCCGCTTTCATCACGTACCGGCTCATACTGGGTGATATAGCGATGCCCGAACAGCGTAGCCAGCCCGCGCCATGTGGTGCCTTGCTGTACGCTGCGCCAGGCGGCGCTGCTGCGATCCAGGCGGGTGCCAATGGCGCGGCTGCCATCCTCTTTTTTCAGTGACGTCGCGATACGCACGTAGTCATCACCGTCGCGGACAAAGATGGTCGTCACCGCGCCGGTACGCTCAAAAAAGTCATCCACGGCAAGCTGATCGAGATTAAGCGTTTTCAGACCGGCACGCAGCACCGGCGTGCTCAGTTCACCTGTCTGAACGCGGGTGCTCTCGTCACGGCTGAAACGTTTAGGTAAAAAGCTCTGGAATAATCTGGTGTAGTTTGCCACCTCTTCGGAGAGCGTAGCGTTAAACAGCGTGGCCATTTCACTGATGCCCTGTACCTGATTGGTCATATCGTCGGTTGCCAGCTGCTCCAGCTGACGGGCGGCGTTATGGCTCAGGGTAAATGTCAGGACAAACAGTACGACGGCGACGCTGAAAGACGTCAATACAGACAGCCTGACGCCAAGGCTCAGGGCGCTGAGAGAAAGACGCTTCATAAAATACCTGTTATTTAGAATGGGGGAGAACGATCAACGGCAAAAACCGGCAAAGGTTTAGGGTGAAAAAGCAGCGACGTTAATCTGCTAACGCGCCGGCAGAGAACAGGTACACTCGGTATCAGATGCACGCTATTCAGGAGCGCTACCGTGATTGAACTGACAACAGAGACTCTGGCAGGAATCGAGTGTATTCATGCCGCACCCGCCGGTCAGCGGCAGACTCCGCTGCCCGCCATTCTCTTTTACCATGGCTTTACCTCATCAAAAGAGGTTTACAGCTACTTTGCTGTGGCGCTGGCGCAGGCAGGATTTCGCGTCATCATGCCCGATGCAGAGATGCACGGGGCGCGTTATCAGGGCGACAGCGCACTGCGTATGACGCGTTTCTGGGAGATTTTGCGCCAGAATATTGATGAGCTGCCGCAGCTGGAGAGCGCGCTGCGTGACAACCGCTGGATCGCCGGCGAACGTTTTGCGGTGGCGGGGGCCTCAATGGGCGGGATGACGGCGCTGGGAGCCATGGCGCGCTACCCGCACATTCGGAGTGTTGGCTGTCTGATGGGATCGGGCTATTTCCGGCAGCTCAGCGAGCAGCTCTTCCCGCCGCTGGTACCGAAAACCGCTGAGCAGCAGCAGCTGCTTGCCGCGCGCCTGGCGCCGCTGAGCGCTTACGATCCCGCCACAAATCTGGCCCGGCTTGCCAGCCGGCCGCTGCTGCTCTGGCATGGCGAAGCGGATGAGGTGGTGCCCTTCGCTGAGACGCAGCGCCTTGCAGAGGCGCTGTGCGCCACACAGCAGGATGGTCAGCTTACGTTCCTGTCTGAGCCGCAGATCGGGCATAAAATCACGCCCGCCGCGCTCACCGCGCTGGTGGCGTTTTTTACGCGTTCTCTCTGAGCAGCCGCCAGCGGGGACTTCAGCGCTGCCCGGACAGTCGATCGGCGGGGCGCTGCGCAGCGGTAAACGGGTTATCAGCCGGCGCATCCAGCCGGTTAACATAGATATAGCCTGAAGCCGCTTTACTGCTGCTTCTCATCTGCTGCGCAGAGTCAGTAACGCTGGCAATGGCGGGGGAAGAGAGAAAGAGACTCAGTAAAGTGGCGACAATGACAGCTTTCATAATCGACTCCTCACCTGTGATACTTCATCAATCGCGCGCCCGGTGCATTGTTCAGGGCGCTTTTATAGAGTTTAGTTTTTAACCAGCGCAGCGCCAGAGCGGCTTTTTGAACGCGTACTTCAATGTTTTTGAAAAAACGCGCGTAACAGGCTGAAGTTGCACGCTTAGCACAAAAAGGCGCGCTGTCTGGCACGCCTGTGCAAAACAGGCGAAATGTGCGCTTGTGTTTAGCCCCTGAGGCCAGTATGATTACGCGTCAATTTTTCAGCTGCATTCAGAGGTGTGTGTCATTTAACGATGATATGCAACCTATAACGTTCCTTGCTTCCATGGGCCGCAGCTGACCCTGACAGGAGGCTGAATAATCCGTAAGGAGCTATCGATGCGTCATTACGAAATCGTATTTATGGTCCATCCTGACCAGAGCGAACAGGTTCCGGGCATGATCGAGCGTTACACTGGTGCTATCACTGGTGCACAGGGCACGATCCACCGTCTGGAAGACTGGGGCCGCCGTCAGCTGGCTTACCCGATCAACAAACTGCACAAAGCTCACTATGTTCTGCTGAACGTAGAAGCGCCGCAGGAAGTGATCGACGAGCTGGAAACTAACTTCCGCTTCAACGACGCCGTTATCCGCAGCATGGTTATGCGCGTTAAGCACGCGGTAACTGAAGCTTCTCCGATGGTTAAAGCGAAAGACGAGCGTCGTGAGCGCCGCGAAGATTTCGCTAACGAATCGGCAGAAGAGTCAGATGCTGGGGATTCTGAAGAGTAATTCCCGATGACGGCAAATCAGCTGCGTCTGTCTGGCACTGTGTGCAGGACGCCAGTTCGAAACGTCAGTCCGTCAGGGATCCCACACTGCCAGTTCATGCTTGAGCATCGTTCTGTGCAGGAGGAGGCCGGGTTTCACCGGCAAGCCTGGTGTCAGATGCCGGTGATTATCAGCGGCAGCGCCCATCAGGCGATTACTCAACATATAACGGTCGGCACGCAACTCACGCTCACAGGTTTTATTAGCTGCCATCAGGCACGCAATGGCCAGAGCAAACTTGTGTTACATGCCGAGCAGATTGAATTGATAGATTCTGGAGACTAGCCAAATGGCACGTTATTTCCGTCGTCGCAAGTTCTGCCGTTTCACCGCGGAAGGCGTTCAAGAGATCGATTATAAAGATATCGCAACGCTGAAAAACTACATCACTGAAAGCGGCAAGATTGTTCCAAGCCGTATCACCGGTACTCGTGCTAAATACCAGCGTCAGCTGGCTCGTGCTATCAAGCGCGCGCGTTACCTGTCTCTGCTGCCGTACACTGATCGTCATCAGTAATCGGCAACTGTCCATTAACGACTTTAAGAGGATAAGGTAATGCAAGTTATTCTGCTTGATAAAGTAGCAAACCTGGGCAGCCTGGGTGACCAGGTTAACGTTAAAGCGGGCTACGCTCGTAACTTCCTGGTACCACAGGGCAAAGCTGTTCCTGCTACCAAGAAAAACGTTGAGTTCTTTGAAACTCGTCGTGCTGAACTGGAAGCCAAACTGGCTGACGTTCTGGCAGCTGCCAACGCACGTGCTGAGAAAATCAGCGGCCTGGGCACCGTTACCATCGCGTCTAAAGCAGGCGACGAAGGTAAACTGTTCGGTTCTATCGGTACCCGCGACATCGCTGATGCAGTTTCTGCAGCAGGTGTTGAGGTGTCTAAGAGCGAAGTTCGCCTGCCGAACGGCGTTCTGCGCACCACCGGTGAGCATGAAGTTGACTTCCAGGTTCATAGCGAAGTTTTCGCTAAACTGGTTGTGAATGTAGTTGCTGCATAATTTTATGCAGTAATGCGAAAACGCCGGCCCTGTGCCGGCGTTTTTGTTTCCGGCGCTTACTGAGCGCGGATAAAGGTGCCGTCGGGCTGACGGGTAAACAGCACCGGACCGTTACTGCCGTCAACGGTAAGACCGGTCACCACGCCATCGCCATTCTGCCGAATCTTCACCTGCTGACCGCTCTGCAGCGAGCTCAGCGGCGAGCCTTCTCCCTCTACGCGCGCCATCGCAAACACATCATTAACCGGCAGATTATTGTCCCGGAACAGCTGCGCCAGCGTCTGGCCCGAGGCTACGCTGTAGCTGCGCCAGGTGCCCTGCGCATCAATAGCCGGCTGGCCGTTTTGCGGCGCAGAAGCGCTATCCTGATTACCAGAAAGCTCCGCCTGCATTGGTACCTCTTTCGGCTGACTCTCAACCGAACGTTCAACCGGATATTTGCCGTTGCTGGTCGGCCAGAGAAACGCCAGCAGCACGATTATCAGGGCAATAACGATGCCGCGGCGATGAAGCGGCGGCAGGGGATCCATCCAGCGTACATCATCCAGCAGGTGCCAGACGCGCTGCAGGGCAGCAGGCATGCGGGACGGGGTATCTGTGGCCATAGGTGAATCCTCCTCGCCAGCGGTTTTATGCATTCTGGCTGGCAGCCAGCGTTGCAGCCAGGGTAACAGCGTTCGCGTGGTGCGCGTCCGGCGACGTCGCGGGGCAATCTGGCCCATGTTATCTCTCTTGTTTTACAGTATGGGCAATGACAGCAGGAAGTGCCCGCCAGCATTGAAAAATTTGACCTGCGTATTGTTTCTGTTTCGTCGCCAAATGTCATCACGCACCGCGTGAGATTTTACGCCAGCCGCGTGCGCTGCTATGCTGCCGGTTCAATTTTATCCGGGATTAAGGAATCAAGATGACGACCCCTTCATTTGACAGCGTCGAATCACAAGCAAGTTACGGTATCGGTTTACAGGTTGGTCAGCAGCTGCAGGAGTCTGGACTGCAGGGTCTGCAGCCTGAAGCACTGCTGGCAGGTCTGCGCGACGCGCTGGAAGGGAACTCACCGGCGGTTCCGGTTGATGTGGTACACCGTGCGCTGCGCGAAGTACACGAGCGTGCAGAAGGCGTGCGCCGCGAGCGCACCGAAGCGATGGCCGCACAGGGTCAGCAGTTCCTGGAGCAGAATGCCCAGCGTGAAGGCGTAAGCACGACGGAGACAGGTCTGCAGTTTAGCGTGATCAAACAGGGCGATGGTCCGATTCCGTCACGTCAGGATCGCGTACGCGTGCACTACACCGGTAAGCTTATCGACGGCAGCGTGTTCGACAGCTCCGTTGCCCGCGGTGAGCCAGCAGAGTTTCCGGTTACCGGCGTTATCGCTGGCTGGATCGAAGCATTAACGCTGATGCCGGTTGGCTCAAAATGGGAGCTGACTATTCCGCACAACCTCGCCTACGGTGAGCGTGGTGCCGGCGCCTCAATCCCGCCATTCAGCACCCTGATTTTTGAAGTTGAGCTGCTGGAAATCCTGTAATAGCTTCGCCGCCAGGGGCGTATAAATGCGCCCCCTACGGGTTGGCCGATGTAGGGGCGCCATTAATGGCGCCCCTGTTGCGTGTGGGGATCGAATGTAGGGGCGCCATTAATGGCGCCCTGGTTGCGTACGGGGATTGAAACCTGGGGCGCATAAATGCGCCCCCTACAGGCGGGTCGGTGTAGGGGCGCCATTAATGGCGCCCTGGTGACGGGCGGGCGGGGTCAGGGGTGCTGCAGGTTGACCTGCCAGATAGCAAAGCCCGTCTCGTCTGTGCTTACTGGCTTCATCGGATAGTCGGCATACTGGTTTATAAACTGCGTTGCTTTACTACCCGGTGCCGTTTCAAAGCGAATATCCAGCGGCGTCTGGCTCTTTATGGGCGCTAAACGCCAGTTATGATCTGCCTGCGGCTGCACGGCGCCCTGTTGCTTACTCTGGCTGCTGATATAGGCTGCCACCACGGCGCGATTCTCATCCGGCGAGGCAAAGGCGACAAACCGGTCGCCGGTGCCGGCAAACTTACCGCCCCAGGCGCGATAATTATTGGTTGCCACAAGAAAGGTTGCTGCGGGATCAACCGGCTTGCCCTGCCACGTGAGCTCACGGATACGCGAGGCGTTTTGATTGATCAGGGCACATTCGCTGTCGTAGCGGGCGGGCTGCGTCACATCAATCTGATAATTCACGCCATCTATTACGTCAAAATTGTAAGTGCGAAAATCCCAGTTAATCAGCGACTGCGGCTTGCTGCTGTGTGGGTCAATCTGATTAAACTGCCCGGCTGAGCACTCCAGCCACTCCTTAACCTGAGCGCCGCTCACTTTCATCACAACCAGCGTATTCGGATAGAGGTAAAGATCGGCGGCGTTACGAAACGTCAGCTCTCCTTTCTCAACCTCCACATAGCTTGCGGGATCGTTTTTGCGGCCGCCCACCTTAAACGGAGCTGCTGCCGACAGCACCGGCAGGCGTCCCAGATCGGGATCGCCCTGAATAAAGCGTTCGGTATAGGCACGCTGCGCGTTATTCACAATCTGCACGGTGGGATCGTCCTGCACCAGCGCCAGATAGCTGTACATCACATCTGCTGCTTTGCCGATCGGTTTGGCGACAAACTCGCGCGTGGCGCGATGATCGTCTGCCAGTACCGCAACCAGTGCGGGATCCTCTGCCGCCAGCGATCGCTTCGCCGCTGCGTCATAAATCGGACGCGCAGCGGCAGTACCCTGCGTCACCTGCCACGATCCCCGATCGTTGCTCAGCACCAGATCGACCACGCCAAGATGATCGCCCCACATCCCCGGCATCACGGCGGGTATGCCGTTCAGCGTCCCCTGAGCAATATCAGCGCCTTTGATCGCAGCAAACTCTTTTGAGGGGAATACCGCATGCGCATGACCGAACATGATTGCGTTAATGCCCGGCACCTGGCTCAGATACCACACCGAGTTTTCCGCCATCGCATGATACGGCTCGCTGCTCAGGCCGGAGTGGGGAATGGCAACAATAATGTCAGCACCTTTAGCGCGCATTTCCGGCACATAGCGTTTGGCGGTTGCGGTAATGTCATCAACCCGCACTTTACCCTGCAGATTATTGCGATCCCATACCATAATCTGCGGAGGCACAAAGCCGATATAGCCAATCTTAAGCGTGTGCTGAGCGCCGCTGCGATCGGTTACCAGGGTCTCTTTAATCAGATAGGGCGTAAACAGCGGCTTACCGCTGGCTTCATCAATGATATTGGCATTCACATAGGGAAAGCGTGCACCTGCCAGCGCGCGCTGCAGATAAGGAAGGCCGTAGTTGAACTCGTGGTTACCCAGATTACCGACCGTATAATCCAGCGTGTTCAGCGCCTTATAAACCGGATGCACTTCGCCTGGCTGCAGCCCCTTTGCCGCCATATAATCGCCAAGCGGGCTGCCCTGAATGATATCGCCATTATCGACCAGCACGCTGTTTTTGCGCCCGGCGCGCGCCTGCTGAATCAGCGTGGCGGTACGCACCAGACCGAACTTCTCCGTGGATTTATCTTTGTAATAATCAAAATCCATCATATTGCTGTGCAGATCGGTGGTTTCCAGAATACGCAGATCCACAGTCGCAGCCTGAGCGGTAGCGGCTGCCAGACACAGCGCCAGTAACGACATGTTCACTCTGAACACGGCTCTCTCCTTGTTTACCAAATAGGCCTCTCAAAATAATGTAAAACCATGACAAATTATCAGTTCAATTTGTGATAGATATCGGGGTTTTGCTTTTTTTCCGCGACCGCAGGCGATTCAGCAATGCGCCATAGTTACCCTTTGCAATCTATGGTATTGATAATACGATCTATTATTGAATACGATGCCGGCAACAGACAGGCGGGGCTTTACCTGCCAGACTCTGAAGAGCAGCAGTCCGGGTCGGAAAGCGCATTTCTGCGAAAATGAGGTGAAGCATGTTAGATAAAATTTGCCAGCTGGCGCGCGACGCAGGCGATGCAATTATGCAGGTCTATGACGGCGCACAGCCGATGGACGTGACCCGTAAAGCGGATGATTCACCCGTTACCGCGGCGGATCTGGCCGCCCATGATGTGATCATACAGGGCTTAAAAGCGATCGCGCCCGATCTGCCGGTCCTGTCTGAAGAGGATCCGCCAGCCTGGGCGATCCGCCAGCAGTGGCAGCGCTACTGGCTGGTCGATCCGCTGGATGGCACCAAAGAGTTTATCAAGCGTAACGGCGAATTTACCGTCAACATTGCCCTGATCGATCAGGGTAAGCCGGTGATGGGCGTCGTTTATGCGCCGGCGCTGGGCGTGCTCTATTCAGCGGCAGAGGGTAAAGCGTGGAAAGAGGAGGCGGGGCAGACTACCCGCATTCACGTGCTGGATGCGCGGCCACCGCTGGTCGTCGTCAGCCGCTCGCACGCTGACAACGATCCGGAGCTGAAGGAGTACCTGACGCAGCTGGGCGAACACCAGACCACGGCTATCGGTTCATCGCTGAAGTTCTGCCTGGTGGCCGAAGGTAAAGCGCAGCTCTATCCGCGCTTCGGGCCTACCAATATCTGGGATACCGGTGCAGGCCATGCGGTTGCGCTGGCGGCGGGGGCCCATGTGCATGACTGGCAGGGGCGTACGCTTGACTATACGCCGCGCGAATCCTTCCTGAATCCCGGTTTCCGCGTTTCTCTGTTTTAATGCATCGGGAGGCGTACGCCTCCCGTTATTTACGGCTGCAGCAGAGAGTGAAGCAGCGTCATCACCTCTTTAACTTCATCCTGCGTCAGCGCTCCCTCTTTCGCAAAACGGATATGTGCCGTTTTATCCAGCACCACTACGGTCGACTCCCCTTTTCCCAGCTGCCAGGCTTTTCGCGCGCTGCCGTTGCTGTCGATAATGAACTGCGACCAGGGGAACTGCGCTTTGTTACTTTCAATGCTATTGCGCACAAACATGCCGGTTCCCGGAATGGCGTCATCGGTATCGACCAGCGTGGTGGTCTGATAGCGATCGTGCGGTAGCTGGGCTGCTTTGATCGCCTCAATCAGCGCCGCGTTTTGCTCTTTAGCTGAGATGCGTCCGGCGAGATGCAGGATCACCCGTACTTTGCCGCTAAGCTGAGCGCTGTTCCACGGCTGATAGCTGAACTTATCCTGCTGATACATCAGCTCGCCCCGATCGGCAACACCCACCGGCGGCACGCGTTCGCCGGTTTTAAAAGCGTGTGCTGCTGCCAGGCCAGGCAATAGCAGGGCGATCGCAAGCAGGGGAAGGGCCAGACGCATAGAGTGCTCCTTAGTGATCAGACCAGTTGGTCATATTTTTGTCATGGTAAGCGCGGATGATGCGCCTGTCGCGAAAACATGGCAGCTTTGCAACCTGCGCCACAAATCTGTAACCAACAAAGGTTTATACTGGATTTTGTGAGCTGAATGACAGAGTTGTCTGTAATGATGTGTCAATTCAGTAAAAAATTCATGTTTCCGGAACCCGGATCAAAAATCCTGTTCTATATTTAGGCCTCATTTGCGCTTCATGAGTTCGTACCCATTTGGCAACGGCGAAGCGTATTACATCTGTTCAGGAGTTAAACAGCATGAAGATCTTCCAGCGATATAATCCGCTGCAAATTGCGAAATATGTGAAAACGCTATTTAAAGGAAGGTTGTATATCAAGGATGTTGGCGCGTTTGAGTTTGATAAAGGCAAAGTGATTTTGCCGCGCGTTAAAGATAAACAGCACCTCAGCGTAATGTCAGAAATCAATCGTCAGGTGCTGCGACTGCAGGCTGAGTATAACTAAGCGTTAAAATCAGGCAGTAAAAAGGGCGCCGCTGGCGCCCTTGATGTTTCTGCTGTTTCTGTTTTAGCGCTGTGGCTTCACGGCCATGCGCTTATCGATCAGGAGAGCGATGGATTTTCATCATCACTGGTTTTCACGCTGAGCGCCGGCGGGCGTTCATCAATACGCGTCACCAGCAGCTGATCGATACGGTAACTATCGATATCCACCACCTCAAACTTATAGCCGGAGAACTTCACGAAGTCGGTGCGTTTCGGGATTTTGCGCAGCATATACATCATAAAGCCGCCGATGGTCTCATAGTTGCCGGACTGCGGAAACTCATCGATATCCAGCACGCGCATAACATCATCAATCGGGGTGCCCCCTTCAACCAGCCAGGAGTTTTCGTCGCGCGCGACAATCTGTTCTTCCAGCCCCTGACCCACCAGGTCGCCCATCAGCGTGGTCATTACGTCATTCAGCGTGATGATACCTACCACCAGCGCATACTCATTCATGATCACGGCAAAGTCTTCGCCGGCGGTTTTAAAACTCTCCAGCGCTTCCGACAGCGTCAGCGTATCCGGCACAATCAGCGCCGAGCGGATCTGGACGCCGCTGTTAAGCGCCATGCTCTGATTACCCAGTACGCGCAGCAGCAGCTCTTTAGAGTCAACGTAGCCGACGATATGATCGATATCGCCGTCGCACACCAGGAACTTTGAGTGCGGGTGCTGGGCGATTTTGGTTTTCAGGCTCAGCTCATCTTCACGCAGATCGAACCAGACGATGTTCTCGCGCGAGGTCATGGAAGAGGGAACGGTGCGCGACTCCAGCTCAAACACATTCTCAATCAGCTCATGCTCCTGCTTGCGCAGCACGCCGGCCAGCGCACCCGCCTCTACCACCGCATAGATATCGTCAGAGGTAATATCATCTTTGCGTACCATCGGCAGCTTAAAGAGACGGAAAAAGACGTTGGCGAGGCCGTTGAACAGCCAGACCAGGGGCCGCATGACCAGCAGGCAAAAGCGCATCGGATTGATGATACGCAGCGCGACGGCTTCCGGGGCGATCATGCCGACGCGCTTGGGCGTCAGGTCAGCAAACAGAATGAACAGGCTGGTTACGATGGTAAAGGAGCAGATAAAGCTGAGCTTTTCCGCCAGCTCAGGCTCCACAAAGCGGTTGAACAGGCTGCTGAAAGCGGGGGAGAACGCTGCGTCACCAACGATACCGCCCAGAATCGCGACCGCGTTCAGGCCGATCTGCACCACGGTAAAAAACATGCCAGGCTGTTCCTGCATCTTCAGCACGCGCTGCGCGTTGATATTGCCTTCATCAGCCAGCAGTTTAAGTTTGATCTTGCGGGCGGCCGCCAGCGAGATCTCCGAAAGAGAAAAAAAGGAACTGATGACAATCAGTAAAAGTATGACAAGCAGGCTATCTAGCATAAAAGATCCGTTGAGTTAATCACTTGTCATTTTTGGCCTGGGCAGCGCGAAGAGGGGTACGTCCGGTACACACCAGTCTGACAGGGCTATCCGTGCCAAAAATGTCTGCGCCAGTTCGACAATAGAAAGTAACGTCGGGGCAGAATTGAATGCAGGCAGGGCCTGCTGGTCGGTGATTATAGCAGCAGCGCCTGTCATGCCGCCAGAGGCACGATCGGTGACACCAGATTTATCCGACAGCAGCGCAGCGGCGCACAGAAGCACGGCATCCCGGTTGTATCACCGCGATCAATTACCGACAATAGCGATCAATTTGGCTTAGTCGTGGGTTTAACGTAGCCGCTTGCCCTAAAAGATGGCTATGCTGATGGGTAAATGGGGGAAGTGAAACCCTGCCTGACTGATTAACGCCCCTGCGGAAGGGGGGCAGGCATTGATAACAGGAGTACGCGTGCCGCGATTTCATGCTTATTGTTTGGCCAGCCTGCTGCTTGCTGCGCCTGCCGTTGAGGCAGCGAAAGTGCGACTGCAGGTAGAAGGTCTTACCGGGGATTTAGAAAAAAATGTCAGGGCGCGCCTGTCCACTATTGGCAGCGATGAAGTCTCCAGTGACGGGCGCTTTCAGGCGCGCGTCTCAAATGCCATTAAAGAGGGACTGCGCGCGCTCGGCTACTATGAACCGCAGATTGACTTTGAATCGCGTCCACCCCCGCCACAGGGTGGTCGTCCGGTTCTGATTGCCCATGTGACAGCCGGCGAACCGGTAAAAATCGGCGGCAGCACCATTGTGATCGAGGGTGAAGCGAAAGAGGATCCGGACTACCGGGCGTGGGTAAAGCAGGGCAGACCAAAAGTGGGCTCGCAGCTGAACCACGGCACCTACGATAAATTCAAAAGCGGTTTCTCTAACCTGGCGCTGCGTAACGGCTATTTTGACGGTGATTTCAAAAAGAGCCAGCTCGGCGTCTCCGCAGAGCGGCGGCTGGCTTTCTGGGATATCGATTACGACAGCGGCCCGCGCTACCGCTTTGGCGACGTCAGCTTTGAAGGCTCGCAGATAGATGAAGCTTACCTCCATAATCTGGTGCCGTTTAAGAAAGGCGATCCCTACAGTTCACGCGAGCTGGCTGAGCTGAATCGCCGCCTTTCCGCCACCGGCTGGTTTAACTCTGTCGTGGTGGCCCCGGAGTTTGATAAAGGGCGTAAAACCAAAGTGCTGCCGCTCAGCGCTGCACTTTCGCCGCGCGTGGAAAATACCATCGAAACCGGCGTAGGCTACTCCACTGACGTCGGCCCGCGCCTGAAAGGCACCTGGCGAAAACCCTGGGTTAACGATCGTGGCCACAGTCTTGCGGTCAGCGCCTATGTCTCCGCGCCGGAGCAGCAGCTCGATCTCAGCTACAAAGTGCCGCTGCTGAAAAGCCCGCTGGAGCAGTACTACACCTTTTCCGGCGGCCTGAAGCGTACCGATCTCAACGATACGAAATCGGATACCACAACGCTGGCGATGTCGCGTAACTGGGACAGCAGCTCCGGCTGGCAGAAAGCGGTTAACCTGCGCTGGAGTCTCGATCACTTTACCCAGGGTAACGTAACCAATACCACCATGCTGCTCTATCCGGGCCTGAGCCTGAACCGCACGCGGTCGCGCGGCGGGCTGATGCCCACGTGGGGCGATTCACAGCGCTATTCGGTCGACGTTTCTGATACCACCTGGGGTTCCGATGTCGACTTCCTGATCCTGCAGGCGCAGAACGTCTGGATCCGTACGCTGGCGGATAAACATCGCTTTGTGGCACGCGGTAACCTGGGCTGGATTGAAACCAATAATTTTGAAAAAGTGCCGCCCGACCTGCGTTTCTTTGCCGGCGGGGATCGCAGCATCCGCGGCTATAAATATAAAAATATCTCGCCGCGCGACGAAGAGGGCAAGCTGACCGGTGCCTCGAAACTGGCAACCGGATCGCTGGAGTATCAGTACAACGTCTCCGGCAAGTGGTGGGGCGCAGTATTTATCGACTCCGGGGAAGCGGTTAATGATATTAAGCAGAGCAACTTCAAGACGGGTGCAGGCGTAGGCGTGCGCTGGTCTTCGCCGGTCGGGCCCATTAAGTTTGATATCGCCCGGCCCGTTGGCGATGACAAGGAGCATGGATTGCAATTTTATGTCGGACTGGGGCCGGAACTATGAAGCTGTGGAAAAAGGTCCTGATTGGCCTGATTATTTTTCTGGTCGTTCTGCTGGGCAGCGTGGCGCTGCTGGTTGGCACGACGCCGGGTCTGCATCTGCTGCTGAAAGGGGCTGACCGCTGGGTGCCCGGTCTCTCAATCGGCAAGGTTGACGGCGGCTGGCGCAATCTGACGCTGAATAATGTGAAATATGAGATGCCGGGCGTCAGCGTGGATGCCGGGCGCTTTCATCTCGCGCTGGATCTCAACTGCCTGCTGCACTCCTCGGTCTGCGTCAACGCACTCGCGCTGCAGGATGTCAGTGTGGTGGTCGACAGCAAAAAAATGACGCCGGCCAGCGAGCCGCCGCCACCGGAGGAGTCGGGCAGTACTAATCTCAGCACGCCTTACCCGATCGCGCTGCGGAATGTCGCGCTGCACAATATCAACGTTAAAGTTGATGATACGGCGATTTCACTGCTCGATTTCAGCACCGGTCTGCAGTGGCAGGCTCGGGCGCTGACGCTCTATCCTACCCGTATCCAGAGCCTGCTGATTGCGCTGCCAAAAGCGGCTCAGGTGGCGAATGAAGAGATTGTTCAGCCGAAAGTTCAGCAGCCGCAGCCGGACGAAAAACCGCTGGGCGAAACGCTGCAGGCGCTGTTTGCCAAACCGCTGCTGCCGGAGCTGCCTGACTTCCGTCTGCCGCTGGATATCACCGTCCAGTCGCTGCTCGGCGAGCAGCTGCGCATTACCGGGGATACGGATCTCACTCTCTCGCGCCTGCTGGTAAAAGCCAAAACGGCAGATACGCATCTGCAGCTGGAGACGTTTGATATCGATTCACCCCAGGGCCAGGTGAGCGCCCGCGGTGACGCGCAGCTGGCGGGCAACTGGCCGGTTAACTTCACGCTGAACGGCGCGCTGAATATCGATCCGGTAAAAGGCGAAAAAGTGAAGCTGACGCTGGGCGGTGAAATGCGCGACGAGCTGCAGCTGGGGCTGAACCTCTCCGGACCGGTGCGCGCGCAGCTTGCGGCGACGGCACAGCCTGCCGTCGCTGAACTGCCGCTGTCGCTGACGCTGACCAGCCCGCAGCTGCGCTGGCCGCTGACCGGACCGGTGCAGTACCAGGCAGATAATTTCGACTATCAGTTCAAAGGCAAAGCCACCGACTATGTGATGTCGCTGCGTACGGCGGTAAAAGGCGAGGCGATCCCACCGGCAACGATTACGCTCGATGGCAACGGCAACGAGCAGCAGTTTACGCTGGATAAACTGCGCGTCGCCGCGCTGCAGGGCAACATCGATCTCTCGGCGCTGGTGGACTGGCGCAAAGCGATTAGCTGGCGCAGCGAGCTGACACTGGCCGGTATCAATACGGCGAAGCAGTATCCTGACTGGCCTGCGAAGCTGGATGGCAAAATCACCACGCGCGGCAGCCTTTACGGCGGCAGCTGGCAGCTGCGCGTACCGCAGCTGGAGCTTAACGGTAACGTGAAGCAGAATGCCGTACGCGCGCAAGGCTCCCTGAGCGGTAACAGCTACAACCAGTGGAAAATCCCGGGCCTGAATGTGGCGCTGGGACGTAACTATCTGGATGTAAAAGGCGAACTGGGCGATACGCTGAATCTGGATGCGATTGTGGATGCACCGCGTCTCGACAATGCGCTGCCGGGCCTTGGCGGCGTCGTTAAAGGTGCTATCAACGCGCGCGGCACGCTGCAGGCGCCGCAGCTGCTGGCCGATCTTACCGCTACCGGCCTGCGCTGGCAGCAGCTGCTGATCCGCCGCGCCACGCTGCAGAGCGACATCAAGTCGGGTGAGCAGGTGGCCGGCAAGCTGCAGCTGCGCGTGGAACAGCTGCAGCAGGAGGCGCTGAAAATCAACCTGCTGACGCTGAATGCCGACGGCAGCGAGAAGCAGCATCAGCTGAAACTCAATGTTCAGGGTGAGCCGGTTTCAGGTCAGCTGGCGCTGAACGGCAGCTTTGATCGTCAGGCTGGCCGCTGGCAGGGGTCGCTGAATAATACCCGCTTTGATACCCCGGTCGGTGAGTGGCGCCTGACGCGCGCCATGGCGATTGACTATCTCAACAGCAAGCAGAGCGCAACCATTGGTCCGCACTGCTGGCAGAACCCCAATGCGCAGCTCTGTGTACCGGAACCGATTGAGGCGGGCGCGAGCGGCCGGGCGCACGTTGTGCTGAATCGCTTTGATCTGGCGATGGTGAAGCCGTTTCTGACCGATGCCACCCGGCTTAGCGGTCTGTTCAGCGGGGATGTGCGCGTTAACTGGAGCGCGGACGGCGCGCTGCCAACCGGCACCGTGGCGCTGAAAGGCAGTGGCGTAAAAGTCGTGCAGGATGTGCAGGGTAATGCGCTGCCGATAGCGTTCGATACGCTGAACCTCAACGCGGCACTGCGTGACGGACGCGCGCAGCTCGACTGGCTGATCCGTATTGCTAACAATGGCCAGCTTAACGGCAACGTGCAGATCAACGATCCGCAGAACCGGCGACAGCTCTCCGGCAACATCGGCATCAGCAACATCTCCCTGGCAATGCTGAATCCGGCGCTGTCGCAGGGCGAGAAAGTGCAGGGCAGGCTCAACAGCAATCTGCGGCTGGGCGGGACGCTGCAGCGTCCGCAGGTGTTTGGCCAGCTCGGCCTGAGCGATGTCAACGCCCAGGCAAGCTTTATGCCGGTGACGCTGACGTCGGCTAACCTGAACATGGTATTCAACGGCATGAGCTCTACGCTGAATGGTCTGATTCAGACGCAGCAGGGCAGCCTGAATCTGGGCGGAAATGCTGACTGGAGCCAGCTCGATAACTGGCGTGCGCGTGTCACGGCGCAGGGCAGCCGCATTCGCGTTACCGTGCCGCCGATGGTGCGCATGGATGTCTCGCCGGATCTGGTTTTTGAGGCGACGCCTGCCGCGTTCAGCCTGGACGGTAAAGTGGATGTGCCGTGGGCGCGTATCACCGTACAGGAGGTGCCGGCGAGCGCTACCGGCGTCTCATCGGATGAAGTGATGCTGGATGAGAACCTCAAACCTATAGCGCCAAAAACGGCTGCCATCCCGATTAACAGTAATCTGGTGATCCACGTCGGCAATGATGTGCGCCTCTCCGCGTTTGGCCTGAAAGCGCGCCTCAGCGGCGACCTGAAGCTGGTACAGGATAAAACCGGACTCGGCCTTAACGGGCAGATCAATATTCCGTCAGGCCGTTTCCACGCCTATGGGCAGGATCTGATCGTCCGCAAAGGTGAGCTGCAGTTTGCCGGCCCGCCGGATCAGCCGTATGTTAATCTGGAAGCGATCCGCAACCCGGATGCCACTGAAGATGATGTCACGGCGGGTCTGCGCGTGACCGGTCTGGCGGATGAGCCGAAAGTGGAAGTATTCTCCGATCCGGCCATGTCGCAGCAGGAAGCGCTCTCTTACCTGTTACGCGGTCAGGGACTGAACAGCGACGGTGACAGTAATGCATTAACCTCCGCGCTGGTGGGGCTGGGGGTTGCACAAAGTGGGCAGGTTGTGGGTAAAATCGGTGAGACGTTTGGCGTCAGTAATCTTGCGCTTGATACCACAGGCGTAGGTGACAGCCAGCAGGTTCAGGTCAGCGGCTATGTGCTGCCGGGGCTGCAGGTGAAATATGGCGTAGGTATCTTTGACTCACTGGCGACGCTGACTCTGCGTTATCGCCTGATGCCAAAACTCTATTTGGAAGCTGTGTCTGGTCTCGATCAGGCGCTGGATTTGCTCTATCAGTTTGAGTTCTAGCAATGCGAATAATTGTCTACGGCAGTTTACGGCGCAAGCAGGGAAATAGTCACTGGATGACCAATGCGCAGTGGCTCGGCGAGCACCAGATTAAGGGGTTTGACCTCTATAATCTGGGGCTTTACCCGGGTGTGGTGGAGGGCGAAGGAACCGTCCTGGGTGAGGTATACCGCATTGATGCCAGCACGCTCGGTGAGCTGGATGCCCTGCGCTGCAAGAACGGCGAGTATAAGCGTCAGCTTATTCAGACGCCTTACGGCAGCGCCTGGCTGTACGTCTACCAGCGCTCAGTCGCGGGGCGACCGCACATTGCCAGCGGCGACTGGCTGCAACGCGATGACGCTGCAGATGCATAAATAAAAACACCGCCGTAAAGGCGGTGTTTTTTTATCGGTAACGCGCATCTCAGCCGGTCTGCCCGGCAAAGATTATTTCTGCTGCGCGCGCTCGAAAGAGGTGATGATTTCAGCTTTGGCCGCTTCTGCGTTATCCCAGCCGTCAACCTTCACCCACTTGCCTTTTTCCAGATCTTTGTAGTGCTCAAAGAAGTGGGTGATCTGCGCTTTCAGCAGCTCTGGCAGGTCGTTCACATCTTTGATGTGATCGTACTCTTTGCTCAGTTTGGTATGCGGCACCGCCACCAGTTTGGCATCTTCGCCAGACTCATCGGTCATCTTCAGAACGCCAACCGGACGGCAGCGGATCACTGAACCCGGCACCAGCGGATAAGGGGTTGGCACCAGCACGTCAACCGGGTCACCATCCAGTGACAGCGTGTTGTTGATGTAGCCGTAGTTGCACGGATAGAACATGGCGGTAGACATAAAGCGGTCTACAAACAGGGCGCCAGACTCTTTATCCACTTCATATTTGATCGGATCGGCATTCGCCGGGATCTCAATAATTACATAGATATCTTCTGGCAGATCTTTACCTGCAGGCACCTGGTTCAGACTCATCTGGCTTTCCTTCATTAGTCGTATGTTGAGTGACGGCTATTATAGCCAACTGACTCTGAAAGTATGCCCCCTTTTTGGCGTTTCGGAATGCTCCAAGCCCGCTACTTCGCCGTCACAAATAGCGAGACAATGCCCGCCGCAATCAGCGGCCCTACCGGCACGCCGCGAAAGAACGCCACGCCAATCACGGTACCAATCAGCAGCCCGGCAACCACCGATGGCTGAATGCTCATAAAGCTGACGCCGCGCCCGCCGAGCCACGCAACAAATACGCCAACCAGAATTGCCACGATGGACTGCCAGCTGGCAAATGATTTCAGCAGGGCGCTCACCGGCAGGGTGCCGCTCGCCAGCGGTGCCATGACGGCGACGGTCAGAATAATAATTCCCATCTGAATACCCTGTTTCTCCACGTAAGGGAAAAACTGCGCCAGCGGCGTGAGCTTGATGGCCAGCAGGATCAGAATCGAAATCGTCACAGCGCTGTTATGAACAAAATAACTCAGTATGGCGAGACAGATAAGGATCAGCGTTGAGGCGTAGGGGGCCATGATTTCTCCATAAATAATCAGCAGGCTGACAATGAGCCGTGCAACGGTTTGTCTGCTGTCCTTTATCAACCATCAGAAAAAATGGCGCAACCGGCTTATGCATAATTATCTCTGCTGCAGTAAAGAAAATTCACAGCATGAGCGATCATCATTCGCCCGATCGTCAGGCACCGGTAAAGTTTCCGCACGTCACAGCCGATAATTTCTTCGTTTAGGGTCACTGGATTCTCCCTTTTTTACCGCATACGGGAATTATCATGATTGCTCAGCTCTCGCTTCGCACTGCCTTACTTTCGCTGCTTATCTGCATGACGCTGCTGCTGCTGGCCGTCAGCGGCATGGGCATTTACGCCATCAATGCCGGTAATCAGTCGCTTAACGCCATCAATCGTATTCAGGGAATTGAACTGAACAGCCTTTATCAGAGCAACGCCGACCTGATGCGCGCACGCGCCAGCGCCGCGCTGGCGGTGCGCAAAATTGAGATTGGTCTGCTGGATGAGGGGACCGCCGTCACGAAGCAGGCCGCCGCGGACGTCGCCAGCTCGCAGCGGCATCTGCAGGCGTTTATCGACGCCGGCACCGTAACGGCTCACGGCAAAACGCTGGCGGAGGCGATCGCCGCCGCCTATAAAGCGTATCAGCAGGGTGCAGTTGCGCCGATGATGGCCGCGCTGGAAAAGCAGTATACCGATGAATATTACCAGGTACTGGAGGGCAATGTATCGCAGCTTGCGGCCCGCTATGCCGGTGCGGTTAACGCATTCAGCCTTTACGCCGATGAGGTCTCTGCCGCACGGCTGGCGCAGGCGGCGCACAATGAGTGGCAGATGAAAATCCTGATCGGCGTTGCGGTGGCGCTCACCCTGCTGCTGACCGGCCTGGCCTGGCTGCTGCTGCGTCAGGCGCTGCTGCGTCCGCTGGAGAGCGCCGTCCGGCATCTTGAGCAGGTGGCGGCAGGCGATCTGTCGCAGCCGCTGCCAGCTGCCGGTCACAATGAGATTGGCCGTCTGAATCAGGCGCTGGCCGTTATGCAGCGCGCGCTGCGCCACTCTGTGAGTCAGGTGCGCGAAGCCAGCCTGCAGATCGATACCGGCAGCCGCGAGCTGGCGGCCGGTACGGTGCATCTCTCACAGCGTACCGAGGAGTCTGCCGCATCACTGGAGCAGACTGCTGCCAGCATGGAACAGCTCACCGCCACCGTGCGGCTCAACGCCGTTAATGCGCAGCAGGCAAATCAGCTCGCCAGCAGCGTCTCTGACACCGCCGGCCGCGGTGCCGAAGTGGTGTGCTACGTTATGGAGAAGATGCAGGAGATCACGCAGAGTTCCAACCGCATCGCAGATATTCTCAGCGTGATTGACGGTATTGCCTTTCAGACTAATATTCTGGCGCTTAACGCCTCGGTAGAAGCGGCGCGCGCTGGCGAGCAGGGCCGGGGCTTTGCCGTGGTGGCGAATGAAGTACGCACGCTGGCAGGACGCAGCGCCAGCGCGGCGAAAGAGATCCGGACATTAATCAGCGAGTCGCAGACGCGGGTGAAAGAGGGCAGTGAAATGGCGACGCGCGCGGGGGCGACCATGGATGAGATCGCCGGTGAAGTAATGCGCGTAACGACGCTGATGAAAGAGATCTCCGGTGCATCTGACGAGCAGAGTCGCGGTATTGAGCAGGTCAATATGGCGGTGACGCAGATGGATGAAGCGGCGCAGCAGAACGCGGCGCTGGTGGAGCAGGCGGGAGCCGCCACCCGGCTGCTGGAAGCGCAGTCGCAGCAGCTGCAGGCCTCAATGGCGCAGTTCCGCATCGCCGCGGCGTAAGCGCAAACCATAAAAAACCCGCTCAGCGGCGGGTTTTTTTACTGTCCGGCACGGCTCAGGCGCCGTGGTTATCCGGATATTCGCGGATAAAGCGCTCAACATCATCGACCATCGCTTCGTTACCACAGAAGAACGGGCAGCGCTGGTGCAGCGTTTCAGGCTGCAGGTCAAGAATACGGTTTTTACCGTCGCTGGCTTTACCGCCCGCCTGCTCGGCGAGAAACGCCATCGGGTTGCACTCATACAGCAGGCGCAGCTTGCCGTTGGGATGGCTGGCGGTGCTTGGGTAGAGGTAGATGCCGCCTTTCAGCAGGTTACGGTGGAAGTCTGCCACCAGCGAACCGATATAGCGCGAGGTATAAGGACGATGCGTGTCGATATCCTCTTCCTGGCAAAACTTCAGGTATTTCTTCACGCCCTGCGGGAAGCGAATGTAGTTACCTTCGTTAATGGAATAGGTGTAGCCCTTTGCCGGATAGGTCATGCGCTCGTGGCTCAGGCAGAAAACGCCGAGCGACGGATCATAGGTAAAGGCGTGCACGCCGACGCCGGTGGTATAGACCATCATGGTTGAGGAGCCATACACCACATAACCTGCGGCCACCTGCTGATTCCCCGGCTGCATAAAGTCCGCTTCCGTGATCGGCGTACCGGGTTCACTGATGCGGTGATAGATAGAGAAAATGGTTCCGACAGAAACGTTTACGTCAATGTTGGATGAGCCATCCAGCGGATCCATCAGCACCACATATTTGCCATCTTCCGAGCCTTCAAAGATAACAAACTCATCCTCTTCTTCAGAGGCGATGCCGGCAACCACACCACGCGCTTTCAGGGCAGCTTTCAGTTTTTCATTCGCGAAGAGGTCCAGCTTCATCTGCTGTTCGCCCTGCACGTTTTCCACGCCGCTGGCACCCAGAATATCCACCAGACCCGCTTTATTAATATCGCGGTGAATGATTTTAGCGCCCAGCTTAATGGAGGAAATCAGCGCCGTCAGTTCACCTGTGGCGTGAGGAAAGTCGTGTTGCTTCTCGACGATGAATTCGCCTAACGTTTTCATAACACATTCCCTGAATCTACGATGGAGTGGCAGCAGCTGTAACAAACTGCCAACGTATGCGTACGCAGTTTAGCCGATTGAACTTTAAAAACCATAGTCCTAATCCGTTTCTTCCCTTCAGACTCGGGGTTACACTGTGCGCCGAACTTTCAGTTAATGGATCTATTTATGCGCATTCACATCCTCGGCATTTGTGGCACTTTTATGGGCGGCCTGGCTATGCTGGCGCGTTCGCTGGGACATCAGGTAACCGGCTCGGACGCAAATGTTTACCCGCCGATGAGTACGCTGCTTGAGCAGCAAGGCATTGAATTAACTGAGGGTTACGAGGCGTCGCAGCTCGATCCGGTGCCAGACCTGGTGATTATCGGTAACGCCATGACGCGCGGTAATCCCTGTGTTGAAGCCGTGCTGGAGCGCAACATTCCCTACCTCTCCGGGCCGCAGTGGCTGCACGATTTTGTGCTGCGCGATCGCTGGGTGCTGGCCGTAGCCGGAACGCACGGTAAAACCACTACTGCCGGCATGGCAGCGTGGATCCTCGAGGCGTGCGGCCTCGAACCAGGCTTTATCATCGGTGGCGTGCCGGGCAACTTCGACGTCTCGGCAAAATTAGGAAAAAGCCCATTCTTTGTCATTGAAGCGGATGAGTATGACAGCGCCTTCTTCGACAAGCGCTCCAAGTTTGTGCACTACTGCCCGCGTACGCTAATCCTCAATAACCTTGAGTTTGACCATGCAGATATCTTCGACGACCTGCGCGCTATCCAGAAGCAGTTCCATCATCTGATCCGCATCATACCCGGCCAGGGCAAAATCCTGCTGCCGGAACACGATCACAACCTGAAGCAGGTGATGGCGATGGGCTGCTGGAGCGAGCAGGAGACCACAGGCGAACATGGCCACTGGCAGGCGAAAAAGCTGACGCCAGACGCCGCCCGCTGGGAAGTCTGGCTGGAGGGGGAAAAAGTGGCCGAGGTGAACTGGGGGCTGGTCGGCGAACACAATATGCATAACGGCCTGATGGCGATTGCCGCCGCGCGCCACGTGGGTGTGAAACCGGCAGATGCGGGCGAGGCGCTCAGCAGCTTTATCAACGCGCGCCGCCGGCTGGAGCTGCGCGGTGAGGTCAACGGTATCAAGGTCTATGACGATTTTGCCCACCACCCGACGGCGATACACGCCACGCTGGCGGCGCTGCGCAGCAAAGTAGGTGGCAGGGCGCGCATCCTCGCGGTACTGGAGCCCCGCTCCAACACCATGAAAATGGGGGTCAGTAAAAACGATCTGGCGCCGTCGCTGGGCCGGGCAGACAAGGTCTTTCTGCTCCAGCCGCACCATATTCCGTGGCAGGTCTCCGACGTGGCAGACGCCTGTATTCCGCCTGCGCAGTGGAGTGCGGACGTCGATACGCTGACGGAAATGATTGCGAAAGAGGCGCAGCCAGGCGACTCAATTCTGGTGATGAGCAACGGCGGGTTTGGCGGGATCCATCAAAAACTGCTGGAGCGACTGGGACGCTAAGGCCGTGGCGTCCTGCAGGACGCCTCCGGAGAGCGTGCGGCCGGCAGGCCGCCTCTTACGCTTCAGCCAGCTCGCGCAGATACTGGAAGATCTGCCGGGCTGCTTTTGGCGTTTTATTCGCCGCCTTCTCTTTCTGCGCGTTGCGGATCATGCTGCGCAGCTGCTGCCGATCGGCCTGCGGATAGAGCGTGATCACCTCGGTCATCGCGTCGTCACCCTGATCGATCAGGCGGTCGCGCAGATGCTCCAGCTTGTGGAACAGCGCCACCTGCTGGTTGTGACGGTTTTTCAGCTTATCCAGCGCCTGACGGATCGGATCTTCATCGCGCTGGCGCAGCATTTTACCAATCAGCTGCAGCTGGCGACGGCGACCCTCTTTCTTAATACGCTGCGCCAGCTCAATCGCGTTGCGCAGATCCTCATCGAGCGGGATCTTATCCAGGGAGTTTTTCCCCAGATCAACCAGCTCGGCACCGAGGCGTTTTAGCTCTTCGGCGTCACGTTTAATTTCACTTTTGCTGACCCAGATAATCTCTTCATCTTCTTCTTCCTGATTATCCGGTACATCGTCGAGCCAGTCTTCGGGCTGCCTGGTCATCTCTTGGCTCCTTAAAAAAAGAGGCTAATCCTACCAGTTTATCGGGCGACTGCGAAATTGTTCTCTGAGTCTGATAGACTCAACAGATTCACACTTAAGATTAGACGGCAGGTCGATGAACGTATCTACTCAGGTTGCAGAACAACGTAAAGCGCTGGAACAGGCTGTCGCCCAGGCGCTGGAACTCGCTAAAGCTCACACCGATGGTGCGGAAGTTGCGGTGACAAAAACCACCGGCATCGGCGTCAGCACGCGCTATGGTGAAGTGGAAAACGTCGAATTCAACAGCGACGGTGCGCTTGGTATCACCGTCTATCATCAAAACCGCAAAGGCAGCGCCTCATCGACCGATCTCAGTCCCGATGCCATAAAAAGCACCGTGCAGGCAGCGATCGACATTGCGCGCTACACCTCACCCGATCCTTACGCTGCACCGGCAGAGCGTGAACTGCTGGCGTTTGATGCACCCGATCTTGATCTCTACCATCCGTGGGAGATCGACGCCGATCGCGCCATCGAGCTGGCCGCGCGTGCTGAACAGGCGTCGCTGCAGGCGGACAAGCGCATTACCAATACGGAAGGTGGCAGCTTCAACAGCCACGTTGGCATCAAAGTGTTTGGTAACAGTCACGGCATGCTGCAGAGCTACTGCTCCAGCCGCCACTCGCTGTCGAGCTGTGTCATTGCCGAGCAGGATGGCGATATGGAGCGTGACTACGCCTATACCATCGGCCGCTCAATAGACGATCTGCAGAGCGCAGAGTGGGTCGGTAACGAGTGTGCCCGCCGCGTGCTGGCTCGCCTTGCCCCGCGCAAGCTGCCAACCATGAAAGCACCGGTGCTGTTTGCACCTGAGGTCGCCACCGGATTGTTTGGTCATCTGGTTGGTATGATCAGCGGCAGCAGCGTCTATCGCAAATCGACGTTTCTGCTCGACTCGCTGGGCCAGCAGATCCTGCCCTCATGGCTGACGATTCAGGAGCAGCCGCATCTGCTGAAAGGACTCGCCTCGACGCCGTTTGACAGTGAAGGCGTGCGAACCGAAGCGCGCGATATTATCAAAGAGGGTGTGCTGCAGAACTGGCTGCTGACCAGCTATTCAGCGCGCAAGCTTGGCCTGCAGAGCACCGGCCACGCGGGCGGCATACATAACTGGCGCATTGCCGGTCAGGGCCACAGCTTTGATGACCTCGTTAAACAGATGGGACGCGGCCTGATTGTCACTGAACTGATGGGTCAGAGCGTCAGCGCCATGACCGGCGACTACTCGCGCGGCGCGGCGGGCTTCTGGGTTGAAAACGGCGAAATTCAGTATCCTGTGAGCGAAGTCACAATTGCAGGAAACCTTAAAGAGATGTGGCGCAATATGGTTACGGTCGGTAACGACATTGAAACCCGCAGCAATATACAATGCGGATCGGTGCTGCTGCCGGAGATGAAAATCGCCGGACAATAACGACATCGCTTCCAGAAAGCAGCCGGCAAGGCTGCTTTTTTTTGCCCGATAATAATTAAAAGGAACACGTCATGCGTAAGCATTTAATTGCAATGTTGTCTCTGTCGTTACTGTTCTCTTCTGCCAGCGTGCTGGCGGCAGATCTTGAACAGGATATGGATACGCTGAAAGAGAACCTGAGCGTAGTGAAGAAAACGGATGACGCGCAGGAGATGCATACTGCGCTCGGTAAAATGCGCCAGGCCGCGCAGGATGCCAAAAATTCCACGCCGGACAAGCTGGAAGGGCAGCCGGCGGATAGCGCACAGATCAAAGATTATCACGCCGGTCTTGACGCACTGATTGCGCAGATTGACGTGGTCGACAAGCTCGCTCAGGCCAGCAAGCTGGATGAGGCAAAAGCCGAAGCGAAAAAACTGGAAGATATCCGCAATACCAACCATAAGAAATTCCGCTGATACTCGGGGCCAGCCTGCGTGCTGGCCCGCTTTACCGATCCTCCCCTGCAAACTCCTCTGCAAATATATAACTTTCCCGCACGCCTGATGCATGCCAGCCGCTGGCATGCGCGATATGTGCTGTCTGCGATCTGACGCACCGCGCGTTGCCACATTTCCGTTTCAGGGTGGAAAAAGTGCGTCTCCACACGGCCGGACGGAACGCGTAGTTTGTTTTTTAACGCGAATTATCTGCCGTAAACAGGAGTAGAAGGGTGAGGAGTGATGCTGTCCCGCTGAACGCAGAAGCCGTTCAGGCGCTGGCGGATCGCATATTAAGTCAAATCGCGATCCTCTATACCGCGCACCAGATTAGCCCCACACCGGTGCAGCAGCAGATGCTGAATTCGCACGTTCAGGCGATGGCCAGCCGCTCGCTAAGCGGCGAGGCGCTGCCGGAGGTAGAAGCGGAGCTGTTTGATGATATTCCGCCTGACAGCCTGCAGCTGGCGCAACAGATCGTCGATCTGTTCGGCAATCTGCCGGTGGAAGAGGCCTGGCTGCTCTCGGTGCATATTGAAGTGGCGAAAAGTAACGACGCATAAACAGAGAGGAAGTGAACATGGTGACAGTGGTGATTGGCGATCGTCTGGGTAAAGGCCAGAAAGTGGCTGCCGGCATTGAAAAAGCGGGTGGACGCGCGGTGGTGGTGCCGGGCGTGGCAGCCGATATGAAGCTGGGTGATGTGATGAAAGCGGAAAACGCTGATTTCGGCATCTCTTTCTGCGGCAGCGGCGGCGCGGGTGCTATCACCGCGCAGAACAAATATGGCTACCGGGCGAAACATGGCATGCGCTCGGTAGACGAGGGCGTAACGGCGATCAACGAAGGGGCAACCGTGCTGGGCTTTGGTTTTATGGACAAAGAGGAGCTGGGCGAACGGCTGGTGCAGGCCTGGAACAAGAAGCACGGCAGCTGACGTATGAAACAGCACTATGAGACGCAGGTTATCGTGCAGGGGAAAGGCGATACCAAAGCAAAAGCCTTTGCCGATGCGCTCAGCAGCGTGCAGCAGCAGGTATTGCGCAACAGCCAGAAGCTGCTGCTGCGCATTGAGCCGCTGGATGTGCGGGTGCTGCACGCCAGGGTGCGTACCCGGCGGGAAAAATTTCTGTTTTTTTTCCTGGCGCGCGAGCGGCATCACTACAGCGTTGAACTGGAAATCAGCGTCAGCGTCACCGTTATCGATATGGAAAGCGTGACATTTACGGCGACACCCTGAACGCGCTGGTCTGGTCGTTATCCCGCCAGGAGAGAGGGCTTACCCGGCGCAACAATGACAATAAAGGGTACAACACTATGTTTCTCATCATTTTGTTTAAGTCGTTAATTATCGGCGGGCTGGTCGGCGTCGGAGTGGGAGCCGGCGCAGCGCGCATGTTCCACGCACCGGTCACACAGGGCATGGGTGCATTTCGTACCCTGGGCGAGCTTAACTCGTGTGAAGGCGACCCCGCTTCCCATTTCTCTTTTGGTCTCGGCTTCTTTTTCAACGCCTGGGCGTCCTCTGTGGCGGCTGGCTCCTTCACGCAGGATGTGGATCACCGCATTCTGCCGAACTGGGGTGCTGCGGCGCTGATGGTCAAAAATCGCAATGTGGCAGAGACGCTGCATAACCCGAAGCGTATGGCGATAGCGTGCGGCATCATCGGCATGATCGTCGTGGCTTTTCTGAACAGCACCGCCTCAGCCGTACCGGCTGCGCTGCAGGTGACGGCAGTCAAAGTGCTGGTGCCGGCGGCTAACCTGCTGGTAAACACCGTCATGCCGGTCATTTTCTGGCTGGCAGCCATCGACGCCGGCAAAAAATCGGGCTTCTGGGCCACCATCTTTGGCGGCCTGGCGCAGCTGATTATGGGTAATGCCGTACCGGGGCTGGTGCTGGGGATCCTGATTGGGAAAGGGGTAGAGGAGAGCGGCTGGAACCGGGTGACGAAAGTCATGATGGCGGCGATTGTGCTGCTGTTTGTACTGAGCGGCTTCTTCCGCGGGTTCGATATGAAACTGCTGCAATCTTTCCAGCTCGGCGTCCCTGGCTGGCTTGACATGATCCACAACAGCCTGAGCGGCAAATAAGGAGCCATCCATGAACGAACATGAAAATCGCGGCTTCTGGTATGCCGACTGGTCCTTCCCGATTTTTGTCGGTCTGCTCTCATCCGGCGTATTTGCCGGTACGCATATGTACTACCTCTACGGAATCGGCGCCTTTAACGAAGTGGCGTTTGTGTCGATGCTGCGCGCCGGCATGGAGACCGGCGTCTATGGCGCGGTCGCCGCGTTTGGCGCCAGCTTTCTGTTTGCCCGCATCATTGAAGGCTCGCTGGTCGGTATTCTGGATATCGGCGGTGCGATCCAGACCGGCGTCGGGCTGGGCGTGCCGGCGCTGCTGCTGGGCGCAGGCATTGTGTTTCCGGTCGCGAACTTTGCGGCTTCGCTGGTAACCGGTCTGGTGATCGGGGTGGCGATTGGTTACGTCATTATTCTGGCGCGCAAATTTACCATCAACCAGAGCGATTCCACCTATGGCGCCGATGTGATGATGGGCGCAGGCAACGCCTCCGGACGCTTTCTCGGCCCGCTGATTATCCTGTCGGCGATGGCAGCCTCCATTCCCATTGGCCTGGGCTCGCTCGCTGGCGCTCTGCTGTTTTACCTGTGGAACAAGCCGATTACCGGCGGCGCAATTCTGGGTGCCATGGTGCTGGGCGCGATGTTCCCGATTTCGCTGTAACAGGGCGGGCGCCATGAATGGCGGATGTAGGGGGCGCATTTATGCGCCCCTGGCCGCAAACGAGCTTACCTGTGGAACAAGCCGATTACCGGCGGTGCAATTCCGGGTGCCATGGTGCCGGGTGCGATGTTCCCGATTTCGCTGTAACAGGGCGGGCGCCATGAATGGCGACCCTGGGGTAAGGATGTAGGGAGCGCATTCATGCGCCTCTGGCCGCAAACGCAGTAAGGAGTAACCATGTTTGATCTGATTCTGCGCCGCGCACGACTGTGCGATGAGCAGCTGGTGGATATCGCTCTTCATGACGGCAAAATCGCCGTCGTCGGCAACGTCACGGGCAGCGCGCAGCAGGAGCGCGATCTGGCCGGGCGCTGGTACGTCAGCGCAGGCTGGATAGACAGCCACGTACACTGCTATGCAAAATCGCCTGTCTACCACGATGAAGCGGACGCTGTCGGCGTTGCGCAGGGCGTCACCACCGTGGTGGATGCCGGCAGCACCGGCGCCGACCAGATCGATGACTTCCGGCAGCTGACGCGCCACGCCGCCACCGACGTCAGGGCGCTGATCAACGTTGCCCGCACCGGGATAGTCACCCAGAACGAACTGGCGGACATGCGTCAGATTGATGAAGCAGCGGTGGTGCAGGCGGTCACGCGCCATCCCGGTTTCATTGTTGGTCTGAAAGCGCGCATGAGCAGCAGCGTGGTCGGGGAAAACGGCATTGCACCGCTGATCCGCGCCAAAGCGATCCAGCACGCTGCCGGCGATCTGCCGCTCATGGTACATATCGGTAACGATCCGCCGGTGCTGGAGGAGATCGCTGAGCTGCTGACCGCCGGCGATATCATTACCCACTGCTTTAACGGCAAACCTAACCGCATTCTCTCCGCGCAGGGTGAGCTGAAAGCGGCGGTCAGTCAGGCGCTGGCGCGCGGCGTCACGCTCGATATCGGGCACGGCAGCGCCAGCTTCAGCTTTGCGGTGGCGCGACAGGCGATCGCCCGCGGCATTCTGCCCGATACCATCAGCTCCGATATCTACTGTCGCAACCGCCTGCACGGGCCGGTACACAGCCTCGCGCACGTGATGTCTAAGTTTCTTGCGCTGGGCATGACGCTGCCGCAGGTGATCGCCTGCGTGACAACCCAGGCAGCAGCGGCGCTGCGCCTCAGCGGCAAAGGCGATCTGACGCCGGGCAGCGATGCCGATCTGACTATTTTCAGTGTGAATCAGGAGACCCGTCCGTTTACCGATGCAGAGGGCGAACAGGTGGCGGGAGAGCACCATTTTTTGCCGGTGGCTGTGACAGTGGCAGGCCAGTGGCATCTGACCGAAGAGGGAAAGCGTCATCATGTCTTCAGTTTATGAAAAATATCACCTGAAACAGGTGATCAACGCGTCAGGCCGTATGACTATTCTGGGCGTCTCGACGCCGGCACCGGAGGTGGTGGAAAGCGTCAGCTATGGCCTGAACCACTACTTTGAAATGAAAGATCTGGTGAACCATACCGGTGACTACATTGCCGGACTGCTGCAGGCAGAAAGCGCCGTCGTGGTTTCCTGCGCCTCGGCGGGTATCGCTCAGTGTGTGGCCGGGGTCATTGTGAAAGATAACGCCTGGCTGCTGGATAACCTGCACGCGGCGCCGCTCACGGTTCCGCATGAGATCGTCGTGCCTAAAGGGCACAACGTGAACTACGGCGCGCCGGTCGGCACCATGGTCGCGCTGGGCGGTGGCCGGCTGGTGGAAGCGGGCTACAGCAACGAGTGTTCCGCCGCGCAGCTGGCAGCGGCGATCACGCCGGCTACGGCAGCGCTGCTCTACGTAAAATCGCACCACTGCGTGCAAAAAAGCCACCTCAGCGTGGCGCAGGCGGCAGAAGTCGCGCAGCAGCATGGCATCCCGCTGATTGTGGATGCGGCGGCAGAAGAAGACCTGCGCTGCTACTACCAGATGGGTGCTGACCTGGTGATCTACAGCGGTGCCAAGGCGATAGAGGGTCCCTCCAGCGGACTGGTGGTAGGGCGCAGCCGCTGTGTCGAATGGGTAAAACGGCAGAGCAACGGCATCGGTCGTGCGATGAAAGTGGGCAAAGAGGGGATCCTGGGCCTGACGCAGGCCATTGAGCGCTACCTGTCGCAGCCAAAAACCAGCGGCAGCGAGATGGTTCAGCACATGACGCCATTTATCGACCAGCTTAACCAGCTGCCGGGCGTCACCGCGCGGGTGGTATGGGACAGCGCCGGGCGCGATATTGCGCGTACAGAGATCCATTTCGATGAAGCGCTGACCGGCTGGGCAACCGGCGATCTCGTCCAGGCGCTGAAAAACGGCGACATCGCTATCTATTTTCGCGGCTATAAGGCAAACGAAAGCATTATCGAAGCCGACGTGCGCAGCGTTACTGCCGCGCAGCTGCAGACTATCTTCAGCCGTATTGACGCGCTGCTGGCAGAAAGGAACAACGCATGAAGCTGACCCCCGATTTTTATCAGGATCGTCTCTGTCTCAACGTACTGGCGGGCTCAAAGCAGAACGCACGCGACATCTGGCTGGCAGCAGAAGGGCATGTGCTGGTTGGCGTGCTGTCAAAAAATTATGCCAGCCACGACGCGGCGCTGGCTGACATGCGCGATTACGCCGCGCTGATTGATAACGCGCTCTCTATCGGTCTCGGGGCCGGCGATCCGCGTCAGTCTGCTATGGTGAGCGAACTGGCAGCGGTGCTGCAGCCGCAGCATGTCAATCAGGTGTTTACCGGAGTCGCGACCAGCCGTGCGCTGCTGGGACAGTCGCAGACGGTGGTAAATGGTCTGGTCTCCCCCAGCGGGACGCCAGGGAAAGTGAAGATCTCAACCGGTCCGCTAAGCTCGCAGGCGGCGGAAGCGATTGTGCCGATCGACAGCGCCATCGCCATGCTGCAGGACATGGGCGGCAGCTCGGTAAAATTTTTTCCGATGGGCGGTCTGAGCGCGGTGGCGGAGTATCGCGCGGTCGCAGAGGCGTGCGCCCGGCGCGATTTCTGGCTGGAGCCCACCGGCGGTATCGATCTGCATAATTTTGCGGAGATCGTGCAGATCGCGCTGGAGGCGGGCGTCAGTAAAGTGATCCCGCACGTTTACAGCTCAATTATCGACAGCGCAAGCGGTGAGACGCGCATTGACGATGTGCGCCAGCTTCTGGCAACGTGCAAGGCACTGCTGCAATAACTTCGTTACGGGTGAGGCTTTGTGAGATTTCCTAATCAGCGTCTGGCGCAGCTGTTTGCCGCACTGCAGCATGAAACGCTGCCGCAGGATGAGCTGGCACGGCGTTTCTCGGTCTCTACGCGCACGGTGCGCACCGACATTGCGGCGCTGAACGCGCTGCTGGAGCAGCACGGCGCACAGTTTGTGCTGGCGCGCGGCGCCGGCTATCAGCTGCAGGTGGCTGACGCGGCACGCTTTGATTCGCTGCAGCAGCAAAGCAGCGCGCCGCTGCGGGTGCCGCGCACCTCGCAGGAGCGGGTTCGCTATCTGCTCAGCCGCTTTCTTACTGCGGCCTGGTCACTGCGGCTGGAAGATCTCTCGGAAGAGTGGTTTGTCAGTCGCGCCACGCTGCAGGGGGATATGGCAGAGGTGCGGGAGTGGCTGGGGCGCTATCATCTGCATATCGAAACTAAACCGCGCTACGGCATGAAGCTGTTTGGCAGCGAGACGGCTATCCGCACCTGCCTTACCGATCTGCTGTGGCAGATCGACCAGGAGACGCCCGACAGCCCGCTGCTGAGTATTGAAGTACTGCGCAGTGATATGCTGACGCAGCTGCAGCCGCTGCTGCAGCACTGCCTCAGCCGTTACGCTATTCGTCTCAGCGATGAGGGCGAGCGCTACCTGCTGATCTACTGCGCGGTAGCAGTACGCCGCATCAGCGAAGGCTTTCCGCTCAGCGATCCGGGCGCAGAAGAAGTAGGCGAAGAGGTGCGTGAGGCGGCGCACGCGCTGGTGCATCAGCTGCGACCGCTTACCGGCAAAGCCTTATCGCGGGCGGAAGAGAACTGGCTGCGCGTCAATATCGCCGCGCGTCAGATCCAGGCGCTGGAGCCAAGCACCATCAATGCAGATGACGCTGACGCGCTGGCGAGCTGGCTGCTGAGTTATATCAATACGCATTATGCCTACCAGCTGCAGCACGACGAGCAGCTGCGCGCCGATCTGCTTACCCATATCAAATCGATGATCACCCGGGTGCGCTATCAGATCCATATTCCCAATCCGCTGCTGAGCAACATCAAACAGCACTATCCGCTGGCGTGGGATGTCACGCTGGCTGCCGTCAGCAGCTGGAGCAAATATACCCCTTATACGCTGAGCGAAAATGAGATTGGTTTTCTGGTGCTGCATATTGGCGTGGGGCTGGAGCGGCACTATAACGTCGGCTATCAGCGCCACCCGCGCGTACTGCTGGTGTGCGATAGCGGAACCTCAACGCTGCGGATGATTGAAGCGCTGCTGCTGCGCAAATATCCGCAGCTGGTGGTCACCGCCCGGCTGACACAGCGCGACTACGCGCTGCGGGAGCGGATTGAAGAAGATTTTGTTATCTCTACGGTGCGGCTGCATGAAAAGAACCGGCCGGTGGTAGTGATGTCGCCCTTTCCGACCGGCTTTCAGCTGGAGCAGCTTGGCAAACTGGTGCTGGTGGATCGCACCCGACCGTGGATGCTGGAAAAATATTTCTCCGCGCAGCATTTTATGGTGCTGGATCAGCCGCTGACGCAGCAGGCGCTCTTTCAGCTGCTGTGCGATCGCCTGCAGGAGCAGGGCTTTGTTGCAGCAGACTTTTATCCATCCGTGGTTGAGCGTGAAGCGATTGTCAGCACGCTGCTCGGGGATGGCATTGCGTTGCCGCACGCGCTCGGCCTGCTGGCGCAGAAAACCGCGGTCTATACCGTGATTGCGCCGCATGGCGTCAGCTGGGGTGATGAGACCGCCAGCGTGATCTTTCTGCTGGCCATCAGCAAACGTGAATATGAAGAGGCGATGGCGCTCTACGATCTATTTGTCACCTTTTTACGCGAACGCGCCATGCCGCGCCTGCGGGAGTGCCGTGACTTTGACCATTTTAAAACCGTGGCGATAGAGTGTCTGGGCCGCCCCTGACTAGGCCTGATTGCGCTTAGCCAGCAGCTTCGGGATTTCACGCAGGCACCAGGCTTTGGCTTCACCCATGCTGTCGCGACGCCAGGCCATAATAATATCCACTTCGCGCGTATACTCAGCGCTGACCACGCGCAGCCGGCCCTCGGCAATATCTTTCTCTACCATCGGATAAGGCATGGTGGCAACGCCCAGTCCCGCCAGCAGCGCCCGCCGCTTGTCATCCATGCTGCTGACCGTAAGACGCTGCTGCTTATCCAGCAGCTGTACCGTCAGCACCGGACGTTCACGCGCCGTGTCAGCGACGGCAATGCCGCGATATTTCACACGCGTGACTTCCGAAAGCGGCTCTGCCTCCTGATGAATAGGGTGGTCAGGACTGGCGACATAGACGCTCATAATGGTGTAAAGCTTGCGGGTATTGATTTCGCTGGAGGCGCGGAAGTGCAGGTCAGGTGCGATGACGATATCCGCCCGGCCCTGCTCCAGACGTTCCCACGCGCCCGCCAGCACTTCAGTGATCAGAGATATCTGCGTGTTGGCTTTTTCTGACAGCTTGCTGACCAGCGGAAACAGCAGGTCGGTGGGGATGAGTGCCTCCGCTACGATAGTCAGCTGCGTTTCCCAGCCGCGCGCCAGCGCTTCTGCGTCGGTGGTGAGCTTGTCTGCGGCCTCCAGCAGGACGCGACCGCGCTCCAGCAGCATCCGGCCAACGTTAGTGAATTTGGTGCGATGACCGGAGCGATCGAACAGCACCACATCCAGCTCCTCTTCCAGCTTCTGCATGGTATAGCTCAGCGCAGAGGGAACGCGACCCAGCTCATCTGCCGCGGCGGCAAAGCTGCCGCGCCGGTCAATCGCATCCATCACCCGTAACGCTTCTAACGTTAATGCACGCTCTTTAGCCATACTGATTCTCTGTCAGTAAATTTGAATATGCCAGGCAGATTAACTGGCTAACATTCCGCCGTCCAGCCTTTTACCATAAACCGATTAAGCCTGCAGTGAGCGTCTCCTGCAGTGCACCGGAGGTATAGCATGATGACAACCCGCTGCGCGTCCGCATGTGGCCAGGCTGATTTTGGCTGGTTGCAGGCGCGCTATAGCTTCTCTTTTGGCCACTATTTTGATCCCAAACTGATGGGATACGCCGCGCTGCGCGTGCTGAACCAGGAGGTGCTGGCGCCGGGTGCCGCTTTTCAGCCCCGCACCTATCCGCAGGTTGATGTGTTGAATCTGGTGCTGCAGGGCGAGGCGGAGTATCGCGACAGCGAGGGACAGCGCCTGACCGTACGGGCAGGTGAGGCGATGCTGCTGTCTGCGCGGCAGGGCGTAAGCTACAGCGAGATAAACCTCAGCAAAGATCGGCCGCTGACGCGCCTGCAGCTCTGGCTGAGCGCCTGTCCGGAGCGGGAAAACCCGCTGCAGCAGCGGATGACGCTCAATGGCGCATCGCCGCTGCTGCTGGCCTCGCCTGACGGGGCAGACCAGAGTTTGCAGCTGCGTCAGGATGCGAGAGTGTATCAGGTGACGTTAGCGCCGGGAGAGGAGCAGATTGTGCAGCTGCGCGGCGCGCGCGCGTATCTGCAGTCGATTCACGGCACGCTGGATGTGCGCAGCAGCAGCGCGAATCAGCAGCGGCTGCAGTGCGGCGACGGTGCGTTTATTCGTGATGAGCAGCAGCTTATTCTGCAGGCAGAGACGCCGCTGCGTGCGCTGGTGATCGATTTACCGGCATAAAAAAGGGCGGCCAGCGCCGCCCTCACAGGAAGAATGAAGATTATTTCAGAATGGTAAAGGCGGTTGTCACGTGCTTCACGCCGCTGACCCGGCTGGCAACATCTGCCGCCGCCGTGGCTTCTTCCTGCGTGACCAGTCCCAGCAGGAAGACTTCCCCGTTTTCCGTCGTCACTTTCACGTTAGACGATTTGACCTGATCGCTGCCCAGCAGCTGCGAGCGGATCTTGGTCGTGATCCAGGTGTCGGAAGAAGAGGTGCCAAGGCTGACCTTCTCTCCGGTGCGGATCTCATTGTAGACCTCTGTTGCGCCGTCGACGCCCATAGCGATCTGTTTGGCACGGCTGGCGAGATCGGCAGACGGTGCCTGACCGGTCAGCAGCACTTTGCCCTGGTAAGCGGTAACAATGACCCGCGCCTGCTTCTTAATCTGTTCATCTTTTGCCAGCGCGTTAGAGACGCGCAGCTCCAGCGTACCGTCATCAACCTGCGTACCCACGGTGCGGGGGTCAGTGGCGGTTTTGGTGGCAACAGCGGCACCGCCGGCAACCACTGCCACGCAGCCCTGCAGCAGCATGGCCGTTAACAGCAGGGCGATAGCGTTCAATGCTTTCATGTAAGCTCCTTCAGTCATTCCTGGTGGGGAAAGAGGGTGTTATCGATCAAGTCGCACAGGCAGTTCAGCGTCAGCATATGCATCTCCTGAATGCGCGCACTGTGATGAGAGGGAATGCGGATTTCCACGTCGTGAGGGCCGAGCAGGCCAGCCAGCTCGCCGCCGTCGTGTCCGGTCAGCGCGACAATAGTCATATCGCGCGTCACTGCCGCCTCAACCGCTTTAACGATGTCACGGGTATTACCCCGGGTTGAGATCGCCAGCAGCACATCACCCGCCTGACCCAGCGCCCGTACCTGTTTGGCGTAGATCTCATCATGCAACCGATCGTTGCCGATGGCGGTGAGCATAACGTTATCTGCGCTCAGCGCCAGCGCCGGCAGGCTGGGACGCTCGGTTTCAAACCGGTTAATCATGCTGGCCGCAAAGTGCTGCGCATTGGCCGCTGAGGCACCGTTACCGCAGCTGAGAATTTTATGACCATTCAGCAGCGACTGCACCAGCGTCATCGCGGCGCGGGAGATCGCATCCGGCAGCGCTTCGGCTGCGGCAATCTGCGTCTGAATACTTTCAGTAAAACACGCTTTAATTCTGTCCTGCACAAGACCACCTGGTTCTATTCATCGGCATTAAAAGCAGCGGGCAGCCACGTCAGTTCGCGCCCGGTAATGGCAATGATGTCAAAACGGCAATTGACCGTCTCAAAACTGCCGCCGCGCGTCAGCAGCCAGAGCGCCGCTGCCCGCAGCAGCTTCTGCTGTTTCTGACGCGTCACGCTGGCGGCTGCTCCGCCGTAGCGCGCATCGCGCCGGTAGCGCACTTCTACAAATACCCAGCAGTCGGCGTCGCGCATAATCAGGTCAAGTTCACCTCCGCGAAAGCGGACGTTACTGGCGACCCACTTCAGCCCGGCGCGCTCCAGATAGTGACGCGCCTGCTGTTCATGCTCCGCGCCGATACGCTGGCGGTTTACTGTACCGGAACGACCTGTCCCTGGCGATACTGGTTCCATGCCAGCTTCCTGTTGATGACACAATCCGTGTCGGCGCTCAGCTTACCGGTGTTGCCATCAATGGCAAAGCCGGCTACCTGCCGCATCTGGTTAAACTGCGTTGCCAGCGTCCAGGCATCGATGCCCATCGCGTAGAGGCGCACCAGCGAATAGTCGTTGTTAAACGTCTTCGCTGCCTGCTGCATCAGGCCAGGGTTAGCGCCGGAGAGCAGCGGAATATCGCTGTACTGCAGGCCTTCCATCTCCAGCCGGAAATCGGGACCGGCGCCCGCCTGCGCGCTGCGCGAGCTGGCATAAAGCGCCGTGCTGTTGCGGCTGCTGGTGCGCATGGCGATCATCGGTTTGATCAGCTGCAGCTCATTCTGGCTGGCGACGATGTAAACGGCGTCCACGCTACCGCCACTGCTGTCAGCCGCCGGTGCCGGGGTGCTACTCTGCGGCGCCGGGATCGTCAGGCCTGCAATGGCCACGCTTTGCGGCTGCTCCATTTGTACCGTCAGCGGCGTGCCGCTCAGCGCAATACCGGCTCCGCTGTTAATGCCCTGTTTCAGCTCGGCCACGCCACCAAAGCGCTGCTGCAGCACCGTGGCACCACCCAGCTGCTGCCACTCTTCTGCAAACGCTTTTCCGACCCGGTCGCCATAACTGCTGCGCGGCAGCAGCAGCAGCGGCTGGCGCTTGCCCTGCTCATAGATATGGTGCGCTGCATCACGCGCTTCGTCTTCAGGAGAAAGCGCAAAATAGCAGATATTCGGATGGTTCTGGATCTGTTCCGGCTCGTTTAGCGCCAGTACGTTGAGCGGGGTCTGGCTGTTTGCTACTTCTTCCACATGATTTTTCAGCAGCGGGCCAACGACCAGCGTGGCGCCATCCTGCTGCGCCTGCTGCATGACCTGAGCGATCGGCTGGCTGCTGGTATCGTACACTTTAATCTGTGCGCTGCTGGCGGCTGGCTGAGAGGCTGGTGCAGCAGGCTGCTGCTGCGTGTTCTCCTGCGCAGGCATGCTGGCGGCCGCCGGGCTAACCACGCTGTTGGCCGCTCCGCTATCCGCTGTCGCGTCCGGCGCAGGCTGGGCAGTGGCGCTTTCCGGCGCGCTGCTCTGTGCCGGGGCAGCCGCGCTCAGCACGCCATTTTTTGCATCGTTAAAGCCTTTCTGAATCGCATTCGCAAACACCTGCGCCTGACCGTTCAGCGGCAGCAGCAGGGCGATGGTGCTGGTGGAAGCCTGGCTGAAGTTTTTGACCTGGCTGAGCTGCGCTGGCAGCGTTTTTGCCGCCGGGTTTTGCGGGTAGCGCGTCTGCCAGTCGCTAATGGCCGCCTTCAGCATCTGCGGATCCTGGCTGTTAGCGTGCCAGGTATTGAGCAGATCGAGCCAGCCCTGCAGGGTATTTTCATCGGCATTGATGACAACGCTGTTAAGCTGGTCCTGCGTCAGCTGGGTCAGCGCCTGCCAGGTCGCGTCGATGTTACTCTGGTGTTCATCACCTTTTAAGAGCGGTTCCTGCGCGATATAGGCGCGCAGCAGCGCCAGCGATGGCCGGTTCTGCGCCGCGGCGATCTGCAGTGCGTAGTAGCGTACCTGCTGATCGGAAGAGAGATCGGCTACCTTAATCGGGCTGAGCTGCTGCTGAGCGCCGCTGTAATTCTGCTGCGCAATCTGCAGCTGCGCGCGCAGCAGCTGCAGCTCCTGCTGCTGCACATCAGAGAGCTGCTGCGGCAGCTGGCCAAGCTGCGTTTGTGCCTGAGGATACTTTCCTTCCTTCAACAGGGCACGGATGGCAAGTAATTGCCAGTCGGTCTTGCTATCATCGCTGCTTTGCTGTGCCTGCTGCAGATAATAGTCAGAGCGTCCGGTTGCGGGCCCCTGAATATTGACGTTAGAGGTTTGCTGCGGACCCTGACCGCTACAGGCGGCCAGAATCAGCCCGGCGAGAAGAACAGGTACAAAGCGTCCTGCTTTACGACGTACGACTTTTGAAGGAAGCATACTGTATCCAGTGATGTTTTTTTCTTGATGCTCAATATTAAATCGGCAATTCGGATGAGACAATGAAACAACTCGATCGGGCAGAGATTTCTGCCAGTACGCTCTATATCGTTCCTACCCCGATCGGTAACCTGGGTGATATCACACAGCGTGCGCTGACGGTGCTGGCGAGCGTCGATCTCGTTGCAGCGGAAGATACACGTCATACCGGGCTGTTGCTACAACATTTCGCCATCAATGCGCGACTGTTCGCACTTCACGATCATAACGAACAGCAGAAAGCGGATGTGCTGCTGGCGAAGCTACAGGAGGGGCAGAGTATCGCCCTGGTCTCCGATGCCGGCACGCCGCTGATCAACGATCCGGGCTACCATCTGGTGCGTCGCTGCCGCGAGGCGGGCGTGCGCGTTGTGCCGCTGCCTGGCGCCTGTGCAGCCATTGCAGCATTAAGCGCGGCGGGATTACCGTCCGATCGATTCTGTTACGAAGGGTTTCTCCCTGCGAAAAGCAAAGGGCGCTGCGATGCACTGCGCGCGCTGAGCGAAGAGCCGCGTACGCTGGTGTTTTATGAGTCGACCCACCGACTGCTGGATACGCTGCAGGATATGGCAGCCGTATGGGGCGCAGCGCGCTATGTGGTACTGGCGCGCGAGCTGACCAAAACCTGGGAGTCGATCTATGGCGCGCCGGTGGGAGAGCTGCTTGCCTGGGTGCGGGAAGATGAGAACCGGCGCAAGGGCGAGATGGTGCTGATTGTTGAGGGACATAAGGCAGATGAGGAGGCGCTGCCAGCCGAGGCGTTGCGTACGCTGGCGCTGCTGCAGGCGGAGCTGCCGCTGAAAAAAGCCGCTGCGCTGACCGCGGAGATCCACGGCGTGAAAAAAAATGCGCTGTATAAATATGCGCTGGCGCAGCAAGAAGAGTGACAAACGTGGTCAGATCGCCTATTATCCTGCGCCGAAGCTGACCAGACAGTCGCCGCTTTGTCGTCGTCCCTTTCGGGGGAGACAGGCAGAGGGGAGGAAAGTCCGGGCTCCACAGGGCAGGGTGCCAGGTAACGCCTGGGGGGCGCAAGCCTACGACCAGTGCAACAGAGAGCAAACCGCCGATGGCCCGGAAACGGGATCAGGTAAGGGTGAAAGGGTGCGGTAAGAGCGCACCGCGCGGCTGGCAACAGTCCGTGGCACGGTAAACTCCACCCGGAGCAAGGCCAAATAGGGGTTCACATGGTACGGCCCGTACTGAACCCGGGTAGGCTGCTTGAGCCAGTGAGCGATTGCTGGCCTAGATGAATGACTGTCCACGACAGAACCCGGCTTATCGGTCAGTTTCGACTTTTCAAATGAAAAGCCCCGCCCCGGCGGGGCTTTTTGTTTTGTGAGCCGCGAGTGCAGGTATTTCCGTTTCTCTCTGCGGCCAGGGGCGCATGGATTCAGCCAGGGACGCATGAATGCGTCCCCTACATCTAAACACCCCGGGGCGCAAGAATGCGCCCCCTACGGTTATGCGTAGGGGCGCCATTAATGGCGCCCGTTTCGTATGCAGGTATTCGGTTCACGGTTGTTTGCGGCCAGGGGCGCCATTAATGGCGCCCGTTTTACATCCGATTAACCGCGGCCGTGGGGTTCATCCCAGTCAAATGCCGGACCGAGTGAAATCACGCCGTTCGGGTTGATGGTTTTATGGCTGCAGTAATAATGATGGCGGATCTGCGGCAGATTCACCGTCTCTGCAATACCGGGCATCTGGTAAATATCGCGCAGAAAGCCATTCAGATTGCGATAGTCACTAATGCGGTGCCTGTCGCACTTGAAGTGAGTAACATACACCGGGTCAAAGCGTACCAGCGTGGTCCACAGGCGCAGATCGGCTTCAGTCAGGCGATCGCCGGTGAGATAGCGATGCTGTCCCAGGATCTGCTCCAGCCGCGCCAGTGAATGAAACAGGGCGGTAACGGCTTCATCGTAAGCGGCCTGAGAGGTAGCAAAACCGCTCTTATAGACGCCATTATTGACCGTATCGTAAATCCAGCCGTTAAGTTCATCGATCTTATCGCGCAGATCGGCAGGATAGTAGTCGCCGGCTCGTGCGCCCTGTGCATCAAATGCGCTGTTGAGCATGCGGATAATGTCGGCCGACTCATTGCTGACAATGGTGTGCTGCTGCTTGTCCCACAGCACCGGTACGGTCACGCGGCCGCTATAGTGCGGATCGGCATGCAGATAGAGCTGGTAGAGAAATTCATGCTGATACAGCGTGTCGCCGGTTGCCTCCGGAAAGCTGTCATCAAACGTCCAGCCGTTCTCCAGCATCAGCGGATGAACCACGGAAACCGATATCATCTCTTCCAGCCCTTTAAGCTTGCGCATCAGCAGCGTGCGATGCGCCCACGGGCAGGCAAGTGAAACGTACAGATGGTAGCGATCGCGCTCTGCTGCAAAGCCGGACTTACCGTCAGGGCCGGCGCTGCCATCAGGCGTGATCCAGTTACGCCACGCTGACTCTGAGCGTTTGAAACGCCCTCCGGTTGACTTTGTATCGTACCAGGTATCGTGCCAGACACCCTCAATCAGCTGTCCCATATGCCCTCCATAGAAAAAAGGGGCGAGGATGATCCTCTGCCCCTGTATTCAGTATATCTGCTGTAAGCTACCTGCGCGCTTAACGGGCGGCGGCGGGCGCCATGCGCTGGCGGATCAGACGATCAATACTCCAGGCGCCTGGTCCCACCAGACCCAGAACCAGGAAACCGCCAGCAATGCTGAGGTTTTTCATAAACATCAGCTGGTTTACGCCTTCTGCAAAGTTGCTGTGAAACAGAAATGCGGTCAGCAGAGTAAAGCCTGCGGTAAACAGCGCGGTAAAGCGCGTCAGGAAACCAAACAGAATAGCCAGGCCGCCACCCAGTTCCAGCAGGATCACCAGCGGCAGCATAAAGCCCGGCACGCCCATGGCCTGCATATACTGCTCAGTGCCGGCATAAGCGGTAATTTTGCCCCAGCCGGCCGTAATAAACAGAATAGTCATCAGTACACGCGCGGCTAACAGTCCTGCATCTTCGAATTTTTTCATCATCTACTCCAGCGTAATTTTGTGGCAGGCTGAAAACCTGTCCGTTAATTTCCCGCTGCAACGCAGATAAACGTTCACCGGGCTGATGGAGAGAGATAATAATCGCGGCGCGAAAGGGTTGTAAGCAAGATAAACTGTCGAAGTTATTCAGGAATTCTGACGAAAAAAAACCGGACCTGCTGGTCCGGTTTTTTATAGAGCGGTTAGCGCCCCGGCATGGATGATTTAATCATACGCCAGGTGCTCCACAGGCCGAAGCCGCGTTTAACGAGGCGCAACAGCCGGTTAGGGCTGCGTACTGACCAGATAGCCAGCGCGCTGCTTCCTATCGCCAGATAGCGGCGACAGCTTACCAGCGTCAGCCAGCCGCGGTCATAGCGGGCTGTATTTTCCAGCCAGTCACGTCCTGCTGCGCTTAAATCGAGCCGCTGCTGCTGAACCGTATTAAGGAGTTCATGAATGCGGGCTTCGCGTTCATGGCGACTGCTCATGAGCGGTCCTCCTCCAGTAGTTTACGATCGGAATCGAGCTCTTTACGGGTATGACGCAGCAGCGTCGACTGACGCGATTTACGCAGCGTCCACAGACCGAAAATCAGCGCAAGCAAAAACAGTACGCCTGTGGTCACTCCGATCGCCATCAGCCGGTATTGCGCGTCAACCGCCCAGATGATCAACACCATCAGACTCATCAGCCCAAATGCCGTAAACAGCATAGTCAGGCCAATCATGATCAGCATCTGGATCAGATTGGCTTTCTCTTCTTCCAGCTCAACAACGGCCAGCCGGACACGCGTCTCGACCATACTGACCAGCGTAGTTACCACGCGCTGACCGATGTTAAAGACCCCTTTGCCCGGGCCGTGGCTTTGCTGAGAATCGTTCATATCAACGACGCGAAATCAGAATGCCAATCAGCACGCCCACGGCTGCGCCAACGCCAACGCCGTGCCACGGATTCTCACGCACATAGTCTTCCGCTTTCTCTGCGGCTTCACGCGTGGATTTGGCAATACGCTCACCGGAATCGCCCAGACGCTCGCGTGAACTTTCCAGTGCGCCGCGCGCTTTATGACGCAGGCGATCCAGCTCGCTGCGGGATTTGTCTGCAGAGCTGCTTAATACTTCTTCCAGGGTGTCGGCCAGATTTTTCAGTTCGGCGCGCAGATGTTCAGATGTGGTGTCTTTAGCCATGAGAGTTCTCCATTACTTCAATTATTTATGTCCGATTAGTAAGGCTCTGCAGCAAGCTTTTTTAGCTCCTGTCGTGCCTCATCCAGCTTGCGTTCACGTTTTTCAATTTTGTCTTTGTCATCCCTGTCGTCGCGCGCTTTCTGCAGCTCCTGCTCGCGCTCGGCCACCTTGTTCTGCTGCGACTTCAGACGCTCTGAGTGCGCTGATTTCAGCTGCCGATCGCTGCAGCTGGCGCGAACTTCTGTCAGCGCCCGTTCCAGTCCGTTTACCCGGCGCTGATTATCATGCTGTTTTGCCATCGCAATCTCGTGCCGGATATCGCGCTCTTTTTGCTGACACAGCGACTCTGCCGCCAGCAGAGAGCCAGAGCAGGAGATAAGCATGGCACCCAGAAGAAGTTGTTTCATCACGTTCACACCTTCCATTGTTGATGAACTGCCGTCTGCCAGACAGGAGCGTATCCCGGCGTCGCGTCGGCGTGTGCTAACGTTAAGCATAGTCAGCCGGGGCAAAAATTCAAAAAAGACGAAGAGATAGCGGAGAAAAAGTATCGTCTGACCGCAGGTCAGACGATCGGATTAGCTGTAGGTCGGGGGATTGGCGTCGCGCGGTTGCTGTGAGGCCTGCGGGCCTGCGGCCACAACAAAACCCTGTGGTAATAAGCGGCGTAATACCTTCTGCGCCGCCAGGCTCTGTTCTTCATCTTCAAAGTGGATCACCAGCGCATCGCCTGCTGGCGTAATACTTTTAATGCGCACGCCCTGGGCAGAGAGCTGCTGATAAAGATAAAAGCCATCCGGCAGATTGGTGCCGCTATGCGCCACGCGAATTTGTACCACGGTTTCATGTTGCCACAGCAGTGGAGCAGCCCCGGCCGCGAGCAGCAGCAGCAGGCCGCCGCACAGCCACGGCAGCAGCGGTCGGGTAAAGAGACGTCCTGTTTTCATTACTGCGCTTTCCCGTTTTGTCCTGCCTGACGCTTACGCCACAGTACGACCAGCGAGCCGATCAGGCCGATGACCAGCAGCGCCAGCGGCAGCATCATCAGAAAAAACATCAGCTCATCTTCATAACGGCGAAACAGCGGTGTTTTGCCCAGTGCAAAGCCAAGTACGGTCAGGATCAATACCCACAGGAAGCCACTCATCCAGTTAAAGAACTGAAAGCGCGCATTACTCAAACCAGATAACCCTGCAATGGTGGGCAGCAGCGTGCGTACAAACGCAATAAAGCGCCCAATCAACAGGGCAGAGAGACCGTGACGATGGAACAGGCTGTGGGCGCGCTGGTGGTATTGTGCCGGCAGGTGCGAAAGCCATTTCTGTACGGTAGGGGTATTACCCAGCCATCGCCCCTGGATATAACTTACCCAGCAGCCGAGGCTGGCACCTGTGGTGAGAACCAGCAGCGTCAGGGGAAAACTCATTGTGCCTTTGGCAATCAGCACGCCGACAAGGATCAGCAGGCTGTCACCGGGCAGGAAGGCGGCAGGAAGCAGGCCATTTTCAAGAAACAGGATCATGAACAGTAAGCCGTAGATCGCCCACACCAGCGTGGGGTCAGAGAGCATCTCATAATCCTGCTGCCACAGGGCATGCAGCAGTGCTTTCAAAATATCCATCAATCTTTCCCGAACATCATTGTTAAACGAGCCCATCAGGGGCTAAAGCGCAGGCAGAGGTGAGTTATACATTTTGGGTATGCCACCTGAGCAGGGGTCCGTATCCATGCGGCTATGCGTGTTAAATCAGCGACTTTCTGACGCCCTTGTCGCAAATGGTAAAAAAAGGGCGATAACTGTAACAAATACTTCCCAATTCAGACAGTGCATTATGTCCGTTGTAGTGGAGTTTTACCCTTTGCTGCCAGGAGTAAAAGGAGCTTTACACGAGCTGACACTATTGCAGATTATCTGACCCCGTCTGCAGGTTCAGAATGTACAAACGTGGCCGTTTTTACGCTGTTCGGCTTAATCAGGCGGCCTGCGGCAAACAAGTTGCAGTTACGGGCAGAAGCCGTGTGATGTAGCGTAACGTTGCGCCGCCACCGCTTAGTATTTTCCAGATATGGCAACATTGCCAGTTTATGGCAGCAGTTTGTTACATGAGGCAGAAGGGAAGGATGGCAGCACAGCGGCTATGAAAGCGCGCGGCGCACAGTGTGCGCCGCAGAGGAGAGGTCAGGTCGCGGCGCCGGGCTGGCGTTCCGCTTCTGCCTGGCAGACAGCCGCAGTAAACAGAATGTCGGTTGAGGAGTTCAGGGCCGTTTCTGCTGAATCCTGCAGCACACCGATAATAAACCCAACGGCCACCACCTGCATGGCCAGGTCGTTAGGAATGCCGAACATATTGCAGGCCACCGGGATTAACAGCAACGAGCCACCCGCTACGCCGGAGGCACCACAGGCGCACAGCGTGGCAACCAGGCTTAGCAGAATCGCTGTCGGTACATCGACATTGATGCCCAGCGTATGCACCGCAGCCAGCGTCAGTACGGTAATCGTAATAGATGCGCCCGCCATGCTGATGGTCGCACCCAGCGGAATTGATACGGAGTAGGTGTCTTCATCAAGGTTGAGTCGTTTTGCCAGCGCCATGTTCACCGGGATATTGGCGGCCGAGCTGCGGGTAAAGAAAGCCGTCACGCCGCTTTCACGAATGCAGGTAAATACCAGTGGATAGGGATTACGCCGGATTTTCTGATACACCAGCAGCGGGTTCACAATCAGTGCCATGAACAGCATGCAGCCAATCAGCAGGACCAGCAGGCTGCCATATTCCCACAGCGCCCCAAAGCCGGTAGAGGCCAGAATGGAGGCGACCAGGCCAAAGATGCCCAGTGGCGCGCAGCGGATCACACAGCGTACGACCCAGGTTGCCGCGTGTGAGGCGTCATTTAAAAAATCTTTGGTGCCGGGACTGGCATGACGAAATGCAAGGCCAAGGCCCAGCGCCCAGACCAGAATGCCGATGTAGTTCGCGTTCATCAGCGCTTCGAACGGATTAGCCACCATGCTCATCAGCAGGCCATGCAGCACCTCGGTGATCCCGGAAGGCGGCGTAATTGTCGTGTTACCGGCGGCGAGTGACAGCGTCTGCGGAAAGAGGTGGCTGAAAATCACCGCGATCATCGCGGCAAACAGGGTGCTGAGCAGATAAAGCATAATGATGGGACGGATATTGGTTTTCTGTCCCTGCTGATGGTTAGCAATGGACGCGATGACCAGCACCAGAACCAGCAGCGGCGCGACGGCTTTCAGTGCCCGGACAAAGAGTTCACCCAGCAGGCCGGCGGCTAATGCGGCATCGCGCGACAGCCACGCCAGCGCTACGCCAGCGACCAGGCCTACCATGATTTGTTTGACCAGGCTGCCTTTAAACAGCACGCCTGCCACTCTGGAAAGGTTATTTTGCATATCGTGATCTTTTACTATCGGTCATGAGTGTGGTGCGCGTTTATTCCGCGCCAGAGGGTTTGCCCGGCGGAGTATAAGGAAAAGTGCTGGTGAGAAAAGCGATAATTCCGGCTTTGCGTGCGGGATCGATTTTTCAATCTGCTAAACAGAGGAAGTGTGACAGAGATAAAAAAGGGAAAGTTTCATTGAGGCGAAATAAAGCAGGGGCGATTTACGCCCCTGCAGAAGATTATGGCGAGATGCGCCGGCGGTCATTTCGCCGGTTAACCCAGGCGTTGATCAGCAGCGTTCCACCCAGAATAATGCCCACCACGCTGAGTGAGACAGCGACCGGAATGTGGTAAAACTCGACGATGAGCATTTTGATGCCGATAAACACCAGCACGATAGCCAGCCCATATTTCAGCATAGAGAAGCGCTCAGCCACATTCGACAGCAGGAAATACATGGCGCGCAGGCCGAGTATGGCAAACAGGTTAGAGGTCAGCACAATAAAGGGATCGGTGGTTACCGCAAAAATAGCCGGAATACTGTCGACAGCAAAAATCACATCGCTGAGCTCGACCATAATCAGAACCAGCAGCAGCGGGGTGGCAAACAGTACGCCGTTACGGCGAATAAAAAATTTCTCACCCTCCAGCGAATCGGTCATGCGCAGATGCTGACGCAGCCAGCGCACCACCGGCTTATCACCCACGGCCGTGTCATCCTCGCGCGCCAGCGCCATCTTAATGCCGGTAAACAGCAGAAACGCGCCGAAAATATAGAGGATCCAGCTGAACTGCATGACCAGCCAGCTGCCGGCAAAGATCATGATGGTACGCAAGACAATGGCACCCAGCACGCCGTAAATCAGGACGCGCCGCTGCAGCTGGGGCGGAATAGCAAAGTAGCTGAACAGCATCAGCCAGACAAAGACGTTATCCACCGCCAGCGCTTTTTCCAGCACGTATCCGGTCAGGAAAGCGAGCGTCTGCGTAGTGGCAACCTCGCGCCCGGCGTGCGTATCGAGATACCACCAGAAAGCGGCAGCAAACAGCAGTGAAACGGAAACCCAGATCAGCGACCAGATAGCCGCCTGTCTGAACGACATAGTTTGTGCGCCGCGCCGGCCCTGCAGCAGCAGATCGATCGCCAGCATAATCAGCACAACAACGGTAAAGCTGCCCCAGAGTAACGGTGTGCCTATCGATTGCATAATGGTGTCCTGTGCGAAAGTTAAAAAAAACGGCTCCGTCAGAAGACGTAAGCCGCTTTCATTACGCTGCAAGCGCTCCTCGCCTTCCGGCAAGGTCTCACTTACAACACAGAATCACTTCCGGGTTGCCTGACGACCGGATGCGCTACACATCGTAATGACGATCAATCAGCTGACAAGTTACTCCCCTTTGCTTAGAAAAAAATAGCGCAGCCGCACTCCGATGCAATGCAGGACCAGTCATATTTAGCAATATTTACACTTCCTGGCGATCGGCGGGAAATATCACGCCGGTCTGCTGGCGGATGGTGGTCAGCAGCGCTGCTGTCAGCCGCGAAATTTCGAGGCCAGGGTGTGCGGTCTGCTGCGTTTCCACCAGACTGGCAAACACCTCTGCTTCATAGCGCATCGTATTGCTGTGCTGCGGCTGCGTCAGATTCTGCTCAACACCGCTGCGTGGCAGTAGCCGCAGCTGCTGGCACTCTGCCAGTTTCTCAATAAGCAGCGAACCCTCCTCTCCCTGAATTTCGCTCGGAATAGCGGAGTTGCTGACTTTGGAGTGCAGCAGAGTGACGTCGAACTCGCCATAGTGAAGTATCACGGTGCCGTGCGCATCTGTGCCGCTCGCCAGCAGCGTGGCTTCAGCCGTGACGCGCTGTGGCGCACCCCACAGCGTGACGGCAGCAGCGAGGCAGTAATAGCCGATATCCATGATGGAGCCATTGGACCAGCGCGGGTCAAACGTATTCGGGTTTTCACCGGCAAGATAGCGCGGGTAACGGGAAGAGTACTGACAGTAGCTGAACAGCGCCTTACGCAGCGTGCCCAGCTGCGGCAGGGTGCGCTGCAGCTGCAGAAAATTAGGCAGGCTGGCGGTTTTAAAGGCTTCAAACAGCACAACCTGATGCTGTTGAGCGCAGGCGATCATCGCTTCGGCTTCACGCAGCGTGGAGGCCAGCGGTTTCTCGCAGATCACATGCTTACCGTGAGACATAAACAGCAGCGCCTGTTCGCAGTGCAGTGCATTCGGGCTGGCGATATAGACCGCGTCGATATCCTGGCATGCCGCCAGAGCCTCCAGTGAGGTGAACGTGAGCGGACAGGCGTAATCTGCGGCAAAGGCGTCAGCCTGCTGCTGGCTGCGTGAATAGACTGCGCTGAGCGTAAACCTGCCGCTCTCATGTGCTGCGTCAATAAACTGACGGGTAATCCAGTTGGTGCCGACAATGGCAAAGCGAATCACAGGTCTGCTCTCCTGACAAAATAAAGCCGCAGGGTAGCACGCGGCGGCAGGAAACCTGCCGGCACTATTTGATCCTGCGATCCGCATTCCAATATAGTGAGCCCCTGTGTCTGAAAGCCTGCGAACGGGAGAGCCGGGTGAGCGGAAGCAAACATGCATTAAACTGGACCACGCTGCTGATCGCCATTCCGGTGGGGCTGATGGCCTCGCTGGTGACGCTGGCGTTTCGTGGCATTATCGATGTGATTAACCAGCTGCTGTTTAACAGTGACCATGAGATCACCGTGGCGATGCACGTCTGGCCGTGGATCTTCTGGCCGCTGCTGGTGGGCGGCGGCGGCGTACTGGCGGGCTGGTTCCTGCGCTATGCCGTCGCAATTGAGCAGCAGCAAACGGTAAAAACAGACTACCTGGAAGTGATTAACGCCAGGCTGGATGCCGTGCCGACGCGCACCTCACTGTTTCGCGCGCTCTCTTCAATCGCCAGCATTGGCAGCGGCGCTTCAATCGGTAAAGAGGGGCCTATGGTACAGCTCTCAGCGCTCAGCGGCAGTCTGCTGGGACGCTGGCTGCCGGCATCGCTCAATCTGCGCAACAGCGACATTGTCGCCATGGCGGCAGCAGCGGGCCTCTCCTCGGTTTACCACGCGCCACTTGCCTCGGCGATCTTTGTTGCTGAAATTGCTTTTGGTATTTCAGCCCTGCAGCGACTGATCCCGCTGATTGTCGCCTCTGCGGTGGCGGTGATGACCATGTGGGCGCTGGGTTTTCGCAATGCGCTTTATCCGCTTGCCGATACGCTGTTTCAGATGGATGGAGTGAGCCTGCTGATGACAGTGCTGATTGGTCTGGTAGCAGGCGTTGCCGGCTGGCTGCTGATCGCGCTGATTGGCCGCAGCCGGCGGCTATTCAGCCGCGTGCGATCGCTGCCGCTGCGGCTTGGCGCAGGAGGCGTCGCTGTCGGCCTGCTGGCGCTGCTCTCCACGGATATTCTCGGCAACGGCTATGAAGTGATTGTGAAGATCATTGAGGGGCACTATGTCATCACCGGACTGCTGCTGCTGCTGCTGCTCAAAACCCTGGCGACAACCCTCTCCGTAGGCTCAAATGCCGTCGGCGGACTGTTTACGCCCTCGCTGCTGATTGGCGCCCTGCTCGGGGTGATTCTGGCGCAGAGCGCAGCCGCGCTGCAGCTGCCGGTGGGCGATACGCTGCTCTATGCAGCAATAGGCATGGCCGCCGTGCTGGCCGCTGTCAGTCAGGCTCCGCTGATGGCGATGCTGATGGTACTGGAGATGACGCTTAACAGCAGCCTGCTGTTTCCGCTGATGATCGCCTCGGTCCTGGCTTCAATGGTGGTCTACCGCCTGCAGTCCGCCAGCACCTATCCGGTGGTCAGCCATCACCTGAGCCGTTCTGAAGCCTGGTATGATTTTGACCATATGCGTGTCGACCAGCTGATTATTCCCGGTGCAGCGCTGCAGCCGGAAGAGTCGGTCGGACAGGCGCTGGCGGTCAGCTCGCTGAAGCGTGAACGCTATGTTTACGTACTGAATCAGGCGGGGCAGTTTCTGGGCGTGGTCTCCATTCACGAGATCTCGCGCAAGGTACTGGCGCAGGAGATCACTCTGGACTCGCCGGTCAGCACCGTCATGGATAGCAACTTTCCCTGCATTTTTCAGGGACAGAGCATGCGCGAAGGGTGGGAGGCATTTTCACGCGTGACGCTCGAGCGGCTGCCGGTGCTGAATAATCCGCAGGAGCGTCGTTTTATGGGCGCCCTGACCAAAACCAGTCTGATTCAGAAAGCACAGGAGTTTCTTTAAGCTGCGTTGCCGCGCATCGCCTGATCGGTCATCCACAGGCGCGCGTCAAATTCCAGCTGATGATAGTCAGGCTCCATATGGCAGCAGAGCTGATAGAACGCTTTGCTGTGATCTTTCTCTTTGAGGTGGGCGAGTTCGTGCACCACAATCATGCGCAGGAAAGGCTCAGGAGCAAGGCGGAAAAAGGTGGAGATGCGGATCTCCGCTTTAGCTTTCAGGTTGCCGCCCTGTACGCGGGAAATGGCCGTGTGCAGCCCCAGCGCATGCTTCATCACTTTGATTTTATTATCCCAGAGGATTTTGCTTACCGGAGGTGCGCTGCGCATATAGCGATTTTTTATCGCCTGCGTGTAGTCATACAGCGCGCGATCGCTGACCACATCATGCGTCTCGGGATAGCGCTGCTGCAGGAACGCGCCTAATCGCTGATGATCAATCAGCATTTGCACCTGTTCGAGGATATTTTCAGGGTAACCCTGCAGATAAATTAATGACATTGGGATTCCTGACGAAAGACAGTATACTGCGCCCCCCTTTTCAGGGCGAAAATTGCGCAAAGTGTACCACGCCGGAGATCCCATGAGCCAACTTGAACTGACCCATAGCACCCTTACGCTGGAGCGCTTTCCGCCGATGCGCGAAGAGAGCCCGTTACAGGCGTGGGATGCTGCCGATGAATATCTGCTGCAGCAGACGCTGCCGGAAGGTCCGGTGCTGGTGTTCAATGACAGCTTTGGGGCATTAACCTGTGGCCTGCAGGATCGGGAGATCTGGCACGTCAGCGACTCTTGGCTGAGCCAGCAGGCAGCCAGACAGAATCTGCGCTTAAATGGTTTGTCTGACGATCGCATTCACTTTATTGACAGCCTGAGCGCGCTGCCTGCGGCGCCTGCTGCTGTCTTAATCAAAATTCCCAAAGCGCTGGCGCTGCTGGAGCATCAGCTGCGTGCGCTGCGCAGCGTGGCCACGCCAGAGACGCTGATTCTGGCGGCAGCCAAAGCAAAAGATATTCATAACTCCACCCTGCAGCTGTTTGAGCGAATTCTGGGTGAGAGTAAAACGTCGCTGGCCTGGAAAAAAGCGCGTCTGATCTACAGCCGTTACAGCGCCCCGGCGCTGGCTGAGGCGGCGGACACTACCGTCTGGCCACTCGATGAGACGCCTTACCAGATCCATAACCACGCCAACGTCTTTTCACGCACTTCGCTGGATATTGGCGCGCGGCTGTTTATGCAGCATTTGCCACACAATATTGAAGGCGAAATCATGGATCTCGGCTGCGGCAACGGCGTGATTGGCTTAATGGCACTGGAGCAGAATCCGCAGGCTGAGGTACTGTTTTATGATGAATCTTATATGGCGGTCGCCTCCAGCGAGCTGAACGTCAGGGTTAACCGCCCGCAGGATCTGTCGCGCAGTCAGTTCCGCGTTAATAATGTGCTGAGCGGCTTTCCCTCCGACCGGCTGCATGCGGTGTTGTGCAATCCGCCGTTCCACCAGCAGCATGCGGTTACCGATCACCTGGCGTGGCAGATGCTGCGCGACGCAAAGCGTTGCCTGCAGTATGGCGGTGAGCTGCGCATCGTGGGCAACCGGCACCTCGGCTATCACCAGAAGATGAAGAAGCTGTTTGGTAACTGCGAACTGGTGGCGTCCAGCGCCAAGTTTGTGGTGCTGCGCGCGGTCAAACTGCGCTGATCACAGACTCAGCGCCAGCGCGGTAGCCTGTGCAATAGCCCGCCGCGCGTCCAGCTCCTGCGCCACATCTGCGCCGCCGATCACCCGCACCGGTTTGCCGCGTGCGGTCAGCTCGTCAGCCAGCAGGCGCAGCGGCTCCTGACCGGCGCAAACCACAATATTATCCACGGCCAGCGTGACCGGTTTACCCTGGTGACGCAGATGCAGCCCTGCATCGTCAATGCGCAGATATTCCACATCCCCCCACATCTCTACGCCGTGCGCCTGCAGGCTGGCGCGGTGGATCCAGCCGGTGGTTTTCGCCAGGCCCGCTCCGGGCTTCCCGCCTTTACGCTGCAGCAGCCAGATTTGCCGGCCGGGAGAGGGTGGCCGGGCAGGAACAATGCCGCCGCGCGCCTGCAGCGTGCGATCGATTCCCCAGCGCTGGTAAAAATCCTCTGATGAATGGAGTAAATAGGCGGCCGTATCAAAACCGATGCCGCCTGCGCCGATAATGGCGATGCGCTGACCCACCGGTTTTTTATGGCGCAGAAGATCCAGATAGCCGATCACGCTGGCATGATCGATGCCAGGAATAGAGAGCTGACGCGGCGTTACGCCGGTAGCAATGATAATTTCATCCGCGTCTGTCAGCTCTTCGGCACAGACCCGGTGGTTAAGCCGCAGCGTCACCTTCGCTGCCGCAAGCTGATGGCGGAAGTAGCGCAGGGTTTCGCTAAACTCCTCTTTACCCGGGATCTGTCGGGCGATACCAAACTGCCCGCCAATCTCCGCCTCTGCTTCATAGAGCGTTACCTTATGCCCGCGCTGAGCCGCCTGCAGGGCAAAAGCCATGCCTGCCGGACCGGCGCCAACCACAGCCAGCTGCTTCGGCTGCGTGGCTGGTACAACCGGCATCAGGGTTTCGTGGCAGGCGCGCGGATTGACCAGGCAGGATGTCACGTTGCCTGCAAAAATCTGATCGAGGCACGCCTGATTACACGCAATACAGGTATTGATAGCTTCAGGCTGACCCTGCGCCGTTTTGGAGACAAACGCGGCATCCGCCAGAAACGGCCGTGCCATTGAAACCATATCAGCAGTCCCGTCGCGCAGCAGGGCTTCAGCCACGTCAGGGTGGTTGATCCGGTTGGTGGCAATCACCGGTACGGATACGCGTTCGCGCAGGTGGCGGGTTACCCAGGCAAAGCCGGCTCGCGGGACACAGGTGGCTATCGTCGGGATGCGCGCTTCATGCCAGCCAATACCGCTGTTGAACAGCGTCACGCCACACGCTTCCAGCGCTTCAGCCAGCATCAGCGTTTCATCCAGCGTGCTGCCGTGCTGCACCAGGTCGAGCAGCGACAGCCGGAAAATAACAATAAAGTCTTCGCCTGTGGCGTGGCGTACCGCCTGCGTCACTTCACGGGCGAAGCGCTGCCGCCGCTGCACATCGCCTCCCCAGGCGTCAGTGCGCTGGTTAGTCTGCGCCGTCAGAAACTGATTAATCAGATACCCCTCGGAGCCCATGATCTCTACGCCATCATAGCCCGCCTGCTGTGCCAGACGGGCGCAGCGGGCAAAATCGGCAATCGTCTGTTCAATTTCTGCTTCGCTCAGCGCATGCGGAGTAAAAGGATTAATAGGCGCCTGGAGTGCGGAAGGGCCTACCAGCGCACGCTGATAGCTGTAGCGTCCGGCATGCAGTATCTGCAGCGCGATTTTTCCGCCCTGCGCATGGACCGCCGTCGTGATCTGACGATGCCAGCCGCACTGACTTTCATCGGTCAGCATCGCACCACCCTGTGCCACCACACCCTGCGCATTCGGCGCGACGCCGCCGGTTACAATTAGCGCCACGCCCTCGTGTGCGCGCTCAGCATAAAAAGCGGCCAGTCGCTCCGCCCCGTCAGGGTGCTCCTCCAGTCCGGTATGCATTGAGCCCATCAGAAAACGATTTTTTAACCGGGTAAATCCCAGATCGAGAGGCGTAAATAAGCAGGGGTAGTGCTCGATCATGATCGGGTACTCGAAAGTGGTCGGATGAGTTAACTCTAACGGTAATCGCGCATGATGGAAGAGGGGGACGCTGAGCTTGTGAGAGACGTCAAAAAAAGCAGGGCGGCAGGTTACGTACGAAGTATCAGCTTGTCTTCGTTACGCACGGGAAGGACCGGCGCGCCCTGAAAGGGCCAGAGTACAGGGCTAATGACTTAGCACTTTTTATATATCATCATGGATTCCTTTTTCCGGAAACGCCGGGTAATTATCAGACCGCGGCAACCTGTGTTCATCGCAACTCGCCTGAGTTTTAAATATTATAGCGGGAAAGTAATCTGGAAATAAGTCTTCAGATAGAGTCAGACAGAGAATTTATCATTTTAACCGCTATTTTAATGTTATTAATGATGCTTGTTAATCATAGCGCGCAGCTGAATGGTGCGATCGGATGAGTGATATATTTATTGCGCGCCAGCCCGCACAGTTAGCGGCAGCCAGCAGCCGGGGTGCCTTTTTTTCTGGATGGATTATCCTTTATTTTATTTGTGAAGCAGTTAATTCCATATCTTAATAATTTTTTATTTATCGGTTTTATATAATTACCTGAATAATCACATTGTGAAGGTGATTTTCCTGCTATTACCACTGAGTTAACTGAAAAGGTTAAACGATATAGCCCTTTTACCTGTCATATACTTTTAGAGGAGAGGCAGATTGGATTTAAACACTCAGCCAGTCCGTATTGCTGTTCTTGACGGTCATCCTATGATTCGTCTGGTTTTTGAGCTATGTCTGAAAAACCATCCCGATATTCACCTTGTTGCTGCCTGGTCTTCCGGCAGCGAGCTTTTCAGCGCGTTAAGTACGCACAGTGTTGATGTTCTGATTCTGGATTTCCTGCTGGGCGAGCGTGAAATTGATGGCCTGACGCTAATAAAGCAAATACGTAATCACTATCCGATGCAGAAAATGCTGGTTTTAACCTCTGCCGAAAGCCCGGCGGTAGCAAGAATGGTACTCCGGGCCGGCGTAAACGGGTTTATCGGTAAAAGCCATCCCTTTGAAGAGGTGCTGGCGGCGGTCAGATCCGTTGCTGAGAATAACCTGTTTTTAGCCACGCACCTTGCTGAAGAGATCCAGACGCTGTATGCCATTTCCGGAAAAAAGGCGGACGATGATTTCTGTATCAGCTGTAAGCCGGTTCTTCACGAAAAAATAAGATTATTAAGTCCGCGTGAAGCAGAAGTGATCCGCTGCTTTCTTGATGGCATGAGCGTTTCACAGATTGCGGCCAAGTTCAGACGAAGCCGGAAGACGGTAAGCGGACAGAAGCAGTCGACGCTGAAAAAGCTCGGCGTCCGTTCAGATTCGGAACTATTTAAATATAGCCGGGAGCTGCTGTCAGCCCGGTAATCGCGCAGGGCGGCCGCGCCCGAGCGCAGCAACCTGATAGCCAGTTCACGTTCCCGGTAACATCTTTTCTGTAACATCGTTCTGAGTGATGTTCATCACAGTTTTATCCTGTTTAACCCGTTTTTATAGTCGTCACATCATTAGACTCACAGGATAAACATGAATATTGAAACGCAATCCTGCGTTATTACCGGCAAAAAGCAGGTCAGTGTCGCACAGCAGCAGGTGCAATGGGATGGCTCCGGCACGCTGGTGCGCATTACGCGCGGCGGAATCTGCGGCTCCGATCTGCACTACTACCAGGAGGGAAAAGTGGGCAGCTTTGCGCTGCAAATGCCTATGATACTCGGGCATGAAGTGATTGGTTACGTCATTGAAAGCGACGATCCCCGCCTGCAGCCGCAGCAAAAAGTGGCTGTCAATCCGGCTAAACCCTGCGGTGAATGCAAATATTGTCAGCGCCAGCAGGAGAACCAGTGTACCGCCATGCGCTTTTTTGGCAGTGCAATGTATGTCCCGCACGTCGATGGCGGATTTACCCGGCACAAAGTAGTGGCGAGCAGCCAGTGCGTGCCTTTTCCACAGGATGCCGATGAAAAGGTGATGGTGTTTGCTGAGCCGCTCGCGGTCTGCATTCACGCCACGCATCAGGCTGGCGATCTTACCGGTAAGCGTATCTTTATCTCCGGCACCGGGCCAATTGGCTGTCTGATTGCCGCTGCCGCGCAGGCGCGTGGTGCTGCAGAGGTTGTCTGCAGCGATATCAGTGAACGTTCGCTGGAGATGGCGCAGCAAATAGGTGCCACGCAAATAGTTAACGCGGCAAGCGGCGATTTCACCGGCTGGATGGCGGATAAGGGCTACTTCGATGTTGCGTTTGAAGCGTCCGGCCATCCGGCGTCACTGCAGCGCTGCCTGGAAGTTGTGTGTGCCAGAGGCACGGTGGTGCAGGTAGGAATGGGCGGCGCATTTCCTGATTTCCCCCTGATGACGCTGATTGCCAAAGAGATAAATCTGACGGGATCGTTCCGTTTTACGCATGAATTCAATACGGCAGTTGAGTGGCTGGCGCAGGGCGTTATCAACCCGCTGCCGCTCTACAGCGGGGAATACCCGCTTCAGGATATCGATGCGGCGCTGCAGTTTGCCAGCGATAAAACCCGCGCGGCAAAAGTTCAGCTGACTTTTTAGGGAGATACTATGAACGCACTCTTTTCTCTGGCCGGCAAGCGTGTACTGCTGACCGGTTCAGCACGCGGTATCGGGTTTCTGCTGGCGCAGGGCCTGGGTGAAGCCGGCGCCGAAGTGATTATTAACGCGACCACAGCTGAAGGGGCAGAGCGCGCCGCCGCCGCCCTGCGCGAGCAGGGGATCGTCGCCCGGGCCAAAGCGTTTGACGTAACCGACTCCGGCGCGGTGCATCAGGCGATCGATGAAATTGAAGCACAGTGGGGCGCCATCGATATTCTGGTAAATAACGCCGGCATCCAGCGTCGGCGGCCTTTTCTGGAGTTTCCTGAACAGGACTGGCACGACGTAATTGCGGTAAACCAGACCGCCGTGTTTTTTGTCTCGCAAAAAGTGGCGCAGCAGATGGTAACGCGCCAGCGCGGCAAAATTATCAATATCGGTTCAATGCAGAGTGAGCTGGGCCGCGACACCATCACGCCTTATGCGGCCTCTAAAGGGGCAGTCACCATGCTGACGCGGGGAATGTGCGTCGAGCTGGCGCGCTACAACATTCAGGTTAATGCGATTGCGCCGGGCTACTTTGTCACCGAGATGACGCAGCCGCTGGCTGACGATCCCGCGTTTACCGGCTGGCTGACTAAGCGTACGCCTGCTGCGCGCTGGGGTAAGCCGGAAGAGCTGATTGGTGCCGCCATCTTTCTGGCCTCTGCCGCCTCAGATTTCGTTAACGGACATCTGCTGTTTGTCGATGGCGGTATGCGCGTAGCCGTGTAGTGCGTGGCCCGAGAGCCTGCCCGGCAACATTTTAAACAGTGGAGATTCAGAAGGAAGCGCCAATCTCGCCGCCTGGAGCCGCGGCTCTGCTGACGCTTAGTGCGCTTATCCACGGGCCGGCTGCTCACAGGGCAGCAAAGCGATTAACGACGGCGGATCCACGAAAAGCGCGACTGGTATCCACTACTGAAGTGGGTATTGCGCCGGTAGCTGGATCCCGCCTCGGCCATACAGTAGGTACATACGTTGACCGCATCAATCTGTGCCGGCCCGAGTCCGCGCTCTAGCAGGATGCTGCGCGCCAGCCCGGGCAGGCTGAACCACGCCCCCTGCTGCTGCGCCTGCGCCTGCGCACGTACCGCCTGCGGATTCACGGGTTGCTGATGCGTCCACTGCAGCGGCGGCAGATCGCTGCGCTGCTGCATCTGGCGGATACGATCCTCGCCCAGCTCATAACAGCAGGGGCCAATGGCCGGACCGATAGCGACGCAAAGCGTATCGATACTCGCGCCGCGTGCCAGCAGGGCATCCAGCGCGCTTTGCAGAATTCCGCTAAGCGTGCCGTTCAGCCCGGCATGGATCGCCGCCACCTGCTGCTGCACGGGATCGGCAAACAGCACCGGCAGGCAGTCGGCAGTATAAACCGCTACCGGACGGTTATCTTCAGCAATCACACCGTCAGATTCACAGCTTTTTGGCGGCCGGTTTTGTCCCGATAACACCACGCGGGCGCTGTGACGCTGATGTCCGTAAGCGGCAGCCTCAGGTGCAGGCAGACCCGCAGGCTGAAAGGCATACTCCAGCCATGTCAGGCTATCCAGCAGCGCTGAACGCGGACCGCAGATTTTACTCTCCATACTTCTCTCCTGTGACCTGAACGTAACCGGCGACTGCGCACAGCTTACGTTAACCGGTACGTTTTTACAGCGCTCCGGCAGATATCTTTCTCATCACGGCTAACGTCATGCGTTCAGCTTATAGCTGCCCGTATCACAGCGCTGTGTTTCACGATGGCCTGCGCTGAGATTGCCGGGCAGAGCCGGAGTAACTGCATAAAAGAGTGGAACGGTAAATAATTTGACCACTGAAAAAACACCCGGCGGCGCAGGGGATTACGTTTTACCGTCAGAGCCACGCATATTTACATTTTGTGTTAGCTGCCAGGCGCTGGCGGCATTTCATGATATATAACCTGATTTTACGCCAGCGATGAGTGGATAATTTTGATGTTTTCCGGGTAATACAGATTATTGCGCTAAGCATTAATTTTAATAACTAAGAACTATCCTGGTTATAGTGCGATTATTAGCCAGCGCGGTGCACGCTGCTGCCAGATAATATGTATATTTTTGTCAGCCAGCTTCTTGCGTTATTTTTTATAGATTTTTATCCATTGAAATATAATCGCTTTAACTAATTATCCTCTTTTAAATATGCTTGCTTAAACTGACTTATTAATTACCTTTCCTGACTTTTATTTTACAAAACGGCTGCCGTCCCGCGGCGTTAAATAATAAAGATGCAACTTAAATCTTAAGCGGCTATAACCAATTTTTGTGAGGTGAAGCTGCTTTGTCTCCGCTGCGGAGGTTTACGGCCTCCTGCTCAGAGGGCATTTATTATCTGCAAATCAGATACGCAGGCATAAAGAGAAGATGATTGTGATGATACAAAAACCGTTATCAGTGAAATATCGCGGCGCCGTTTTACCCTGTCATGAGCACCGCTCAGGCTATGTTAAATACCCTCTGCGTCATCTGTACCGCAATCAGCTAAGGAGCATGTGCCATGAACGTTAAAACACTGCGGCAGGATATTCCGGCCGGGCTGGTGGTATTTCTGGTGGCGCTGCCGCTTTGCCTGGGCATTGCTCAGGCCAGCGGTCTGCCGCCTTTCGCCGGTCTGCTTACCGGTGTAATTGGCGGGCTGCTGGTAACCGCGCTGAGTCCGTCGCGCTTTGCGGTCAGCGGCCCGGCAGCAGGGCTGGTAACGATTGTGGTGGCGTCCATCCAGACGCTGGGCAGTTTTTCTGCTTTTCTGACCGCGCTGATTCTGGCGGGTGTCCTGCAGTGCCTGCTGGGCCTGCTGCGCGCCGGGCGGTTTATCGCGCTGGTGCCCGGCAGCGTGATTAAAGGCATGCTGGCCGCAATCGGCATTTTGCTGATTATGCAGCAGATTCCGGTGGCGCTGGGCGCAGCCGGAGAGGGCGGGCTGGGGGCGCTTCTGTCAGCCAATACTGCGTTTTCAGCAAGCGCGGCAGGCGTGGCCGCAGCGGGCCTGCTGACGCTCTGGCTCTGGACCACGCCGCTGGTTAAGTCAGTCAGGGTGCTCAGCTGGATCCCCGGTCCGCTGGTGGCGGTGCTGATTGGCTGTATGGCAACCTTCGCCGGAGACCGGCTCTTACCAGCGCTGGGTGACGGGTTACCGCGTATCGTACTGCCTGCGTTTGACAGCCTTAGCGCGCTGGCCGCTGAGCTGGAAACGCCGGACTGGCTGGCGTGGCAGAATCCCGCCGTCTGGGTGGTCGCGATCACGCTGGCGCTGGTCGCCAGCCTGGAGACGCTGCTCAGCCAGGAGGCGCTGAAAAAACTGCGCCCGCAGTATCCGGCTCCTTCGCCTGATAAAGAGATGGTGGCGCAGGGAATAGGTAACTTAACGGCAGGATTACTGGGCGCAATGCCGATTACCGCCGTCATTGTCCGCAGTTCGGTTAACGTCAGCGTTGGTGCACAGAGTAAACTCTCAATTCTGATCCATGGCGTGCTGCTGCTGGTCTGCGGCCTGTGGTTCAGTTCGCTGCTCAACGCGATCCCGCTGGCCAGCCTGGCCGCTGTGCTGCTTTACACCGGCTACAAGCTGGCGACGCCGCGCCTGTTTGCTGAGCAGATCCGGATGGGATGGGCGCAGTCGGTGCCTTTTCTGGCCACGATTGGCGGCATCATCCTGCTGGGGATGCTGGCCGGTATTTTCCTCGGGATCGCCGTGCAGATCCTCTGCAGCATCTATCAGAGCCACCGCAATGCGCTGCAGCTCACCCGCCATGACGATCACTATGTGCTGCACTTTCATCAGAACCTGACGTTTATGCATAACCCTAAGCTGCAGGGCGTGCTGGCAGAAATTCCGGAAAACAGCCTGGTGATTGTGGAGCAGGGTAACGCGGAATATCTCGATCCGGATGTGAAAGCGGTTCTGCGCGACTTTGGCGAAAATGCGCCGGAGCGGGGCATACGGCTGAGCCAGTGGCCGGTAGCCGTTAAGTAGGTGATTATGCCCGGCAAAAATCGGATATCACGGGTAGACGGTTTTTGTTCGGGCGCGGCATAATCGGCGGCAGAACGTCTGCAGGCCGGATGCCTTAGCCAGCCGAACAGGAGAGTAAACCCGAACCTGTTCGCTGAATTGGCACCGCACGATCTGATGTTCAATAGGGGGTGCCACTGCAACGCGGCAACGATTTCAGGTTACAGGATGCGGATGAATGCGCGTTTCGCTGTTTGATGAACATAACGATAAGAAAAATGCTCTCACGCTTTTCTTGATTACGCTCTTTTTCTGTTTTCTTGGCAGCCACCTGCGGGTCCCTGAAGAGTTTTCACTGTTCTGGCCTGTTAATGCGCTGATTGCCGGGCTGATTGTCCGTCAGCCTTTTCTGCATACGCCCTCCAGCTATCTTGTTGCTCTGGCCGCGATGATTTTTAACGACACGGTATTTTCAGGCTGGGCCTTTGCTGCTGTCACAATCAATATCGCCAATATTCTGTTTACGCTTGTCGCGGTCTGTATGCTGATCAGACCGCTGCAGACACCGGCTGCCAGCAGTCAGGTCGTCAATGCGATGCGCATTTTTCCCGCCTGTTTACTCGGGGCCGCTGCCTGTGCGACCTGGGGCGCCTGGGCGCAGGGCATCGATTTCAATGCGCGCTTTGTGGTCGCATGGGCTGACTGGTTCAGCGAACAGATCTCGACCTCGCTGATGCTGCTGCCTGTTATGCTGGCCCGCCCGCTGCGCAGCGTCTCTCTGCGTCAGCTGCTGACGCCGGCGACGCTGCTGCCGCTGCTCGCCGTGGTGCTGTCGCTGACAGCGGGCGCGCTGATTGGCGGCGCCGGCAGTCTGACCTTTCCGGTGCCGGCGCTGATCTGGTGTGCGATTGTGCTGCCTATGCCGGTCACCAGCGTGGTGATCCTGCTGACCGGTATTACAGAGATTGTGCTGGTTTCTCACGGCGTGATGAATATTCAGGGTAACGACGCGCTGTTGCCGATTGGCCACCTTACGTCGGCACGCCTCGGGGTGGCGACCGTTGCGCTGAGCCCGCTGCTGGTGGCGGTCAGTATGGACGCTATCCGTCAGCTTAATCAGCGTCTGGCGCTGCGGGCAAACGTCGATGTGCTGACGCAGCAGCTGTCGCGCTCCGGCCTGTATGAACAGCTGAAACAGATGCCGTTTTCTCTGCAGCGCCATACCGGCGTGATCATGCTGGATGTCGATTACTTCAAAACCATTAACGACAACTTCGGACACGACGCCGGTGACAGCGTGCTGGAAGAGATTGGGCGACGTATCCAACAGGTGGCGCAGCAGCAGGGCATGATCTGCCGCTTTGGCGGCGAAGAGTTTGTGATTGTGGTGTTTGATGCCGTGCCGGAACAGCTCTACCGGCTGGCGGAGTCCGTGCGCCAGGCGCTGGCGCGCGAAAAGTTCTGGATCAAAGGAAACAGCGTGACGGTGACGGCCAGCATGGGCCTGGCGTGGGATTGCGCGCGGCACGAGCGGGAGTGGCCGGAGGTGATTAACCGGCTGATTTCCGCAGCAGATAAACATCTCTATAGCGCCAAGCGCAACGGACGTAACCAGGTGGCGCCCGCCGCCGCGCTGAGCGCCAGTCATGTGGCCTGAGCGCCGCTTACATCGTGCTGGCTAAGCGCTGACGCTGCTGATGTCGCGCCTGCGCCAGCTCAATCAGGCGGCTGATCAGATCGCGATAGCTCAGATCCACCGCCTGCCACAGCTTGGGATACATGCTGATATTGGTAAAGCCGGGCAGGGTATTCACTTCGTTCACCACGATCTCGTCGCGATCCGTCAGAAACACATCGACACGCGCCATGCCAAAACATTCAAGCGCTTTGAAGGCGGCCAGCGCGGTTGCCTGAATAGCCGCGCTGTTTTCCCGGCTGATGTTTGCCGGCACTACCACCTGCGCACCGCTGGCGTTGATATATTTGGTGTCATAGGCGTAGAACGCATCCTGCACCACTACTTCTCCGCACGGGCTCGCTTCCGGCGCGTCGTTACCCAGCACCGCGCACTCAATCTCACGCCCGTTAATCCCTGTTTCAATCAGGATTTTGCGGTCAAAACGAAACGCTAAATCGGCAGCAGCGTTAAACTCAGCGGCATCGGTAACTTTGCTGACGCCCACCGACGATCCCTGATTAGCCGGTTTGATAAACAGCGGCAGGCCCAGCTGCGCAATGACCGCTGCCGCGTCCAGCGTGTCGCGCTCTGCCTGGGTCACGCTGATCCACGGCGCAACGCGAAGACCGGCATCACGCAGCAGACGCTTGGTAAAATCTTTATCCATGCTCACAGCGGACCCCAGTACATCCGAGCCGACAAACGGGACATCCGCCATGCGCAGCAGCCCCTGCAGTGAGCCATCTTCCCCCTGCGTACCGTGCACAATCGGAAAAATGACATCCAGATGAGGCAGCGGCTCCGCCTGCTCACAGCCGATAAACTGCGCCCGCTCGCCTCCGGGTATCAGCGCCACGGCTTCTCCCTCCGGGTGCAGCGCAATGCGCGCCGGATCCGTAGCGTTGAGCAGAAAGCGGCCGGCGTCATAGCGCCGCCAGCGGCCCTGTTTATCAATGCCCAGCAGCACCGCGTCATATTTCTGCGGGTCCAGCGCATCCAGAATATTTTTTGCTGATTGTAATGAGACTTCATGCTCAGCAGATTTGCCGCCGAAGACAATCCCTACGCGCTGTTTTGCCATTGTTTCTTATCCGATTGCAGTTAAGCGAGCAGCTAAGATAGCACGCGTATTCCGGGTCAGGGGAGCGCAAATCGCATCAGAACGGCGCGCCTGCTGCCGTGCTCCCGCTGTTGCAAAAAACGGTCAATCATCCCTAAACAGACGGGAAATCAGTTTGATTACGCGACTTTCTGTGCTTAAAATCGCGGCGGTTTACTTAACAGGAGCACTCTCTTGGACAACTGTCCCAAACGATCGCAAAAGGCGTCCGCGCTAAGATAGTGTTCCCGCTGTCTTAACCGCGCGTTGAGATGGCATATTCCCTCCCGAATGGCCTCTGTTCATCTGCTGCCTCACGTGCAGCACGTCGCCCGCTGCGATCCATTCTTTCATTCTGAGCTGTTGTCAGCGTCTGCTGACATGCGGAGGATAAAATGGACTGGAAAATTTTCCTGCTGCGGGTGACTGCAGCACTGATTCTGGGTGCGCTGATCGGCAGCGAACGCCAGCTGCGGCAGCGCATGACCGGCCTGCGCACCAACGCGCTGGTCAGCACCGGTGCCTGCCTGTTTGTACTGATGACGCAGAGCGTACCTGGTATTGCCCATGACGCATCGCGCATCGCCGCCTACGTGGTCTCCGGCATCGGCTTTCTCGGTGGCGGCGTGATTATGCGTGATGGCCTGAACGTGCGCGGACTCAACACCGCTGCCACGCTCTGGTGCACGGCGGCAGTTGGGGTGCTGTGCAGCATGGGGCTGCTGCTGGAGGCGGCTATCGGCACCCTGATCATCCTGTGCGCTAACATTCTGCTGCGCGAACTGACGCGGAGCATCAACCGTCAGACGCTGGTGCCGGCCGCCGAAGCGGTGCAGCACTATACGGTGCAGATCACCTGCCTGGCGCAGGATGAGGTGCAGGTACGCAGCCTGATGCTGCACAGTTTAGGCAACAGCGATCTGCGCCTGCAATCGCTGCAGAGTGAAGATATCGACAGCTCGCAGCGCATGATGGTCAGCGCCGAAGTGCTGGGTAAGCCCAATCTGACCCAGCAGCTGGAAAATCTTGTCAGCCGCATCAGCCTGGAGAAGGGCGTCAGTGCGGTGCGCTGGCAGGTGTGCGGTATGGAGCGCGATTAAAAGCGTCTGGTTTTACCTGCTTGTTAATTACATCGAGGAACTGTTCCATAAAAAAACAGTTAAAATATAATGATCAAGTTAACTGCGCAGAGGTCTCATAACCTGGCGGAATGAAAAATACAATCGATTAATTTTCAGATAAATCTGAACAATGTTTTAAAAATCAATTTCAATGACTTAAGTCGAATTTCCGCTTTTTTTCTATATAAATCAATTATAAGAATTTAACCCATGCGGTTGATTTATTAATCCGGCCTATTTTATATTCACGCCATACCCCTAAGGAAGCAGAAGGGTTATCTGTTTTTTTCGCCATTTTTACAGGAGTAAATATGAGCAATTCTTATCAAAACGAGATCCCTAAAGCACGTATTAATCTGCGCCTTGACCTGCATACCGGCGGGGCACAGAAGAAAACTGAGCTGCCGCTGAAACTGCTGGTGACAGGCGATTTCAGCAACGGCAGAGATAAGCGTGTAGTTTCTGAACGCGAAAAAATCAGCGTCAACAAAAACAACTTTGACAGCGTGCTGAGCGAGTTTTCACCTGCGGTAAATTACGCTGTACCAGACGCCGTCGCCGCTGACGGTAGCGAACAACAGGTCAGCCTGACATTTCGCAGCATGAAGGACTTCGAGCCGGAACAGGTTGCCCGTCAAATCCCGCAGCTCAATGTGATGCTGGCCATGCGCAACCTGCTGCGCGATCTGAAATCCAACCTGCTCGACAATGCGACCTTTCGCAAAGAGTTTGAAACCATTCTCAGAGATCCGGCCCTGAGCCGTGAACTGCGCAGCGAGCTTTCTGCCCTCGCCAGTAACCACGACTGAATTCTCCCCTTAACGGACTAATACGAGAGACAATCCTGATGTCAGTTCAGAATGAAACCCTGTCTGCGGGCAGTGCCGCCGTGCCGCAGCGCCCGGCAGCGGAGGGCGTTTACGCCTCGCTGTTTGATAAAATCAATCTCAATCCGGTCTCTGAACTCAGCGATCTGAACGTCTGGCAGGATAGTCAGGCGCTGTCAGACGCCTCGGCCGATGAGCGCGTTACCGCGGCCATACAGGTGCTGCTTACCCGTCTGAAAAGCAGCAACACACAGGTTGAGAAACTCGACAAGCATCTGCTGGATCACCACATTGCTGAGCTTGATGCGCAGATTAGCCGTCAGCTGGATGCAGTGATGCACCATGAGGCGTTTCAGAAGGTTGAGTCGGTGTGGCGCGGCCTTAAATCCCTGGTAGATAAAACCGACTTTCGTCAGAACGTGAAGCTCGACGTGCTGGACATATCGAAAGATGACCTGCGCCAGGATTTTGAAGATGCGCCGGAAATAGTCCAGAGCGGTCTCTATTTGCAGACCTACGTTGCCGAATACGATATGCCAGGCGGTGAGCCGATTGGGGCAGTCATTTCAGCCTATGAGTTTGATGCATCCGCACAGGATATCGCGCTGCTGCGCAACATCTCTAAAGTGGCAGCCTCTGCGCATATGCCGTTTATCGGTTCAGCAGGTCCGGCGTTCTTCCTGAAAGACTCCATGGAAGAGGTCGCGGCCATTAAGGATATCGGCAACTACTTTGATCGCGCTGAGTACATCAGGTGGAAATCTTTCCGCGAAACCGATGATGCCCGCTATATCGGCCTGACCATGCCGCGCGTGCTGGGTCGTCTGCCCTGGGGCCCCGACACCATGCCGGTACGCAGTTTTAACTACGCGGAGGAGGTGAAAGGCCCGGACCACGAGAAATATCTGTGGGTAAACGCCGCGTTCGCTTTTGCCGCAAATATGGTGAGAAGTTTCATCAGCAACGGCTGGTGCGTACAAATTCGCGGTCCACAGGCGGGCGGCGCAGTAGATGACCTGCCTATTCATCTTTACGATCTCGGCACCGGCAACCAGGTGAAAATCCCGTCAGAGGTGATGATCCCGGAAACCCGCGAGTTTGAGTTTGCGAACCTCGGCTTTATTCCGCTCTCGTACTATAAGAATCGCGACTACGCCTGCTTCTTCTCGGCAAACTCCACGCAGAAACCGGCGCTGTATGACACGGCTGACGCTACGGCAAACAGCCGTATCAATGCCCGCCTGCCCTATATCTTCCTGCTGTCGCGTATTGCGCACTACCTGAAGCTGATTCAGCGCGAGAACATCGGAACCACCAAAGATCGTCGCCTGCTGGAGCTGGAGCTCAATAACTGGATAAAAACGCTGGTGACGGAGATGACAAATCCGGGCGATGCGCTGCAGGCTTCGCACCCGCTGCGTGAAGCAAAAGTGGTGGTGGAAGACATTGAGGACAATCCAGGCTTCTTCCGCGTGAAGCTGTTTGCGGTGCCGCACTTTCAGGTGGAAGGCATGGACGTCAACCTGTCACTGGTATCCCGGATGCCAAAAGCGAAAGCGTAAGGCGGCCATCCGGAATGAAAATTTACCGTCCGTTATGGGAAGAGGGCGCGTTTCTGACGCCGCAGCAGTTCCAGCAGCAGGCGATGTGGGACGCGCATGTGGCCGGTACCGTCGCAGGTATGACGCTGGCTCATCCATGGGGAGTGCTGTGTGCAGAGTTCGATGACGGCGCGCTGGCACTCTCAAAACTGAATGCGACGCGCATTGCCGTCCGTTTTACCGATGGCACGCTGGTTGATACCCGCCTGGCTGATGCGCTTCCGCCAGTTTGTGACTTAACGAACGTCACAGATCGGGATTGTGTGGAGGTGGTGCTGGCATTACCGCTCATCAACGCAAGCGGCGGTAATCTGGTCAACGATGCCGAAAGCGAGCGTCCGCGCCGCTGGGTCGCCGCCCGGGAGCGCGTGCAGGAACTGGCCGGTCATGAGATCACGGAGATTGCGGTGCAGCGTTATGCCCTGCGGCTGCGGCTGGCGCATCAAGAAAACGCTGCATATCTGACCTGTCCGGTAGCCCGTCTTAAGCGCAATGCGCAGGGAGAGTGGGTACGCGACGCGGCATTTATCCCGCCCATGCTGGCACTGACTGCCTGTCCGGCGCTGGTTACGGGGCTGGGTGACCTGCTGCACCGCCTGCAGGCGCGGCGTCAGCATCTGATGCAGCTGCGCCGCGAAAGCAATGAGCGTATGGCGGACTTTGCCGTATCCGACGTTTCTCTGTTCTGGCTGCTGAATGCGCTGAACAGCGCCGATCCGGTACTGACAGAGCTGCACCACGCGCCGTCACGTCATCCTGAACTGCTTTATCGCGAGCTGGTGCGGCTGGCAGGCAGCCTGCTGACGTTTTCCCTCAGCAATACGCCGGATGAGATCCCACGCTACCGGCATGAGCTGCCGGAGCAGGTTTTCCCGCCGCTCTTTATGCTACTGGACACGCTGCTGGAGGCGAGTCTGCCTTCCCGTGTTATCGCCATTGAGCTGGAGAATCAGGGCGTACTGTGGAAGGGAAAGCTGCACGATGCCCGTTTGCGCGAAGGGGCCGATTTTTATCTCTCTGTTCGATCGTCTCTGCCAAATCACGAACTTCAGGCGCGTTTTCCGCTGCTGTGCAAGGCTGGCAGCCACGCTGACGTTTCTGAAGTGGTGAATATTGCCCTGAGCGGTATGACCATCCGCCCGCTAGCCCATGTGCCTGCGGCTATTCCGCTGCGCCTTGAGAACCAGTACTTTGCGCTGGATCTTTCAACGGATGCGGCGAAGGCGATGCTTGCCTCCGGCGGCTGTACTTTTTATACCCCGGAATCGCTGGGTGAGCTGAAGCTGGAACTCTACGCGGTGCTGCGCTCATGAATAATCTTAACAAACTGACGGAACGACTCTTTTTTCAGGGCTGGCTGATGGTAAGCCAGCTGCGAGGCGGGCAGCAAATTGAAAACGGAGACGCGCTCTATCGTGAGGCGGTTAACTGGGTCAAGTCAGCCCGTGAAGCGCTGTCAGAAGCCGGAGTCAGCGAGGCCAGCTGCGACCATATGTTATATGCCTTCTGCGTGTTGCTGGATGAGGCGGTACTGAACCGGGGAGTTCAGGATGATGGCTGGGCTCGCTGGAGCCGTGATCCGCTGCAGGTGCGTTTTTTTGGCTCCCTGAACGGCGGGGAAGCGTTATGGGATCGCATCCGTACCGTGCTGCATGAGCCAGCGCCGGAGATCGCTGTCCTGACCTGCTTTTACCGCACGCTGCAGCTGGGTTTCGTCGGGCACTATCGCGCTCAGGATGATGAACGCCGTGAGGATGTGGTGAATGCGCTGGCTGCGCGGGTGCCGCCGTTTACGCTGCCGGAAGATGCACCGCTGGTTATCCGGCCCGCAGGTCTGCGCACCGGACGCCGCGTTTACTGGCTGAGCTGGGGAGTGGCCGTGATGCTGCTCGCCGGACTCTGGTTCGTGCTGGAGTCAGCGCTGGCAGATATGGTGTCGCACATTGCGGGGGCGCAGTAATGTTCCGACCCGATTCACGTCAGGGCCTGGTGCTGCTGGGGAGCGGACTTGCCCTGCTGCTGGTAGTGGAGTACTGGGGTCTGAAGCCGCTGAACAGGGCGATGTTCTGCGGACTGATACTGCTGGTATCTGCGTTTATTCTGTGGCGGTTGCAGCGGTCCACCTCTGACAGTCACTCTGCTGCAGATGCCAGCCTGCCACCTGAAACCTGGCGCCGGCCGGTGATCCTCGTGACAGGAGACACCGCGCTGCTGTTTGGCGAGCGGGACCACCATGAGAGCGGGCAGGGATGGTATCTGAACGTTCGCCAGCCCGGTGAGTTATCCGCGCTGGCGGAACGGCTGGCTCTTCACTCTCCGTCACTGATGCCGCAGCTGTCAGTAATGCTGGCAATCGTCCCCGGACTGCACACCTCCGCAGAGATATTTACACAGCAGCAGTGCGTGTGGCTGCGGGCATATCTGCAGTGCCGCCGCGTGCTGAGCGGACTGCCGCCGCTCCGGACGGTGATATGGAGTTCGTCCGGGGATAGCGGCACATACTGGTTCAGCCTGACGGCCGACCATCCAGAGCTGCAGTTTCATCCGGACAAACGTGCCCGCCTTTCACTGAGTGAATGGGCAGCACAGGATGCGCACTCTGTTCACCACGCGCTCAGGCTGCAAAGCGTGATGCAGTGGTATGCGGGGCAGTTTGCCGCTTCGCACTCAGCGCGCCCCTGCCAGATCGGTCTCTGCCTGACGCCGTCGCCGGCGCTGGCGGACAACCTGTGGCAGCAGCATGTTGCCGGGCTGACCACGCTTTCATCTGAAAACAACGAATCCCCGCTTTCACTACCGCTGCCGGATCGCCTTCTGTCCGGCCTGGCGCGGCGGCCGGGGATCAGCCGCTGGCTACGCAAATTGCGCATAGCTGGCCTGATGCTGGGTTTGTTTCTGGCACTCGCCATGCTTTTTTCTTTCATTCACAACCAGCGCCTCATACAGAGCGTGACCGATCACCTTGACCTGTGGCGCAGCCTGCCTGATGACGCCATTGCGGCGAAAACCCTTGCGCGCAATGCGCTTATCCGCGATCGCGCGCTGCTGGATGAGTGGCAGCGCAGCGGTGAGCCGATGCGGTTTGGTATGGGGCTCTATCAGGGCATGCGGCTGACCGCACCGGTGAATGCGGCCATACACCGCTGGGCACCGCCCCCGCCGCCGGCCCCGGTTATCCGGCAGGTCGTACAGGGGCCAGAAACGGTGCGCCTTGACAGCCTGTCGCTATTTGAATCGGGCAGGGCAACGCTAAAAACCGATTCCGGCAAGGTGCTGCTCCACGCGCTGGTGAATATCAAAGCCCGGCCCGGCTGGCTGATTGTGATAGCCGGCCACACCGACAGTACCGGCAGTGCACAAGCTAATCAGCTGCTTTCACTGAGACGCGCGGAAGCCGTGCGCAACTGGATGCGCGACACCGGCGACGTGCCGGAGAGCTGTTTTGCGGTGCAGGGTTACGGTCATGACCGCCCGCTTGCCGCCAACGACACCGCGGCGGGTCGCGCGCGTAACCGTCGCGTCGAAATCAGTCTGGTACCGCAGGCTGACGCCTGTCACGTAGCGGACGGACTCACCCGGTCATCACAGGATGATGGCCATTCTTAATCTGAAAAGGAGCAATACCATGGCAATTCCGGTTTATCTGTGGCTGAAGAATGATGGCGGAGCGGACATCAAAGGGTCTGTAGATGTGAAGAGTCGCGAGGGCAGCATTGAGGTGGTGGCACAGGAGCATAACCTGTACATCCCTACCGACAACAATACCGGCAAGCTGACCGGCACTCGTATTCATACGCCCTTTCTGCTCACTAAAGAAATCGACGCGTCAAGCCCGTATCTCTACAAAGCGGTAACCACCGGACAGACTCTGAAATCGGCGGAGTTCAAATGGTATCGCATCAACGACGCGGGTCAGGAAGTTGAGTACTTCAACACAAAGCTTGAGAACGTGAAGGTGGTGAAGGTGAATCCGGTGATGCACGACACCAAAGATCCGGCAAAGGAGAAGCACAACCATCTGGAGCACGTTGAGCTGCGCTACGAAAAGATCACCTGGACCTATAAAGAAGGCAACATCATCCACTCCGATTCCTGGAGCGAACGCGCTACCGCGTAACTGATTCACCCTGCTCAGGGCGTTGTGCTCTGAGCACCTGCAAATGGAGGCGTTATGTCGCATCTCGCTAACTGGGCGACCAACTGGCAGAAAGATCCGCGTTTCAGCAAGAACTATACGGAACGCCTGATTGAAAAAGCGTGTGCCATCGATTCTCAGCTTAATGATGCTTATTGCAGCGGTACGCTCAAGGTGATTGCCGGACCACACCGGAAAGCGGGGCCAAATGGCGGCGGTGATGCCCGCTGGCATATGACACTGCAACCGGATACGGGCAGCTCCTGCTGGCACGTCATTCTGGATAACAGCGTCACCCGGCCAATTGATATCAATAAAAGAGAGCACCTCGGCCACAGTTTTTAACCCCTCTGTGGCGACACCTGTCGCCACGTTCAGTGAGCGTTTTTACACCAGCGCTCAGCCAATCCTGTTTTTAAGCCTTATGGGCCTCGGTGAACGGCCAGGGGCGGTAGCGTGCCTGAAACGGAGAGAAAATATATGGAACATGCGTCTGCAGCGCTGCTGCGCCGGCTTAACCCTTTCTGCGCGCGTGCGCTGGAGGCCGCTGCCTCACTGTGCCAGATCCGCGCACATGCAGAAATCTTACCTGAGCACTGGCTGCTTAAACTGCTGGAGCAGGGAGAAGGGGACATCACGGTCATCGCGCGTCGCTACGAGTGGGACATGGATGACGTCTGGCAGGATCTGCTGAGCTTTCTCAACGATCGGCCACGTCAGGTGTGTGGCCGGCCAGCGCTGTCGGCCCGTCTGCACCATCTGCTAAAGGAGGCCTGGCTGGCTGCCTCGATGGCCGGGGAGGAGCGTATCCGCAGCCTGCACCTGCTGCTCGCCATGGCCGATCATCACGGGCTGATGTGCTGTGCTGCACTCTGGCCGGTTCTTACCCTGGATCGGCCCCGGATAACGGCGCTGCGCCCGCTGCTGGATGCGCAATCGGATGAAAACCAGGCGGAGCCGCAGCGTATACCGGATATCACCGTTCAGCCGTCCGATCTTCCCGGAGAAAAAAAACCCGCTGCCTCAGAGGCGCTATGCCGCTTTACCCGCGACATGACTGCTGATGCGCGCGACGGAAAGATCGACCCGGTATACGGGCGCGATAATGAAATCCGCCAGATGGTGGATATTCTCTCCCGCCGCCGCAAGAACAACCCGATTCTGGTGGGCGAGCCGGGCGTGGGTAAAACTGCGCTGGTGGAAGGGCTGGCGCTGCGCATTGCCGAAGGCAACGTGCCGGAGAGTCTTAGCACGGTCAGCGTGCGCACGCTTGACCTCGGTATGCTGCAGGCGGGGGCGGGCGTAAAGGGCGAGTTTGAGCAGCGCCTCAAAACCATCATTACTGAGATACAGCAGGCGGAGCAGCCGGTGCTGCTATTCATTGACGAAGCGCACACCCTCATCGGTGCCGGTAATCAGGCCGGTGGCGCAGATGCGGCTAACCTGCTCAAACCCGCGCTGGCGCGTGGCGAGCTACGTACTATCGCGGCTACCACCTGGAGTGAGTACAAGCAGTATTTTGAAAAGGACGCCGCGCTGGAGCGTCGCTTTCAGAGGATAAAAGTCGATGAACCGGATGATGAAACTGCCTGCCTGATGCTCAGAGGCCTGAAATCGCGTTACGCAAAGCATCATGACGTACATATTAGCGATGCCGCCGTCCGCGCGGCCGTTACGCTTTCCCGGCGTTACCTGACCGGACGACAGCTGCCTGATAAGGCAGTAGACCTGCTGGATACCGCGAGCGCCCGCGTACGTATGAGTCAGGATACGGTGCCGGAAGCCATCACGCGGTTACGTGCCCGCACGGACGCGCTGAACGTTGAGAAACGCGCCATTCTGGATGATGAAGCGCTGGGCGCTCCCGTTCAGGCAGGGCGCATGCATGACATTCTGAGCGAGCTGGCCCGCGCTGAGGAACGCCTTGAACAGCTGGAGCTGCGTTACCAGGCCGAGCGCGAAATGATGGAGACGCTACTGGCCTGTCGTCAGGACACAACGCAGAACGTCAGGCGTGGCACGTTACACTCTGCCCTGCAGACGCTGCAGCAGGGTGAGCCGCTGATCACGCTGGACGTAGACGCGCGTACGGTAGCGGGCGTCATTGCCGACTGGACCGGTGTACCGATCTCTTCCTTAATGAAGAATGAGCAGACGGCGCTGCTGACACTGGAAAAGACGCTGGAAACCCGCGTGGCAGGACAGCCGGCAGCGCTGAATGCCATCGCACAGCGACTGCGGGCGTCGAAAACCGGCCTGACCGCTGAGAACGGCCCGCTGGGCGTGTTTCTGCTGGTGGGCACCAGCGGAACTGGTAAGACAGAGACGGCGCTGGCGCTGGCTGACACGCTGTACGGCGGCGAAAAGTCGCTGATCACCATTAATCTCTCCGAGTACCAGGAGGCGCATACGGTGAGCCAGCTCAAGGGCTCGCCGCCGGGCTACGTGGGCTATGGTCAGGGCGGCGTACTGACCGAAGCAGTGCGCCAGCGCCCGTATAGTGTGATCCTGCTTGATGAGGTGGAGAAAGCGCACCGCGACGTGGTTAACCTGTTTTATCAGGTATTTGACCGGGGCTTTATGCGCGACGGCGAGGGACGGGAAATTGATTTCCGCAATACGGTTATCCTGATGACCTCCAATCTCGGCAGCGACGCGCTAATGCGGTTGCTCAGTGAACAGCCGGACGCCAGCGAGGCGGATCTGCAGCAACTGCTGCGCCCGATTATCCGCGACCATTTCCAGCCGGCACTGCTGGCACGCTTCCAGACGGTAATTTACCGCCCGCTGAGCCGTGACACGATGCGTATCATCGTTGAAACGAAGCTTGAGAAGGTCAGAGATCGCCTGCAGCGTCACTACGGCCTGCATACGGATATCACAGACGCGCTCTGTGATGCCCTCACCGCCGCCTGCCTGCTGCCGGATACCGGCGCGCGCAACGTTGACAGCCTGCTCAGCCAGCAGATTTTGCCGGTTGTGAGCAGGCAAATCCTCGCCTGGCAGGCGGCGGGCTCTTGTCCGCAGCAGCTATCTATGACGTGGACAGAAGATGAAGGTTTCGTGCTGGTGTTTAGAGAATAGTAACTTATGGGCAGTACAAAAAATATTGCCAGAGATATGCTTGATGCGATTAATCTTGATGACTCAGGACTATTGGTGAATTTCACCAAAGGATTTATTTCTTTTTCGGTGAGCATGGCTTACCTGAGTTATGATTACATAGATACTGAACGTCGCAGAAATAACAGTAACGATAAATATCGGATAGCAGAGTTAGTTAAGCAGGGCGTTTTCAGAAAAGAGGTTGTTGAGAAAATCGTCAGCGTTTTTATTGATGATTTTACTTCAAGAATCAATTTTGAAAAGGTAAGGGATGTTGCAGACAAAACTGGCGTTAATATTATGGGCCGATTGTCTTTCTCCCATCTGACAGGTGTCAATCTGGGACGTGCTCTGACAGCTAATGCTACAAATGCTATATTCTCTGGCACGATAATTGGCTCACTATTATACCTTGGTAGCGAAGCATCGAGAGCAATTTATACATCAAGAAATCTTGAGTCAGCTAATCCGGTCATTTACTCCAGACTAAGACGCATGGGTAATCTGGATTTACTCTATTTTGTTGTTAAAGATACTGTTGCTCCCTTTGAAAGAGCCTGCAATATACATAAAGAAAACCCTCTTGAGTTTGACGAGTTATGTAGACATTTTTTTAATGGTTTAAAAGGTTAATTTTATCTGCCTGAGAGTATGGTAAGAGGAGTCATGAAAAATTCTTTGATAAAACGCATAGGCTTAACTTTGGCATCACTCGCTGTCAGGGCAATAGGCTCAATGCTGATGGCGACAGGTTTGGTTATGTCAATCTGGTATGTTTTCTTTTCAAATAGCGATTATCGCTATGTCATAATTGCTATTTTGTTCTTGCTGGTATATGCAGGTTATAGTTTGATTAAATTTAGCTTTGAAAAAATGCATAATGAATTTGATATTCACTATTAAGTTTTTCTCATGCGGAAATTTAATTATTTAAACACTTTAGCTGACCTGCGTTTTTCCACCGGCTATGGAAGCACACAGACACCCCCGGTGGGAATTGATCTTATCATGGAGGATAAATGGTCTCTTATAATAATCTCATTAAATCTTCTCCGCTTTCACTCAATCGATTTCATCTGGAAATTCCTGACTGCCTCTTTCAGATGGATGTCGAAGAATTTGATGCTCAGGAGGGGTTGAGTGAAATCTATCGCTATACAATCAGGTTTACCAGTGACAAATCAAATATTCCTTCTCAGAAAGTGCTACGTAAACATATCTGGCTGTATATGTACGACATGCCAGGTGCGCGGGATAAAATGCTGCCTTTGAAAACGCGAAAAACTGTGCATGGCATTGTCACAGGTTTTCGACGCCTGCAAAGCTCCGTCGATCAGGTTTTGTATGAAGTGGAGATAAAACCCTTCATTGCATTACTTGATAAAAATTTTCGCACTCATCGTTTTTTTGTTAATAAATCCGTTACTGAAGTCGTTTCTCAGATATTAGCAGAGCATGGACTGGAGAGCTGGCAATATCAATTCAGCCTGAAGCGGGATTATCCGAGGCGTGAACAAATTAATCAGTATCAGGAAAGCGACCTTGCTTTTATCCAGCGGATATTAGCTGAAGTCGGGATTTTCTACTATTTCCGGTTGCAGGAAGAAGTATGTACTGAGGTTATTCATTTTGGCGATAGTCAGGCAGCATTTGAAGCGGGAAAAGTATTACTGTTCACCACACCCTCAGGCATGGAGGATGGAGGCATCGACTCAGTCTGGGGCTTAAACCAGCAGCATCATATTGTACAAAAAAGCGTGACGACGAAAGATTATAATCATCGCACAGCTCAGTATATTTTGCGTTCTGAAGAAGCAGATATGATGCGGGGGGATGGCGACAAAATAAATTACGGGAAAGCTTATCATTATCGCGCCCGACATCTTCAGGCAGGCGATAAAATGTTTCCCTCCGCAGAAACCGCCAACTTCTATGCGCAACTCGATCACGAACGGTTTCTGGCTGCTCAGTCTGTTATCGTGGGTACAAGCAGCGATCCTGGCCTTGCTGCAGGGCAGGTTATTACTGTAACCGATAATAATATTCCCCCTTCTTTGCCGGAACAGCTTCTCAATCCACTTGTTATGGTCAGACTGGGGTTTGTTGCCAGCAGAAAGTCAGCAATGCGCGTAACGCTTAGCGCCGTTCCCTATAGTGAAACCCTCTGCTGGCGTCCCGATTTACCTGAACGCCCAAAAGTCAGCGGCACCATGACGGCGCGCGTGACCAGCGCAAAAGATAACGATATCTACGCCTGGCAGGATGCCGCGGGATTATACCGCGTGGTATTTGACGCCGACGAGGAGAGCCGGGAGCGCGGTCTGGAGAGCATGCCGGTGCGTCTGGCGAAACCGTACGGCGGCGATATGTACGGCTTCCACTTCCCGCTTATACAGGGCACCGAGGTAGCGATAGCGTTCCGCGAAGGCGATCCGGACCAGCCTTATATCGCGCACGCGTTACACGATTCAAGGCATGTCGATCACGTCACTGAAGAGAACAGCACGCGCAACGTCATCCGTACGGCAGGCTTTAACAAGCTGCGCATGGAGGATAAGCGCGGTGAGGAGCACATCAAGCTCAGCACGGAGTATGGCGGGAAGACGCAGCTGAATCTGGGGCATAACGTTGACGCGAGCAGGGTTCTTCGTGGTGAAGGGGCTGAACTGCGGACGGATAACTGGATCAGTATCCGCGGTGGCAAAGGGGTATTTATCAGCGCGGATGCGCAGCCTCAGGCGCAGGGAAAAATGCTGGCGATGCAAGATGCCGTGAATGAACTGTATAAGGCACAGCAATTAACCGCGTCCTTACGCAGCGCAGCGGAGGCGGCGACAGCTGAGCTGGCAGATTTACAAACCCAAAAGTCGCTGTTAAGCGAAGCACTTACCGAACTAAAACAAGCCGCGCTTTTACTCTCAGCGCCCGCTGGCATCGCGCAGGCTACAGCAAAAAGCCTGCAGTTGACCGCCGGCGAAAACCTGATCGCCACAAGTGGTAAAAACACTGATTTCAGCATTTTAAAAAATTTCACAGTAGCAGCAGGCGAAGCAATCAGCCTGTTCGCTCAGAAGCTGGGAATTAAATTTTTTGCCGCGAAAGGAAAAGTGGAGATTCAGGCTCAGTCTGATGGAATGACGCTGGATGCGCTGAAGGATGTGCTCATTAGCAGCAGTGAAGGTAACGTCACCATTCGCGCTAAACAGGATATTTTGCTGGTGGGCAGCAGCGGGGCTTATTTGCGTATAGGAAATGGTGAGGTAGAGAGCGGTGCTCCGGATAAAATTATTCAGCGTGCAGCCGTGTGGCAAAAATTTGGTGGTCAGAGTGCCGGTGAAATGTTCAATACCTGGCAACAGGGTAATTATGAACTTAACTCCCAGATAATTCGGGCAGGCAGCGAGGAGGCGGTAAAAAGCTGCCCAGGAGAGATCAGTAGCGACCTTGGAAAAACCACTTCAGACTCTGACAGCGCAGGAAAACTGACGCCGCAGGATTTTCCTGATATTGCCAGCGTTAACATAACATTAAACAAGGAACGTTAATGATGTCTGAGAAAAAAAAGACATTAAAAATTCAGCCAACGTTTGATGACAATGGCAACCCCTGTTATCAACTTTTCAGCACTTCGAAAGGAGAAAACATCGTTCAGCAATGTGTGCTTTATCCTGAGCGTATTATACCAATTATATTTATCCCGGGCGTTATGGGCAGTAACTTAAAAAATAAAAACGGAGAAGAAATATGGCGACTGGACGATGAGATCCGATTTTTCTGGGACTGGAAAAATGCGAATGCAGAAACCAGGAAAAGAAAACTGCATCCAGACAGGACAAAGGTAGATGATGGTGGCGAAATTATTGAGAAGACAGAACCTTATCTGTTGAAAAATCGCCGGCAACGCGGCTGGGGAAGTGTCGCATATACCAGCTATGCCGCATTTCTTGACTGGCTGCAAAACGCACTTAACGACTTTGATAATGGCCCATCTGGCGAACGTACAAATCTGCTGCAATCCATTCTGAAAACAGAGTCAGGTGATGTTTCACTGACCCGGGAAGAAGTAGACCTGACCTACCGTTACCTCTTTCCGGTATTTGCCATGGGATATAACTGGCTGCAATCGAATAGTGAGTCTGCGATGGCCCTGGGTAATTACATTGATGAACAAATTCGGTTTTATCGTCAGAAAGGCCGATTGTGCGAGAAAGTAATCCTTATTACCCATTCAATGGGGGGGCTCGTCGCCCGGCACTATACACAATGCTGTGGTGAAGCGGACAAAGTACTGGGCGTAATACATGGCGTGATGCCGGCTGCGGGAGCTGCCGCCACTTATCGCAGAATGAAAGCCGGAAATGAAAACGGCACCGATAATTTTACCGGCGCAATGGCTGCACATGCTTTAGGAGCAAACGCCAAATTTATGACTGTGGTGCTCTCACAATCTCCAGGCCCCCTGCAGCTATTGCCAGGCAAAGCTTACGGGCAGCGCTGGCTGAAGATTATCGATGATCAAACTACCTATGCTTTTCCGGAAAACGATCCTTACAAAGAAATCTATCTGCAGCGGGATAAGTGGTGGGGGCTATGTGAAGATCATTTTATTAACCCGGGCAAAAGTCATACTGCAGCAGACCGCGACAGAGACTGGCAAATTTTTTCAATTCTCTTAAATGAAAAAGTGCAGCCTTTTATTGAGGAGATCTCAGGGAAATATCATCCTCATAGCTGGGCATTCTACAGCGCCGAAATAACGTATCGTTCTTATGGCGATGTTTGCTGGCGGGCTAACACACGTCGCGCTGACGCATGGCTGAACCGTAACCGCCAGCGTGACGGCCTTGCAGGACGCGCGGTAGATAAAACCGAGATGTTTGATAAGCGAAGCGTTTCTTCTCCCCTTTCAGGTAGCGGCTGGGCAAAGGGTATTCACCAGACTTACCAGATTTTGCCAGCTGAAGAGTCAGGGGATGGCACGGTTCCGGTACGCTCGGGAAGGATTGCTGAGCATCATTTACAGGCGAGTTTTCAGGTTTCGGTTTCTCATGAAGCAGCGTTTAAACACCGACTTGCACAGCAGTTTACCCTGCGGGCGCTGGTAAAAATTGTGCAGCAGATACAGCAGACCGCGCTGAGGTATGAATGAGTATAAAAAAAGCAATTGCAGTAATAATACTGCTGGCTGGAATTTTTGCCGGCTGGTATTGCTCTAGCTGGCTGCAGCCGGAAATAAAGCTGACCGAAGAGGAGCATAAAAACGTGAAGCACTTTACGCACAAAATGACCACCCGCTGTATCGGCCGTTATCTGATTGACCTGCCGGACACATTCACTGCAACCCATAATAGTGTTATGGCGTTTATTGAAAAATCACCGATAGAGTACAAGCGTATCTACCGCCCGGCGTTTGAACAAAAAATTCGATTAAGAGAGGCTGAGTTACGCGCTGAGAAAACATTAAGGCCTGCAGATATGCCTTATCTTAAGGGTGTTTATTCTCTGCCAGACGGTATGGAAGGAGTGATATTTGAGCGAAATGAGAGTACCCAGGTTTACGATTCTGCGCGAATTATTGAGGCACATATGTATACAAATGGTATGGCAATAGAAACAACAATGGAAGCCAGAAACGGAGCATCGCCGCGCTATGATGAAGATCGCAAAGATTTCCCGGAAATATATGGAAATAATGTTCCACAAAAGATTTCTGAACTGACAGATCTACTAAAGCGGATCTCTGCCAGGCAGGAGAATGAAATACCTGTGGCTCCCGGGTTTTGCCTGCCTGAATTGTTCATTAAAGATGGCACGAAGCCAGTAAATGAAGATGTTAATGTTCATTATCTCTCTTCAGAGTACCCCCACATGAAGTTTTATTTTGACAGTGATAATTATACTGCTTCTGATGATTCTCTGTTAGAAAGACGCTCCATAATGGAGCCATACATTAAACAGGCCCAGGGTTTTACTATTCACAGCGGGCGACGCCATATTAGTGGATTATATGCTGAGCAGTGGCTTGCTGAAGGGATGCTCAGCAATACCCGCGGTCAGAAAGCGCTGCGTTTCCTGCTTCGTATTAATGAGAAAACGGCCTCCCCTCTGCACCCTGTGCTGTCTGTTAATTTTCTGCAAGAAGGAACGGAGGGTGAAGGCCGGCTTACGCAGGCTGAGGCGGTTACCCTCTGGCAGCAGATCACTGATACTATCCGCGTTCGTCCCAATGCAATTATAAAATAAATTTTTTAACTGAATGGCAATATATTCCTTATACGCTTAAAGACATAAAATTAACTTCATAAATACATCGATATATAAAGTTCCCATTATCTATTTTTTTATGGCACGTTCCGGATATAACTCTGGTAATAATTCTGCAATATACATTTGCATTGTTTTTTGCACATTAACAGTCAAAATGACGTTTGTAATAGTCAGTGCAAAAGAAGAATTTTTTTGCAAAAAATAGAAGATATTCACCCTTGATCAGTGCTGGGTGTCAGTGTACCAAGCCATCTAATCTGCTGAGCAATTTATAAATTAAATATCGTGAATTGCACCCGGGGGGCATATGTCTTGCTACTCTTCAAAATCAAGAACAGAATATTTTAGGTTTTCTTTTTAAGTATAAATCTTATATAAAATTAAAGGGTTAATATATGCCAGCTTTGACTTGTCTGGGGGATGCTACAACGCATGGTGGTAGCGTCATATCAGCTTCCTCGATGATGTATATAAATGGCGTGCGCGTTGCGTTAGTAGGCGATACGGTATCATGCCCACTGCATGGGACTAACCGTATTCAGCAAGGTAGCCCGAAGATATTCGATAACGGCATTCAGGTAGTTGTTCACGGCTGCGTCTGTGAATGCGGTTGTACCGTTATTAGTTTCCGTAATGAGGAGGTAGCATAGATAGGATGAACTGGCCTATTCCGGATTTTCCAACAAAAGAGATGCCAAAGTTACCCTCAGGTAAATTATGGGGCGGCATTCTTTTGATCCTTTCTTCATCTGGGGCGCTAATTGCTATTTTTCTACTGAATGCTATTAATTACAGAGATATATTTTTCAATGGATTGCTACCTGCAGTGGTTGTATGGCTGTTTTTTTTGGGAATAGTATGGTTGCAATATGAGCACTCATCGCATGCTGTAATTTTATGGGATATTGAGACGCAAAAAAATAAACTTCGCTGGCAGCACTGGGCTATGTGGCAAAGGCCGATTATTGCAAGCATAACCCTGTGCCCGGAGGAGAATGGGGTAAAGATGCTAACAGGTCATGTTATTGATATTCCCGCATACCCTCTTAAATGCCGGCGTCTGCACCATAATTTGCCAGATTTGTGCTCAAAACTCAGCTTCCTGGATATAAATCTGGAGCAGCAGCTACCGGGATACAGGAATAACCTTTATGAGATCATCGTGCTTCAGACCGATAGTCATGATGCATCTATTGTTACGCAGGCCATATTCAGCCAATGGGATATGATGCCAGTTATTCAGAGTAGTGCCGACAAATACTTTTCCGGGTCGGAATCCTGCGCTATTAAAGGAATGACGTTACTGGTCACTTTGCAGGATTGGCCTGGCGCGGCTGAAGGTCAATACAGTGAATTTATTAACGCAAAGCTTATTTGTGACGCAGAAAACGTTGATAACTATTCGCCGTATCCAAAAGCAGGCGTAGGAAGGATTCTGCATTCAGATAACCTGATGAAATCACTTGATGTACTGACAGAGTATAACAAGCTTAAATCCTGCGACATCAGGTATGTGTGGTTATCAGCGGTTGAAGAGAAAGATATGATTGAACTCGTGAAGTACGCTGATAAGCACCAGTGGAAAATACCTCCTTACCACCCATTTTTAAGTATCAATCATTCATTTGGCCCCTCAGGCCCGCTGGCTTTTCCGGTTGCGATTTCATTACTTACTGATGCTGCCATCCAGACGGGAGAGATGCAGTTATTGATCTCAGGGAGTAAAGAGGGAACGTATTCACTGTGTCTGGTTACAGGGAGGTTATTCTATGATGGCAGAAGAGCAGCCAGTTAATCGCCGTTTTATCATGCCTGGATATGCAATAGTCGTTATAGCCTTTGCATGTTTGAGTGCATTGTTTATCTACTATTATAAAAACAACATTGAAACTTCGGAGGCAAATAGCAAGTATATCTGGGCTATCTGGATAATATGCGTTTCTTTCCTGGCGCTTATAGTATATTTATCTGATTTTCTACAAAGGAAAAATGCTAAAAAAGTACAGCAGAAGTATTCACCTCAGCAGATAGTGAATAACGAAAATTTGTTGCAAAAGCAAAAAAAAACCGTTCCAGAGCATAGTGATACCCTTCAGCATATTCGGCATGTTCTTCGCCATCGCTATGGCCGCTTCTGGAAAAAAAGACTCACTATTCTGATTATCGCCGGAAACATCAGAAACGTGGAAAACCTTGCGCCTGGCCTCTCGTCGCAATTGTGGCAGGAAAACAGCGGAACACTGTTATTGTGGGGAGGCGATCCGTTTTCAGCTCTGCAGCAGGAGTGGCTTGAGGCTATCTGCCAGCTAAGAGGTAAACCTGCAGATGCATTGATTCTGGTGACCTCCACGGCTGACGATATGCGTGATAACAACGCTCTGTTATCAGAGATTCAATTATCCGATAAACACCCGGACGCTACCGCGCAATCGCTGGTGTCAGTGTATAAAACGCTGGGCTGGCGACTGCCGCTTTTCATCTGGGCCCTGCATTCCGGGGCAGACAATCAGCCAGGGCGTATTACACAGGCTGTTGGCTGTCAGTTGCCGGCAGCCAGCACCATTCATCTGGCACTGGCGGAACTTACCGGGCAGCTTATCCTGCAGGGTATTCAGCAGGTGGCAAGTCGCCCGAAGCATCACTTTCTTCTGAGCCTGGCCGATCGACTTAGCCGAAACCATGCATTTGTCATTGCGCAAGTGTCTGCTCTCCTCAGTCCGCGCCGCTCGCTTCCGCTGGCAGGTCTGGTATTTAGTGCTCCTTCTGCAAAAGCTGAGAGCGATATACCGAACTACTGGATACGCGACAACCGCTGGGATGCGCTGCCGCCTTCTTTTTCCTCGCTTCCCGCGCATCTGCGCCCTTTGCGTTATGGCGCGCCATGGCGCGGCTTTCTTACCTCCGCTACCTGTGCGCTGGTACTGCTATGGGGAGCAGGAATGCTGGTGTCATTTGCCAGTAACCGCAGCAGCATCGTGGGGGCGGTTCGGGTAACAGAACATGCTGCTGACAGCAATCAATCTCTGGATCAGCGCCTGGCAGCTTTGGGCACACTGCAGAATATGATTGGACAGCTGCAGTATCGGGACGAACATGGTGCACCCTGGTATAGCCGTCTCGGGCTGAATCAGAACAGGGTATTGCTTTACGCCTTATGGCCCCACTATCGCACGGCAGCTCAGCCCCTCCTGCGCGACGCTGCCGCAGCCTGGCTCACCGGTGCACTGCAGACGTATGCCGCACTCCCGCCTGACAGCCCGCTGCGTGAAACGCAGTCAAAGCAGGCCTATGTGCATCTCAGACTCTATCTGATGCTGACGCGTCCTGAACGTATGGACGCCAGCTGGTTCAGTCAGACGCTGATGCAGAACCGGACACAGCGGCAGGGGCTGGATGAGGCTTACTGGCAGGGAGCCGGGGAGACGCTGCTGGCCTTCTATGCAGAGCATCTGATCACTCACCCCGAATGGGCGCTGAAAGCAGACCCGGATCTGGTCGGGCAGGTACGCACCCTGCTGGTGCGTCAGATGGGGGTAACCAACAGTGAATCGCGGCAGTATCAGCGGGTGATCTCCAAAGTAAAACACCAGTACGCCGATATGCGGCTGGCCGATATGACCGGCGATACGGATGCCGGTCGTCTCTTTATCACTGATGAAATTGTGCCCGGTATGTTCACCCGTCAGGCGTGGGAAGAGGGCGTTAAACCTGCCATTGAAAAAGTGGCGCGTGAGCGGCGTGAAGAGATGGACTGGGTACTGAGTGATGCACCGCCGCCTGCAGGTGAGGCGGCTTCGCCTGAGGCGCTGGAAGCGAGGCTCGCCAGCCGCTACTTTGCCGATTACAGTGCAGCCTGGCTGCACTTCCTTAATAGTCTGCGCCTGCAGCCCGCGCCGACGCTCTCCGATGCGATTGACCAGCTCACGCTGATAGCGGACGTCAGGCAGTCGCCGCTGGTGGCGTTAATGAACACGCTCAATGTGCAGGGGCGTACCGCACAGAGCGGCGGCGCGATGAGCGACTCGCTGGTGAAATCTGCACAAAACCTCTTTAGCCGGGAGAAGCGCCCGGTGATTGATCAGCGCAGCGGCCCGCAGGGGCCGCTTGATGCCACGTTCGGGCCGCTGCTGGCGCTGACCGACAATCAGAGCAGCAGCACGATGAATCTGCGCACTTTCCTGACGCGCGTAACGCAGGTGCGCCTGCGCCTGCAGCAGGTCACCAGCGCGGCAGATCCACAGGCGATGACGCAGGCGCTGGCCCGGACGGTATTTCAGGGAAAGAGCGTTGATCTGACGGAGACACGCGACTACGGCAGCCTGGTCGCCGCCGGACTGGGGCAGGAGTGGAGCGGTTTCGGGCAGACGGTGTTTGTGCGCCCGATAGAACAGGCGTGGCAGCAGGTGCTGATGCCGGCTGCAGGCAGCTTCAACGCACAGTGGCAGCAGGCCGTAGTGAATGAATGGAACCGCGCATTCGGTGGCCGCTACCCGTTCAGAAATGTCAGCAGCGAGGTATCACTGCCGCTGCTGGCGAAATATCTGAATGCGGACACCGGACGCCTTACCCGCTTTCTGCACGCTCGTCTGGGTGGCGTACTCCATCGCGAAGGGACCCGCTGGGTACCGGACCGCATTAACGCCCGCGGACTGACGTTTAATCCCGCTTTTCTGCAGGCGCTAAATCAGCTCAGTCAGATTGCTGACGTGGTATTTGCCAGCGGTCATGCCGGCCTGCATTTTGAGCTGCGTCCGGGAACGGCAGCAGACGTGATGCAGACTGACCTGATAATCGATAGCCAGAAGCTGACCTACATGAATCAGCAGCCGGTCTGGCGGCGCTTTACCTGGCCTGCTGACACCGACGCGCCAGGCGCGTCGCTGAGCTGGATCAGCACCAAAGCAGGCACTCGTCTGTACGGTGAGATGCCGGGCAGCTGGGGGTTGATCCGCCTGCTGGAAAAGGCGCACGTCAGCGCCAGACCAAGATCGGGCAGCAGCTGGCAGCTCACCTGGCATGCCCCCGACGGGCGGCCGTTAAACTACACCCTGCGTACCGAAGCCGGCGAGGGGCCGCTGGCGCTGCTGAAGCTGCGCAACTTTACGCTCCCGTCCGATATTTTTCTCACCGGCAGCACCCAGAACCCGCCGGGTGATGCTGAATTCATGGAGGAGGAGTGATGCCCCTGCAATCTCTGATTAGCGCCTGCGGCATGGATGCGGAACCGCTCCGCGCGCAGGCTGCTGAGCATATTCTCTTATGGGAGCACTGGCTGCAGCCTGTAAGCACCAGCCATCCTGCCGGTGAAGACCCGACCTATACCGATACGTTTCAGCGGATGCAGGAGGAGATGAACCGCCTGTCCGGCACGGATATGGCACTGATCTGTTCGCTGGCAGAGCAGATACTGACTTCGGAAGCGAAAGATATCCGCGTAGCGGTCTGGTACTGCGTGGCCCGCCTGCAGCAGGATGGCGAAGCGGGGTTTGCTGAGGGGCTTGCCTTACTGGCGGGCCTGCTGCAGCGCTTTGGTGACAACCTGCATCCGCAGCGGACGCGCAGTCGCGAGGCAGCGCTGAATTTTATATCCGGCGCGCGCGTGCTGGATACGCTGACGCTCTATCCGGAGGTGACGACCGCGACGGCGCAGCGCACCGTGGCGGCACTGCTGGCTATTGATGACATCTGCCGGGCACAGAGCGGCATTCATTGCGCAGCGCTTTACAGCGCGCTGGAGTCCCGGATGCTTAACGCCGGCGGTCCTGATGCGATAGTGCCGCTGACGGCAGCAGACAGCCTGCAAGCAGACGCGTCTTCAGCCTCAGCTGCGCCAGCGCTGGCTGCCATCAGCTCCGGGCGGGAGCTGATGGAGCAGGCGCGAGCGCTGGCAGCTTATCTGCGCGAGCAGCCAAATGGCGTGCTGGCCGCACACCGGCTGATGAAAACCCTCCGCTATGACACGCTCAGTCAGCTGCCGCTGCTGTCAGGTAACGGCAACAGTCGTGTGACGCCTCCAAAATCTGACCAGCGCGCGCTGCTTAAACGCCTCTGGCTCCAGCAGAGCTGGGCCGAGCTGGCTGAGCAGGCGGACAATCTGTTCAGTCGGGGAACAAACCACTTCTGGCTTGATCTGCAGTGGTATCAGCACCAGGCGCAGCTGAGACTGGGGCATGCGGAATTTGCCGCTATTGTTCAGGACGATCTGAAAGGGCTGCTCTCCCGCCTGCGCGGCCTGGAAACGCTGGCCTTCAGCGACGGCATGCCGTTTGCGGATGAGGTGACGCTGGGCTGGATCCAGCAGCAGGTCATGATAACGGAGAGTGCGTCCGGACCCGATCCCGCCGCTGTGGCGAGCGTGCCGGAAGATGACGTGCTGTTGCTGGAGAGCGAGGCGACTGAGCTGGCAGATAGAGAGGGTATTGCTGCTGCGCTGACCTGGCTGCAGCAGCGGCCCGGTATCCACTCTCCCCGCCAGCAGTGGCTCCTTCGCCTGCTGATGGCACGGATTGCTGAGTAGTCTGGTCGGCAGGAACTGGCACTGCAGCTGCTGGGCGCGCTCGATGCTACCGCAGAGAGTATGACGCTGGCGGAGTGGGAGCCAGCGCTGTTATTTGAAGTCAAGTCCCGCCGGCTGAAGTTACTGCGTGCCCGCGCAGGCCGGAGTGAAACAGATAAAGCCCGCCTGCAGTCTGACATGGAACAGCTGCTGGCCGGGCTGGTGACTATCGATGCGGCGCGAGCGTCAGTACTCTTTTCTTAATAGGGTCTGACCTCTTTCTTTAATTTAACTATAAATGGTTCAAAGGAATGATGACATTAACTGAAACACAGAATATGCAGCCGACAGGCTTTCATTATTTTGATAATACGTATGTCAGCAGGGAAGAAATAAAAGGCGTCATCAATCACGCAGAGCTCATCAATTTAAAAGGCGCTCAGCGAAGTAAAACTGCCAGTCAGTACGAAATTGAATTGTGGACCGATAAACAGGTCACCGATATTCATGCCGGTAATATTCTGACTAATGTGGTTCTTACCCCGGTTGCGGCTGCAGCGGACATTATTTTCTTCCCGATATCGCTGACGTTTCTCCGGTTTATGACTGGTCTGGGTGCGTTCAAATAATAGAGGCTCGTCAGGATATGAAAGACTTAACGCTGCGCTATTACGATATTGAAATGCGCTATCTGCGCGACGCCGCAAAAGAGTTTGCCGAAACTCACCCTGACCGCGCCGCCATGCTCAACCTGGATCGTGCCGGCACGCCGGATCCCTTTGTGGAGCGCCTGCTGGAGGGGTTTGCCTTCTCGGTAGGACGGCTGCGTCAGAAGATCGATGATGACCTGCCGGAGCTGACCGAAGGCCTGGTCAGCATGCTCTGGCCGCACTATCTGCGCACCATTCCATCGCTCGCAGTGGTGGCACTGACGCCGGACCTGCCGAAAATGAAGATGGCAGAGACGGCGCCTGCAGGACTGGAGATCTTTTCCCGTCCCGTGGGGCCTAAAAATACCGTGTGCCGCTATCGCACCACGAAGCCGGTCACGCTTAACCCGCTGGCGGTCACCGGGGTTGCTATGGGCACTGAGCCGGATGGGCGCTCTGTGCTGCGCCTGCGCCTGACCAGCAGCGGGCAGGCGGACTGGAGCCAGTGTGACCTGCGCCAGCTGAGCCTGTGGCTGGGAGAAGATCTGCCCGTGGCGACGGCACTGCATCAGAGGCTGACCCGCTGCCAGGCGGCGCTGTACATTCGCGAGGCAGGGCAGCCGGAGCGCAGGGCCTTTGACGGCTGGTTCAGCCCCGGCGGATTTGACGAGGATGACCGGCTCTGGCCAAAGGGGGAGAGCGCTTTCAGCGGCTATCAGCTGCTACTGGAATACTTCACCTTTCCTGAGAAATTCCGTTTTGTGAATCTGAATGGGCTGGAGACGCTCGCGCTTCCGCCCGGGCTGGCATACGTCGATATCGAGGTGGTCTTCAGCGAGCCGTGGCAGAGTGATCTACCGGTCAAAGAGAGCTCTCTGCGCCTGCACTGCGTGCCGGTGATTAACCTGTTTGCACTGGAAGCCGATCCGCTGATTGTGAACGGACTGGAGAGCGAGTATCTGCTGCGCGCAAAGCGCCTGCAGGATGGGCACACGGAAATTTACTCGGTGGATACGGTCAGCGGTTCAGGACTGACCGGTGCGGCTGAGTATGTTCCGTTCACCAGCTTCCGGCACCGGGGCGGCATGATGCGTCGTCTTGCTCCGGAACGTTACTTTCATACCCGCGTGCGCCGGGGCGTCACCGGCCTGCATGACACCTGGCTGATCCTCGGCGGTCAGCAGTTGGAGAAAGACGATCTGCTTTCCCGCGACACGCTCTCGCTGCGCATTACCGGTACCAACGGCCAGCTTCCGCGTCGCGCACTGCAGAGCACGCTGCTGGATCGCTGCGAACAGGTGCTGCAGACGCCGGTGACGGTGCGCAATCTCACCCGCCCGACGCTGCCTGCTTATCCACCCGCTGAGGACCGCTTTCACTGGCGGGTGCTCAGCCATCTCGGCTCTGGCTTTATCAACATGATGAACAGCGCAGAGGTGCTGCGCGGCACGCTGGCGCTCTATAACTGGCAGGATGATGAACGCGGTAACCGCAGGCTGGAGGCGATCCTTGACGTACAGCAGCATCGTCTGCAGCGGTTTGAGTCGGGTTATCTGCTGCGCGGTCTCAATGTTGAAGTAACGCTCGACAGCAGCGGTTTTACCGGTGATGGCGATATCCATCTGTTTGGTGAAATGCTTAACCGTTTCCTGTCGCTGTATGCGGACATGAATCAGTTCATTCAGCTTTCGCTGATAGTCCGGCCTGAAGGAAAATGTATCCGATGGAAAGAGAATCACAGTCAGCGTCTGCCCGGCTGATCGCACGGCTGGGCGACCAGCTTTCCCATATAAATTTTTACCGTTTTTGCCAGCTGCTGGAGAGGTGCGATCCTGAAGCGCCGGTCCCGGGCAGCGTCTGGCAGGTGCGACACGAGCCGGTACGGTTCAGGCCGCACCCGGGCATGGGATTTCCGGCCGGCGAAATTCGCGCGGCTGAAACCGCCGGGTATCCGCACCTTCCTCCCACGGTACGCATCAATTTTATGGGGCTGTACGGCACGGCATCTCCGCTGCCGACGCACTATATCGACGATATCGTCCGGCAGCGTGAAGGGCATGAGGCGCTGCAGGATTTCCTGGATATCTTCAGCCACCGGCTGACTACGCAGTTTTATCGGATCTGGCGCAAATACACCTATCCGGCCACGTTCGCCGCCGGCGGCACCGATGAAACCTCTCAGTACCTGCTGGGGCTGGCTGGCCTGGGAATAGACGGCTGCGCGCAAAACATCGCCACGCCGGTTTCGCGCTTTCTGGCGCTGCTGCCGGTCATGATGTTGCCTGGCCGGACCGCAGAGGGGCTCTCCTCGCTGGTGGCGCTGCTGGCACCGGATACACGCGCGCAGATAGTGCCGTGGGATCCGCATCGTATTCCCCAGTCCTGCCGTTTACGTCTGAGCACGCAACAGCCGGTCAGCCTGATGCGTCGTCCGGTCATGGGAACGCATGCCACCGACGTTAACGGACAGGTCTTACTGCGACTGCTCACCGATAACCCGGAGGAGATGCGCAGCTGGCTGCCTGGCGGACAGTTACACGGCGATCTGATGGCGCTGCTCCACGTCTATCTGGGAGCAAAGCTGGATGCGCGGCTGGAGCTGTGCGTCGACCGCGCCCTGCTGCCTGATGCGCAGCTGAGCTGCCGGAGGGAGGCGGCACAGCAGCTGGGCCGCACCGCGGTGCTGCCTCAGCGGAACCTTAACGCCTCGCATAAACCCGATTTACTCACTATACCGCTCGGGCGTTATCAGCGCGTCCGGGAACAACCTTCAGGGACTAAAACAGATGAACAGGGCGACTACCGCTGGTAAAATAGTTATTCCTCTGATGCTGGCGCTGAGTGCCAGCGGCTGCGGCCTGACGCAGAAAGTATCCGAAGGCACCGCGTCCGTCACAAAATCTCTTTTTTACAAACAGATACGCACCCTGCACCTCGACTTCCGCGCCCGCGAAGGCGCCAACCGCAACGCGCAGGGCGCTGCGCTCTCAACCGTGGTGCGCATCTGGCAACTCAGCGACCGTCAGGCCTTTGACGCCTCCGACTACCCTTCACTGTTAGCGGCTGACAGTCAGGTTCTGAAAGCGGATCTGCTGGCGCAAAAAACTATCCGGGTGCGTCCCGGCGAATCGGTCAGTATTGATGTACCCATGGAGAAGCGAACAGCGTTTGTGGCGGTGGCCGGGCTGTTTCTGTCGCCAGATACTCAGGATGAGACGTGGCGAATACTGCTGACCCGCGCAGACCTCCACCCGGACAAAGCCAGGGTGATTGAGCTGGGTGACGGCACGCTGACGCTGGTAGCGGAAAAAGGGGAAAGACTCTGATGCAGCCTTCACTTTACGACATGCTTTACGGCAATTTCAGCGGCGGCCTGGATCTGGATGCGGTGAGCGAACGGGAACAGGTGATTTTGTCGGTGCTGGATAACCTGCAGCGCATTCTGAACACCCGCGCCGGCGCCCTGGCTCATCTGCCCGATTATGGCCTGCCGGATATGACGCTCATCCTGCAGGGGCTGCCCGGCACCGCACATCAGCTGGTACATATTCTTTCTGACGTATTACTGAAGTATGAGCCCCGGCTGAAACAGGTTGATGTGGTGATGCTGGAACAGACGCAGCCCGGTGAGCTGCGTTATGCCATTGATGCCGGGCTGGACGTCGTAGGTATGGTGCGCTATGGCACTGACTTTATGCCGGGAGGAAAGGTACTGCTGCGGCATCTGCGCCAGCAGAACGTGATGCGTTAAGCCATAGCCACCAGCCAGATAAGATCGCCGGCCTGGCGCTTCGCCTTTACCTTCCCGCTAACACTCTGATAACGGACCTGCTTCCGGCAGGTCTGCGGATAACTATGACCTTTTCATCTCAGAAACCGCACGTGCTGATGACCGGCGGAGACCCTCGCCTGCATCCCGAATTTATTTGTCTGCAAAACGAAATCAGGAAGCTCAGCCATCCCGCCCGGCCCGATATTAACTGGCTGCAGGTGATGGAGAGCTGCACCCGGCTTTTCGGACAGGCTGGAGCAGATCTGCAGTCTGTTTGCTGGTTTACGCTGGCGCTTTCTCATCTTGACGGCGCTAAGGGGCTGCAGGAGGGGCTCAGGGTCACGGAGGCACTGATGTGCTCACGCTGGCAGACGCTCTGGCCCCACCAGCCTGCAGACCGGATAGCGATCCTGAGGATGCACTTTCAGCGTCTGCAGTTTCTGTCACGCACCTGGCCGACGGAGAAGCCTGATACGCAGATCGCGCTGAAGGCGTGTGCAACATATCTGGATCTGATTGAGCAGCATCTGGCGCAGGCGGGCCTCAACGCCGCGAGCGGTATCCGCCAGCTGTGCGATAAAGTCAGAACAGCAGCCGAAAACGCAGAGCCGTCACCGGGCCAAAGCGACATGGCGACTGTACGCAGAAGCCGCCCGCGCGAGGCGCTTTCCGACCCGGCTCCGGCAACGGCAACGCCTCCGACCTTTATTATTCATCCTGAATCAGCGCCTGAACAGACATCATCAGGCCGTTATATCAGGCCTTTTATCGCCGGCATGGCCGCTATGCTGATGGTTGTCGCAACAGGCGCAGGCGGCTGGCTTTATGCCCGCCAGCCCGGCGAAAATACGCGTATGCTCTCTGCTGCCGTACCTGCGCTTCCTCATCCGCTGACGGAAGAGCAGCGGGCAGGCATCCGGCAGGATCGGCGTATCAACGCCGCAGAGTGGATCAACACGATCAAAACACAGGCTGAACGGCTTGATGCCGCCGGTATCGGCAGGGCGGGGAGCTACAGCGCCGACGTTGCGCTGCTGGCCGGCTCGATCTGGCCGGCTGAAGAGTTAACGCGCCGGCTGCTGACAGACGCGCTCGCCAGGAGAGAGGCGATGACAGCGTCGCCGGAAGCGGCAGGTGCCTGGCAGCAGGGGATGGAAAAACTCAGCCTGCTCAGTGAAAAGCTGAATGCGCTTGATGAGAAACGGGGGCGTTACCTGACCGTCAGCGAGCTGAAGTCAGCAATATTTTCCACACAACAGGCATTCAGCCTGCATATCCCCGCTGAAGAGTGGCTGCGCCGCTATGAAGATTCTGCCTCTCCGGCCGGGGAGGCGCAGTTTAAACGGGCAATCAGTGAACTGCAGGCGCGATACGACATGATTCGCCTTCGCAGGGCAGCCGCATTGAGAGGCTCAGCGGCACAGGCAGGCGGATCGTAAATAAAACCGACGATCTGCTTATTATCAGCGAGTGAATGACAATGATCCCGACTGTTCTACCCCGACATGCTGCACTGGCAGTGAGCGCTGCGCTCATCGTTATTTTTATCGATTTCGTCCGGTGCTTCTCCGGGTGATGTGATAAATCTGACTGGTACAGAGAGCCTGGGTGAGAACAATCTTTACAGCATGCCATAAAGATTTTCACAACAGTAATTCAATCGCTGGATCGTCTTTTCTCGCATTAAGTAGGGAAGTTCTGATATGGCATTGACTCCTGCCATCGCCATTTTGCCGCCACTCTAAAATCAGGAAACAAAAAAGCCACCCTGAAAGGTGGCTTAAATGTATGATTTTCATCATTAAATTTGGTGGCCCCTGCTGGGTTTGAACCAGCGACCAAGCGATTATGAGTCATATGAATAGCTTGTTTCATCGTTTTTCATCTTAAACCATATTCGCTTATTAAATGCTATAAAACAGAAGGTTATGTAGATTTCTTCGTTTCATGTTGTTCCGGGATTTTCCTTTCAGTATCATCCTTACGTCACCTGCTACATCACCCAGAAAACAGCAATATAATTCTCGTAAGGACTCTCTCTTGGCAGACAATCTAACGGACTCAATGGTGCGCGGTCTTAAAGCTCGCGACTCGGCTTATCAGGTTTGGGACAAGAGTGGTGAGCGCGGAGCAGGGCGTCTGGGCGTTAAAGTTGAGCCATCCGGGCAGCGGGTTTTCTACTATCGCTACTACTGGGATGCTAAGCGCCATTTCATTCAGTTGGGTCGTTACCCTGAAATGTCGTTATCTCTGGCTCGCCAGCTTGCGAAAGGTTATGCCGGTACGCTGAAGGAAGGGAAGAACCCTAAGGTCGAAAAAGCTGAACAGGCAATCGCGCTGGAAAAGCAAAAGCGTGCTGAACAGTTAAAGGGCAGTGTTGAGCAGCTTATTCAGGGCTACACCAACAAAATGCGGGAAGACGGGAAGCGGACCTGGCAGCAGGTGCTATACCGCCTTGAGAAGGAAACATATTCCTTTATCGCCAAAGACACCAAAGCTAACGAAGTCACGCCGCTACATATCAAACAGATTTTATCGGCCATTATTCAGCGTGGTGCGAGCGTTGAAGCGAACCGTGTACGTTCTTATCTGATGGCAGCGTTCAACTACGGGCTTAAAGCGGATAACGATCCTGCCAACCACCAGCAGAACGTGATGTTTGGGCTTGAGATGAATCCGGTGAGCGTCATCCCTAAGCAGTCGGCTGCAGAGAAAGCGGGAACCAACTGGCTAAGATTGAATGAACTGCAACAGCTGATGGGTGACTTTCCCAAAACGCCAAGCGTCGGCAGCACCGTGAGCTTGCTGCTTAACTTGTGTGTTTATACTGGTGGTCAGCGCCCACATGAACTGGCTTCCAGTCGGTGGGATGCCGTGAACTGGGAAGAAAAAACGCTGTTGATCGTCGCTGATGTATCAAAGAACAAACGTGACCATCTGGTGCCGTTAACGGATTCAGCGGTCGATATTCTGGAAAGGCTGAAGGTGGAAAACGTTAACGATAGTCCGTTTATCTTCCCGCAGCGACTGGATGCAGGTAAGCATCTGCGAACTGACAGCTTTGCGCAGGCAATCATCTATTATCGCGAGCATTTTCCTGATCATCCGGTGTTTGTTGCGAGAGATTTGAGGAGGACCTGCAAAACGCTGATGGGTGAAATCGGTGTCTCGAAAGAGTTACGTGACCGTATTCAAAACCATGCATTGCAGGATGTCAGCTCGAAGCATTATGACCGTTATGATTATCTTAGCGAGAAGCGTAAGGCGCTGAAGTTATGGGAAAGGCGCGTTAATAGGATTGCACAAGCCACCAGCAATGTGGTGAATTTGTTCCAGAAAGCATAAATATCCAACTGAACATTATCGCGCGTTTTTCTTGCGGAAAAAATACATACTCCTAATGTGAATAGCGATTTACATAAAGCTGCGAACAAGCGAACTATCCCTTGAAAATATTTTTTAATAAAAAACAAAGCCAGTATGTCTAATTAATCTCAATATTTTCAAAGCCTTAGGTAATTACTGGGGGAAGGTTAGTCGCCAATTTAAAAGATAGAATCTTGAAACATTCAACGACGTCATCAGATCCAGTCAGGCTGCTCCAATACTCAAAATCAAAAAGACGAGTATTGAAAGGCTGGGTGTTTCTGTCAAACATTGACTAGCAATGAGTTAACATAATTCCTTTCTCTGAAAGCCCATCTAAGCCACCCTCCTAGCCCAGTTTTTATACATGCCCAAGACAGATTTATCCCACCACAACTGATTCAGCAAGTAGTCTGCAGTGACCTCCTAAAATAGGTGCGCCTCTTTCAAGGGCATGCGTAAATCCCTTCTATTTCATTTTCTTAACTTGATAACGTACGGGGTGATTCAGCTTGTCTAGTAACCCATCTTCTTTGGCACGCTTTAGCCATTCAGTTAGCTGAGACTTATGAAGCCGTGTGTTCTCGATAAGCGCATCGACTGTGACTGGTTCGTTAGCCAAGCGTTGAAGCTCGGAAGTAAATAATTGATAAAAATTGACAGGCCTTGATGGCATGGCTTCGTTTTCGGCAGTCTGCTTTGAAATAGTTTCAACATTTGCCTGCCTTTCGTTAACAACAGCTTCAACCTCTGTCTCGGCAATTTTTATCTCAGGATTAGATTCATTGTCTGAGTAAGATTTTCTTCCGGCGAACAACTCAGGCTGTGCAGGTATGGAAAACAGATCGTCCATTTGTTCCCTCACCTGATTCGTACGACCATCACCTTCATTTCTCATTAAATCTGCAATCTTAAAGGCTTGAGTATTAGTCCCCAGCCAACGGCCACCTTTGGTAGCCAAATCCGCATTGGCCGCATCTTTGTCTGCTGTTTGCTTAACCCACAGCGGTACCCAGACTTTTTTCAGATTTTCTTCTGCACCATTTAGCGTACCGCCTTTTTGGCCCGAGTGAATCACCAGAGAGCTGTCGGCTAGGCAATAGATGTATTTGTTGCGGGCCATGGCATTACCCGCATTGAATCCTGCCTCTGGATAGAACGGCGATATCAACACAGTATGGCCATCCATCAAGCCCTTACGCCACTTACTGCTGGTCGCTGCTTTTAGCAGGCTATCGGCCATCACACCGATTACTACACCGCCTTGTTCCATAGCACCTAGCATTGCCGTTTCGTCGACACCCCGAGCACCACCAGAGACAATGGCAATATCCTCTTTTGCGGCTTTGGCACCTACTTGGTTGGTAAAAGCCAAATCAGGAACACTGGCATTACGCGAGCCAACAACCGCCAAGCCTCCAGCATTTAACAAGGCTTTATTACCACAGCCAAACAGCACTGGCGGGGAGTCTGTTTTCAATCGTTGCTTTAAGCGTTTTGGATATTCTGGATCAGAGCGGGTCACTACCCATAGACCAGCTCTTTGCCATTTTTCCATGGCCAGTGCGAGGCTATGACCACGGTTCAGCAATTCAACAATTCGCTCCGCACTGATACGCGCATCGTGCCACCCTTGCAGCAACGTGTTCGGGTCTGCCACCAATAAGTCAGCAGGCGTGATGGACTTTTCCTTTAACCACAACGCAAATCGCCCCCATTCAGCATTGGTTAGCGGTTTTGCGCTTTCGCTGCTGGCTTTTGAAAAATAACTCGTCAACAGCAAGGTCGCTTGTGCCGTAGGGGACAATATACTGGATACATTCATGAATCTTTCACCGAAGATGAAGACAGCGCGACGGGATAAACAACACCACTGCCAGATTGCTGTAAGAGTGCTGCGATGACCGTTAGTGTCCAACCGGAATCCACTATGTCATCAACTAACAAAACCGGTTGCCCCTTATAAAGCTGAGTCACGCCAAAAGCGCCATCCAGATTTCGACATTGGTGGAAACGATTCTGCTGGCCTTTTTGCGGCTGGTTATTTTTGACTTTACTAATAGCATCCACAAATGGTAGGCCCAATCGTGCAGCAAGACGGCGTGCAAAATCTGGCACCAATTCTGGATGATTACGCGATGGCACGCAGCACACCCAACGAGGAGCAGGATCGGGCTGCCAACGGTGCTGAATCATTTCTGCCATGGCGTCGACCAATTCATCATTGAAACGCCCGGCATGTTTATTATCGGCAACCGTCCTCCCCCAACCTGCATCACCCCAGCGGGATAAAACACGGCCTTCCTGAGCGCGAAGTTGCTGGGATAAATTGCCTTTAAAGCCGTATGTCAGAAACGCATTGGCCGCCACCTGCGCTTTTGGAACGATCACCATTTCGGCGTGTTTAAGAAAAGTACCTGCGCGATGTGCCAAAGCAGGATCAACTTGTGTACTGATCATAGGCCGCCCTAAGCAAGACAAACATTTACCACAAGGCGCAGGATCGAGATCGTCGAGCGCACGCCGCAAAAAGGTCATTTTGCAGCTACCATCATCCAGATATGCCTGAACCTGCTGCCATTCCTGCAGCCGCTGTCCGGTTAAGTGTGCAATTCTGGCATGATCCATTTGATAACGCACTGGGGTTCTGACCCAACGGCTGCCGTCTTTGATTACGGGTGCCGGGTTTTCCACGCTTAGCAGCTTCAACACTTTTTCGATTTGGCCATGACGCAGGTTGGTTTGCTCTTCGATGCTGCGCAGTGACAATCCATCACTCTGCTCCAAGACGTGCAAGATCTCATTGACTTGAGCCTCAGACGGAAAGGCCGAATCACGAAAAAACTCGTGAATATTCTGATCTTCAACCCCCGACATCAGCACACCTACCGCATGATCAATGCCTCGCCCAGCACGGCCTACTTGCTGGTAATAGGCGACGATAGAGCTCGGTGCTTGATAATGAATTACAAAGCTTAAATCTGGCTTGTCGTAACCCATGCCCAACGCTGTGGTGGCCACCAATACCTTGAGCTGGTTGTTGAAAAGCAACTCTTCTAAATGCTGGCGGTAGGCATTGCTGTTTTCAAAACCATCTGCTTCAACGCTGCCGTGATATGCCTTAGCGTCTATGCCATTCGCAATCAACCATTCAGCCACCTGTTCAGCGTCTCGCACTGTTAAGGTGTAAACAATCCCCGTTCCTAGCAGGGAAGGTATTTCCTGTGCTAACCAAGCTAAACGCGAAGCCTGATCGTGCAATACCATGGTTTGTAACGCGAGACTTTCCCGGATCAACGGGCCACGGTGAATTTGAATATCTCCGAGCTGAGTTTGAATATCTTCCATAACGCGGTTATTTGCCGTCGCCGTAGTGCCCAGTATCGGCGTGTTTGCAGGTAACTGACGCAGAATGTTTACGATGCGGCGATAATCAGGGCGAAAGTCATGACCCCAATCCGAAATACAGTGTGCCTCGTCAATCACCATCAGGGCGATGCGATCGGCAATTGGCTGTAAGACTGTTTCAATGAAATTGTCATTGGCCAGGCGCTCTGGGGAGATCAGTAAGCAATCGACTTGATTGTTCATAATGCGCTGGGTCACCGCTCGCCATTCATCGGTGTTGGTAGAATTCATGGTCTCAGCAACAATGCCCAAACGCTGGGCCGATTCAATCTGGTTGCGCATCAAGGCTAGCAGAGGGGAAACTATAATGGTTGGCCCCATGCCACTATCACGAAAAATCTTGGTACTGATAAAATAGACCGAACTCTTACCCCAACCAGTGCGCTGAACCACCAACAGTTTCTGTCGATGATTTACCAAGGCATCTATAGCTTCCCACTGGCCATCACGGAATTCGGCTGCGGGGTTAGCTAAGGCTGTTTGTAGTAATTGTTGGGCTTGGGCTCGATTCATTATCACTCCTTGATTTATACGGTAAAATTATCGCTCTGAATCGCCACGGATAATCTAGACACTTCCGAGCCGTTGATAATACTGGTTTTCATATTCTGTCGGTGACATCTGATTGCTCGAACCATGCCGACGCTTACTGATATAAAACATTTCGATGTAACCAAAAATATCGCTGCGGGCTTCTTCCCGCGTTCCGTAGATCTTTTTCTTTATCCGTTCGCGTTTCAGCAACTGGAAAAAGCTTTCTGCAACCGCATTATCGTGACAGTTACCGCGACGGCTCATGCTTCCCTCCAGGCCGTGTGATTTCAGGAACGACTGCCACTCATGGCTTGTGTACTGACTGCCCTGGTCCGAGTGAACCAGCACCTGTTTTTGGGGATTACGCCGCCATACAGCCATCAGAAGTGCGTTCAGGACAATGTCCTTTGTCATCCGGGATTGCATTGACCAGCCGATAATTTTGCGTGAGAACAGATCAACAACCACGGCCAGATACAGCCAGCCTTCGTGGGACCTGATGTAGGTTATGTCCGTTACCCAACGCTCATCCGGAGCATCCGGATTGAACTGTCGCTGGAGCCTGTTGAGCGACACGATACCGGCCTCGCCTTTACGTGCCCGCGGACTCCGGTATCCGACCTGAGCCTTTATCCCGACACGTTTCATGAGTCGCCAGACTCTGTTCACTCCGCACTGTTGCCCGCTGTCCCGCAGATCCAGATGGATTTTGCGATAACCATAGACACATCCCGATTCCAGCCAGAACTGTTTAATCTGTCCTGTCAGTCTCAGGTCTGCCTGATGGCGTTGTGAATGCGGCTGCTGAAGCCAGGCGTAAAAACCACTGGGATGAACATCCAGCACCCCACAGAGCAGGCGAACAGGCCAGCAACAGGTGTTGTCACGGATAAAGGCGTACCTCAGTCGGACAGTTTTGCGAAGTACGCCGCGGCTTTTTTTAATATGTCCCGTTCGTCGGTAACCCGCTTCAGCTCTTTCTGGAGACGGCGGATCTCGGCCTGAGCATCTGACTGTTCTTTATTAGTGGAAGAATCCGGACCGTACTTCTTTATCCAGGCGTAAAGGCTGTGGGTAGTGATATCGAGACGTGTTGCAACGCTGGCAACAGAATAACCGCGATCAACAACCTGTTTGACTGCTTCAGTTTTAAACTCTTCAGGATAACGCTTACCGCTCATGGGCACCTCTCTTTAAGTCATCTTAAATGACTCTGAGGTGTCTGTTAAACCCGTGGTGATTCAACTTTCTGACGGGATGCCAGCTTACCCCGCACAACTACCTAGCCATCACGTAACTTCACCTCCTGGCGAATTTGCGTCATGTCATCCCATCCGGCCTTCTTGACCGCAGGCAGAATAAATTTAGTTACGATGTCGGTTTCAGTCAGTTGAGTTTTGTTCACGCCAGCCATAGCATTTTCGGTCAGATAAAAGTGAAGGAAGATGGAACGATTTTGGCACAAATAATGTGCTTCGTTAATGCCTTTAGACAACAAAATCAGCGCGGTGAGATCTTTAACCTTGCTAAGTCAAATATGCAGCTTGGGGCTTTTTGTTAAACCTTCCTTATTGATTATACTCTTGTGTTCATCACTGCTCAGGGTATGATTTTGCTATCCTGATACTTACCAACTAGGTTTTTAGGTCAAAAAACCACCTTTTCCGGTAAGTTTGTCTCTGAGTTCACCAGCGTTAACAATAACAACAGAACTTGTCATGGCAGCAAGAATGACTTTAAGTGAAGCGGTTTTTATTCCTGACAATTATTGAAAACAGGCAACCTGGTGAGTTTTTGTAATCTTTTGCTAATGATCTACAGGGTTTGATATGGCGGAACACACTTCTTCAATCGATGACGAATCTCAAGGATATATCCTCAAATCACTTGAGGATATGCGGCGTAAATTGCTGGATTTGACTTCACGAAACCGGCTATTAAATTTTCCGGTTAATCAAAAGCACTCTTCCTTACGTATTATCAATGAGTTGCCAGATCAGCTATTTCAAACCCTTATGTCAGAACAGGCCATGCAGTTCGCTCCTGTGCCGGATCCGACCAAAACACAGTTACAGCATTTTGGTTATCTGGAGAAAAATGCCTCTTCAGCAGAAGAGAAAGCAACAAAATCATTGCCCGATGCGAAAACCTGGGCTGGCAAACTGGGTATTAATACCAGCTATGAATTGTTGAGCAGCGCTCAAAACAATATTTCATCAGAAGATTATGAGCTGGTAATCAAAGCAAGAGATGTCATCCTTGAGCATCTGGAAGATAACGGAGGCTCTTTAGCAGGCATCAGAAGTACTGAAGCTAACTCTGGTCTTCCAGGCGAACATCTGGATTCTCTTCTTACCCGGCTTGGCTACAAAGATATCGGTGAGTTTGAGCGTGATACGAAAGCGGGCAAGCCGTTGCGTAAACCATCAGTTCAGACATCCCTTACCGATGACCAAATACAGACACTTTACTATCCAGCCGAGCTGGAAGCCGTGTTGCGTTCTATCCATGGTAAGGCGCAGGTCGCAATTGAAGAGACGGGAGCCGGTATTCTCTATTTGTCCCTTGGCTTTCTGGAATGGTATGAAAGTGAAGATTCAGATAAGGCTCGACTTGCTCCACTCTTTACTGTTCCGGTGACGCTTGAGAAAGGTAAGCTCGATCCACAGGCCGGGCTCTATCGTTACCACTTACGTTATACCGGGGAAGACATTATCCCTAATTTGTCGTTGCATGAAAAATTACAGGGTGATTTTGGTCTTGCCTTGCCCAGTCTTGATGACGAGATGTTGCCTGAAACTTACTTCAAACAAATACAGGCAATCATCGAAAAGAATAAGCCGCGCTGGAAAGTGCGTCGCTACGGAGCATTGAGCTTATTAAACTTCAGCAAGATGCTGATGTATCTGGATCTTGATCCAGAGCGTTGGCCTCAAGGCAGTCAAAACTTACTGAATCATGAAGTGATCAAACGCCTTTTTACATCTCAGGCAGAAAACAATTCGAATACAGAAAGTTTGTCCAGGGAATATTCGATCGATACTCTCGATAACATTCATGAAAAATTTCCGCTTATTTATGATGCTGATAGTTCGCAGCATAGCGCTCTGATTGATGCTATAAACGGCGAAAATTTGGTAATCGAAGGACCACCAGGGACGGGGAAATCACAAACAATAACGAACCTTATTGCCGCTGCGATGCTAAATGGTAAAAAGGTTCTCTTTGTTGCGGAAAAGCTCGCTGCGCTAGAAGTAGTAAAACACAGGCTCGATAAGGCGGGATTAGGTGATTTTTGTCTGGAACTTCACAGTCATAAATCACATAAGCGTAAGGTTTTAGAGGATATCCAGAAAAGGCTGCATAACCCGTCATTGCAAAAAACGCCTGCGCAAATTGACGCAGAGATTTCACGCTATGAAGATTTGAAGAGTCAGTTAAACAGTTACGCTCAGGAAATTAATGAGATCTGGAAAAAAACCGAGCTGACTATTCACCAGATTTTGACCGGGGCGACACGCTATCGACGCGAACTGGGTATTGATCCTACTCAATTGCATATAGAAAACCTTTCGGGGCAGAAATTAGATCGCGTGGCGCAGTTGAGACTACGTGACGAAATCAAAGAGTTTAAAGATGTCGTTGTGGAGTTTCGTCAACAGGTCGGTGAGCATGCTGAACTATGGGAGCATCCCTGGTATGGCATCAATAACGTCGTTATCCAGCTTTTCGACAGTGATAGAATTGTTTCAATTCTGAATGAATGGAATGTAGCGCTAATCTCATGGCAGCAGGCGCTCTCAGATTTTCTAAATCAGTATTCGATTGTTACTACCAATCATGACGAAATGAGCTGGCAGACTCAGTTAGTTGAGTTGTCCGGTCGACTTCCGGATCTGCCCGCTGAAGCTGATTTTCAGGCTTACGCCAAACTTGATGATAATAAGGTTAAACATTTAAAAAATTGGCTGGTGGATTTCAATGTCGTTCAGGCTGATTATCGTCATATGGCTGACTACCTGATGCCTGAAAAATTGCGTCTCCTTGAGGAAGGGGTTTCTGCGCCTGACTTGCCGAATATTGCTAAAAATTTTGGTCTGGAGAGCGTGATCACGCTTGCTGATGTCGTACGTCTGATTCGTAATTTAGAGCAAATGCATGCTTCTTTTGAATCAGATCGTGAGCATCTTTTCGCACTACTTGAATCTTTACCATCTTCTGTTTCCGAAAGATTTCCTGTTACTCCGCAAGGTTTTAGTCAAATAGCGACATTTATTTATGTTGCATTTGAGCTACCTGGCGATTTAGTTAAATACAGACATGAAAGGTTCGATGATGATGGTATCGAGCCGCTGATTAAAGAGTTAAGCCAGCGGTTGGCATCGTTACATACCCTGCGCGACCAGTTAAAGTCACGCTTTGTACTGAATAAAGTAACTGATGATGAACAGCTGAAGACTATTGAAAGCAGCTTGAAAGACTCTGGCTTGTTTAGCTGGTTAAGCGGCTCATGGCGACAAGCCAAAAATACGCTAATCGGCTTATCCAGCAAACCTGATACAAAATGGAAAACGCTTTATGATGAACTGCCCAGGCTTCGTCAGTATGCTCAAGAACTAACCGAGTTTGAGGCACGTAATTTTAGCCAAATTTTCGGTGAGCTTTATCAAGGATTAGAAACCGAGCCGAGCCAGATGCGACAGCTTCGAGACTGGTATAGCAAAGTGCGTAGTGTCTGGGGTATCGGATTCGGCGCTAACGTTGCCATAGGCAGCGCTTTACTCACTTTGGATAGTCAGATTTTCAAAGGTATCCAGCAGTTAAAACATCAAGGTATAGATACTCAAATCTCGCAGCATCTGACCAAACTGAAAGAGTATGAAGAAACTATCCCATCAAACGTTTTGTTCCCTGAAAACGTTCAAACACTGACCGGTGACACAAATATTTTTTCACCTCTTATAGCGAACCTTAAGGATGCACTGTTTCCAATACAGCAATGGTTTACAGCTGAGCAACTTACTTTGGAGACAGTAAATGAAAAGATCGTCATCTTGCATCAAATACAAGAAAAGCAGAGTGCTATAAGTGAAGATACCTTGCCTAGAGATATTTTTGCGATAGCCGATGAAATAGCTTTTGGAGCAAGTAAAGATAACACGCGTCTTCTAAATGTGATGAGTGAAACCATTAATTTTACAGAACAAATGCGTGAAAAAATCCACAACTCTGATTTGGCTGATGCTATCAAAAAGTTATCCGGCGGCGATGAGTACCGAAGCCTACAACAGCATTTTCATGCCCTTGAGCACAAGTGGGAAATTCAAACAGACCGGCAAATGAATTTTGCACAGGAGACTCAGCTTGATATTGTGCAATGGCAGCAACGATGCCAGGATCGTCTCTCCGCATTAATAGAGCGTAATAAAGAAGCAATATCTAAACCTCGATGGTTAAATGGTTGGATTAATTTTACCCGCGTATCTAAAGCAATTGAAAGTAACGGGCTACAGCGTATCCGTGATGCGATCATGAGCCATACACTTGCAATTGAACACATCGATACCGGCTTGCAGGTAGCTATTTTCGATCAGCTGGCGCGCGAAGTTGCTTCTGAACGTCCGCATCTTCTACGGGTGTCGGGTAATAGCCGGAGCGCCATGCAAAAAACATTTCGTGACTATGACAAGGCGCTTCAGACATTACAGCGTGAACGTATAGCAGCCATTATTGCGAGCAATCCGGTTCCCCAGGGCGCATCAGGGGGAAGAAAAGCAGACTACACGGAAATGGCTCTTATCAGAAACGAGACCGGCAAGAAGACGCGGCACGTTCCGATTCGTCAACTTATTAATCGAGCCGGTCGCGCACTGCTCCAGTTGAAGCCCTGTTTTATGATGGGGCCAATGTCTGCGGCTAATTACCTTCAACCGGGTGACATTGAATTTGATCTTGTTGTGATGGATGAAGCTTCACAGGTTAAGCCTGAGGATGCGTTGGGAGTTATCGCGCGCGGTAAGCAAATCGTCGTAGTTGGTGACCCTAAACAGCTTCCGCCAACCAGCTTCTTTGATCGTGCAGGCATTGATGATGATGGCGAAGACACTGCTGCAGTAAGTCAGACTGACAGTATTCTTGATGCCTCTTTGCCGCTTTTCAAAATGCGCCGTTTAAGATGGCATTATCGTTCTCAGCACGAGAGCCTGATTGCCTACTCTAACCGTCATTTTTATAACAGTGATTTAGTGGTTTTCCCATCACCTAACGCTCATGCCCCAGAGTATGGCGTTAAATTCAGCTTCGTTAAAAACGGTCGTTTCATAAACCAGCATAATATCGAAGAAGCTCGGGTTATCGCTAAGGCTGTGGCTTTACATGCAATCCATTCGCCTGAGGAGTCTTTGGGGATCGTTGCCATGAACTCAAAGCAGCGTGAACAGATTGAACGAGCCATTGACGAAATGTGTCGTGAAGACTCTCAAGCTGAGGCAGCTATTGATCGGTTAAGAACGAAAAGCGATGCACTCTTTGTTAAGAACCTCGAAAACGTTCAGGGCGATGAGCGCGATGTCATCTTTATTTCGTTTACTTATGGGCCGGGTGAGGCCGATGGCAAAGTATATCAACGCTTTGGCCCTATCAACTCAGATGTCGGCTGGCGTCGCTTGAACGTTCTTTTCACTCGTTCCAAAAAAAGAATGCATGTTTTCAGCTCAATGCGAGCGGAAGATGTTCAGGTAACAGAAACATCTAAGCGTGGCGTTCAGGCCTTACGCGGCTTTTTGCACTTTGCTGAAAAGGGCAATATGGATGGGCTTTCACAGTTTACCGGCAAAGCGCCGGATAGTGATTTTGAAGTAGCAGTTATTATGGCGCTGGAAAATGCTGGCTTCCGTTGTGAGCCTCAGGTCGGGGTAGCCGGATTCTTTATTGATATTGCGGTTCGTGATCCCGGTAAGCAGGGACGTTATTTGATGGGGATTGAGTGTGATGGTGCGACTTACCATTCTGCTAAGTCCGCTCGTGACAGGGATCGCTTACGGCAGGATGTGTTAGAGGGACTGGGATGGCGGATTCGTCGTATATGGTCCACAGATTGGTTCAGTAATCCTGAAGAGGTTTTGGAACCTATTATTCGTGAATTACATCAATTAAAAACCATAGTTCCTGAACATGGATATTCTGAAGAGCAGGCTATCGAACAGTTAGTTGTTGAAGAACATGAAGCTAGTGCGAATGTAACAGCTTTTAGCGATAGTGCCGAGCCGCTTAGATTGCGGCTTGAACGTTTTGCCAGAGAGGTGATAGACATAGAGTGTCCCTATATTGCAGATGAAAGTAAATTGCTACGCCCTGCTATGATTGAAGCTTTAGTTGAGCATCAGCCGCTGTCACGCTCTGAGTTTGTAGAGCGTATACCTAAATATCTGCGTGAAGCGACCGAAAGCAAGATGGGTAAGACTTATTTAGATAGAGTTTTGTCTATCATTGACGGAGAAGGATTAGAGTAAAATTTTACAGTGAGGCAAGGAAGCCTCTTGTAACTTATCTGCATCTGATTTTTATAAAGGTTATACATTTTTAAGAATGCATGATCATTGCGTTGTTTACCATTTGGCGGTTTTTATCACTGTTTCGGTGATCAGTTTTGTGATCACATTTTCACACTAATCCCTACCAAAAAATCACATCTAGGGCTTAATCAACATTGGATCAAAAAGCCTTGTAGGAAAGTTAAAGAGATACTGTCTGGCCGTCGTGACGTTTATGAGCGCATTGGATCATTTCTCTTGCCCGATTAAATGACTTTTTTGCCTCGTTTCCATTAAAGGAATTTCTCATTCTGCCGATTCAACGATGAGTGCTGTGTATATGATCGGCGCGCCTGAACCAGTCAACAACTTTAGGCTCTGGGTGACGCGGAGGGCTGCGGTCAGAAGTTTTACCTGAGCGGTTACTGCCCACGCTGCGTATTACAGCCGCGCCAAATGGATCAATTCAAAAGGATACTGCATGTCTGTTGCCAGTGAGACCTCTACGCAGGTCTATAAAAAAATCTCGCAGGAAGTAGAACGAATTCTCGACAACCTGACCCTGCCTGTAAACGACCCTGCCTTACAGAAAGCCAACAGCAATGCCCGCCTTCAACTTGAGAGTTTCCAGACGCGCCTGAACGAGGCAATTGACAGCCTGCGTTCTAATGCTGAATGGGAGACGTTTACCATCGCCTTTTACGGGGAGACGAATGCGGGAAAATCAACTGTCATTGAGGCACTGCGTATCCTGCTCCAAGAGAATACAAAGCTCACCAGGCAGGCAGCGTTTCGCCAGTTTCAGCAGCAACACGATCTCTCACCAGAGGCGCTTGAAAACGCTGATCGGGCTTTAAAAGAAAACGAAGCATTAGCAGCCTCTCTAAGTCAGGCACTGGCGGAGGTGCGAGGCCGCTACTCAGATCGCGAAGCTGAACTCGGTAAAGAATTGTCGCGGCTGAGTACGTTGATTGAGGATCAGAAGATGCGCTGGTCAGCAATACGTCGGCTACTGGCTCTTTGGATCTTATCTCAAGAGCAAAAGCAGTGGCGTCAGGTGAAACAGAAGCAGCAGGCATTAGAGGCAGAAATTCATCAGGAAACACAATCGCTTGCCGTGCAGAAAGCGGACTGTAATGCACAACGGCAGACGATGCTGAAGCAGCGCGCGCGGATGGATGAAAAGTTTGCCGAACTGAACGCACTGGCGGACGGTGAAATCATCGGCACGGGTATGTCCGATTTCACCCTGGACGCTACTCTCTATCCTTTTGAGTCGTGCGGTCAGCGCTTTGCCCTGCTGGACATACCCGGTATTGAAGGTAAGGAGAGCAAGGTGCGCGAGCAGATACAGCACGCGGTCGAGAAAGCGCACGCCGTTTTTTACGTCACCAGTAAAGCCACGGCGCCGCAGAAAGGTGATGAGGATAATCCCGGCACACTGGAGAAAATCAGGTCTCATCTCAATGCGCAGACTGAAGTCTGGACGTTGTTCAATAAGCGTGTAACGAATGCTATGGCGCTTGGAAGACCCCTCGTTAATGAGGATGAAGCGCACAGTATTCAGGATCTGGACGACAAAATGCGCGAGCAGTTGGGTAAAAACTATCGTCAAACGCTGGTTGTCAGCGCCATGCCTGCTTTTCTCAGTCTGGCCGAACACCTGGTCCCCGGCGGGCCCAATGCGAAGAGTCGCGATAAGTACCTGAAAGCCTTTACCCCAGAAGAATTGCTCGAAAAAACGGGCGTTTCAGCGCTTGCGCGCGTACTGACACAACAGCTTGTCGCCGACAGCAAGTCAAAAATTGCCCGTTCGAACATACAGAAAACCCGCGTTGTGTTGGATGACATTGCCGCACAGGTGAGCGTGCTGCAGTCAGACACCTACGCAAAACTTGTCTGGCAGCTTAATGAGGACAAAAACAGTGCACACAAGCAGCTTGATCACGCACTGAAATCACTGCGCCAGCGTCTGATTGACCGCGCGGAGGAGAGCGTTAGTCGTTTCCGCAATCATGCGCGCGAGCGTATCTATAAAGTGATTGACGGTGATATCAGTAACGATCGCTTTAAAAGTGAGCTGGATGCCATGATTAGCCTAGAGCACGCTTCGCTTGAAAAGTCTCTTCCAGGGATACTTAAAGCCGAACTTGAGCGCTTTCATTCAGAGATCAGTGACATTGTTGCGCAGTTTCAGCAGCACGCTCGCGGGATCCTCAATACCTTTTCACGCCTCCAGACGCACAAATTCAGCAGTAATATTCCCCTCACGATTGATATCGATAACGGCATCAACGTCACGGGACTTCTGGCGACACTCGCGGGCGGCGCGCTACTTTTCTGGAACCCCGCCGGGTGGCTTGTCCTCGGCCCGGCGCTGGCGAATCTGGCATTTGCGGCCTACAAAGCCCTGCGCAGCATGATCAGCTCCAGTTACAAAATGTCTCAGCAGAAGCAGTCCGCTGACAAAAATCTCAGCAACGTGGCTGCCCACATGAACGACGCCATTGTCGACGGCATTCAAAAAGCCTTCCCGGAGCTGCAAGAGAAAATCGCTGAGATTAAAGACATGCTGGAGGAGCCTGTGAAACAGGTTTCGGGCATCAATGAGATCCTGATCCAGGCCGCGGCCGGATTACGCCTTTTATCCACTGGAATTGATTTTTCTGGAGCGAAGTAATGGAAAAAACGCTGGATGTTTTTAAAGCGCAGCAGTCCCGCAATGTTCACATTCTGGATGAACTCACCGCCTTTCTTGAGCAGGGTGAGAAGGTCGGCGTCCCGGTCGATGTGCAGCTCATCAATAAAATTGAAGCGGCCAAAGAGAATGCCGCGAACGGGAAATTAAAAATCGCGCTGATTGGAGGGTTCTCCGAAGGGAAAACCTCAATAGCTGCCGCCTGGATGGGGCGTCTCGATAAAGCGAGCATGAATATCAGCCATCAGGAATCTTCCAACGAAGTCAAAGTGTACGACGTGGGATCGGACTTTGTCCTGATTGACACGCCCGGGTTGTTTGGCTTCAAAGAACAGTTCAACGAAGACACCCAGGCTGTCGAAAAATACAAGGACATGACCAAAAAGTACATCAGTGAGGCGCATTTGATCCTCTATGTCATGAACTCCACCAATCCGATAAAAGAGAGCCATAAGGCCGACCTTGAATGGCTCTTCCGTACCCTGAACCTGCTTGAACGTACGGTGTTCGTTCTCAGCCGCTTTGATGAAGTAGCGGACGTGGAGGATGAGGACGATTACGCCGCCAACGTAGAGGTGAAGCGCCAGAACGTGCGTGCGCGTTTGGACGACCTGATCGCGCTCACTTCCCTGGAACATGATGCGCTAAATATTGTCGCCGTCGCGGCTAACCCTTTTGATATGGGGACCGAATACTGGCTGGATAACCCGGAAAAATTCCGTGCGCTGTCTCATATCAGTGAACTGCAGGACGCTACGAGCGACAAGATAGAAAAAAGCGGGGGAGCACTGGCGTTGAGTGAAGAAACGAAAAAGAGTGTTATCAGGGATATCCTGACCCGGAAGCTGCCGGAAGCCATCGCGAATGATGTGCGTATCCGACAGGAAGTAGAAGACCTCTCATCCATTCATGTCCGGCTCAGCAAAGAGCTGCTGACCATGCAGCGCGATATCTCGGAAGCGCGCATCAGTCTCAATAACTTTGTACTCGACTACTTTAAAGATTTGATACTTCGTGCCCGGGGCCTGAGTCTCGAAACCTATATGGAGTTTTTCGAGAGCGAAATCGGTGAGCAAGGCATCATCATTGATACCCGCCTGGACAACGAGTTCGCCCGCCGCGTGCAGTCCGTAAACAATGCCATCCAGAAGATGCATCTGGGCTACAGCGCTGAAATCAATCACTACAACGGCAATATGGCGGCGATGGGCAAGCAGGGTCTCAATTATGTCGTTAAGAGCAACTTAATTAACAGTGCAACCGTGATTGCCGCTCGTGATGGGATGGTGTCCGTTGGTAAAATGGCCGGGTTAGAGCTGGGAAAATTGCTGAAGTTTAAACCTTGGGGAGCCATTAAATTTGCTAAAGGCCTGAACGGGGCGCTGGTGTTCGCCGGCGTGGCGCTGGAATTGTGGGATACCTACAGCCAGGCAAAGCGTGAGGCGGAGTTCAAAAAAATGATCGACTCCATGATTTCGAACTTCAACCAGCAACGCGATGGATTAATCAGTGTGCTGGGAGGAAGTGAATTCGCACGCGATTATTTTACCGGTTTCGCACTGATGCAGGATGAAATGGCGAGCCTTGAACGCGCAATGCAGGCGATTCAGGAGCAACAGTCACTCTTTGCCCGCTGGCGTGCGGATGCGGAAGCGATTAATGCGGAATACACGCGCGTGAACGACTAAGCTTCGGGAGAAAAAATGGACATTTTAGCGCTGGAAGCGTTGCTGAATCAGATGAAAAGCCTTCCCCAGCCACGTAAAACGGAAGCGAATATTTTTTCCTCAGGTGCCCGCGGGCACTATGAAAATCCTGTCAGCGATGTGCTGGCCTTCTTTCTCGATCCTGACGGTGGTCACGGGCTGGGGCCACTGGCGGCAGAGGCGCTGTTCAGCTGCATGGGACTGGCAAACACGTTCAACGCCCAACTGTCCGCACCGCCTCAGCGTGAAGTCAGCACTGGAAGAGGGAACCGGATCGACATCCTGCTTGAGGGTGAAGACTGGGTAATGATCATCGAGAACAAGGTCTGGCATCTGCAGAATAATCCCTTTGATGATTACCTCACGTGCCTTCAACAGGAAGCGTATCAGGGCAAAACGCCCCTTTGCGTGGTGTTATCACCCAACGGTTGTGCGCCTGAGGGCTGGGTTGGGGTCAGTTACCGGCAGCTTACCGGTGCATTGTCTTCGCGGATCGGGGAAGCCTATATGGCTTCATCATTAAACAAATGGCTGGTCATACTGCGTGAGTATGTCCTGCATCTGGAGTTACTTGTGAGCCACCCTGCTGTTACAACTGAAACCGAAGCGTTTGTTCTGACTAATCTCCATCGCATTGCAGAAATAGAAGAGCTCAAGAAAACCGTCATTAAAACGTTGTCCGGAGAATGCCAGCGTTACCTTACTGAACATTTCAGCGACAAGGGCTATGAGATCAAAGCCCGTCTGACTAACTGGTCTGGCTTTCCGGTACTGCGCTTTAAATGTTCCCACTGGTTCTCACCTTCAGATGTGGTTCTGTATCTGAACGGAACGGTGGATGAGTGGTTTGAAGTGATCACTTACGCCTGCGATCTTGAAAATGAGCAGATGCGTGAAAGAGCGATCGCGATGCTCAACATCGAGGGAAGTGAGGAAGAGTATGAGGAAGAAGCCAACGGAAGAATTTTGGGTTTCTTTTCCTGCCATGTCCCGCAGGAAACCCCTAAATCTGAATTGCTTTCGGATCTGGCAAAGCGGATGACGTTACTGGATAACTTTGAGCGTGAGCTCCGCTAATCTCTGTGGGACGGCAACCCGGCCCATTTTACGCTGGGTTTAAGAGGCGGCGCATGAATAACAGCGCGGCACCGGCTCAGCGTGGATTACGTTGCTTTGCGATGTTACTGACGTTGCAAAACTGAATTGGGCACGAGCGATTGTGACGTGCCTTGCCCGGATACGTTTTCAAATGATGCCTTGAAGATGGCAAAGAGCTTATTACATTAATTTTTAAATGTCTTACATGGAGAATGTATGGGGTTGTTCACTTTAGAAGAGCAGGAGTTTCGGGCAGTATCGAAAACGACGTTTGCGCGCGAATCCATTCTTGAACGCAGAGATATCCAGTCGGCCTTAGCCAGAAAAATAAGCCATTTCGTTCCTGACTGCATGGTCATTCAGGAAGAGTTTAATAACTGGGAGGACAGTCAGCGCAGGATCGATTTGCTCTGCATTGATAAAAATTTCAATCTGGTCGTCATTGAGCTCAAACGTGATGAGCAGGGCGCCCATATGGAGCTTCAGGCAGTAAGGTATGCTGCTATGGTTTCGCAAATGACGTTTCATGAAGCTGCTGAGTGCTATCAAAAATATCTCGATAAAGAAGGTGTCGAAAAAAATGCAGAGAATGAAATCCTCAATTTCTGTGAGAGAGAAGAAAGCGAAATTGCTGATTTTAATACGCAGGTGCGGATTCTTTTAATATCAGCTGATTTCTCTAAAGAGGTCACAAACACAGTCCTGTGGCTTAACAATAATGGTCTTAATATCAGCTGTTTTAGGATAAGTCCATATCTTCATCTCGACAAACTGCTGGTTAATTTCGAACAAATAATCCCGTTGCCAGAGGCAAAAGATTTTCTTGTCCGACAAAAGCGCAAAGAAATAGAAGCCATGAAGGCAAATGAAAAATCTGAGAAAGATTATTCTAAATTTGTTTTTAGAGGCGCGACATATAACAAGCGTAACCTGGCTTTTGAGCTTATAAGCGACTGGATAGCGGAGAATGAACCGGAGAATATGAACTCTGTTATATCGATCTTTGGAAAGGATGTTCATCGCAGTCTTATAAAGTTGGAATCAGACGTCACTCTGTCACGACGAAAGCGTTTTCATGAGGCGCCCATTGAGCTCATCTCTGGTGAGACGGTGCTGATTACCAACCAATGGAGTATCGGCTCTATTCAGCGGCTGATTACAACGTTTGAAAATCTTGGTTATAAAATAACCGCACAACGTCCTGAGTGAGTCTAATGAGGGCAAAGAGCAAGATCTTGCATCAGAAATACCAGCTTATTTAACCGTCTTGCTGGTTGAGGTGTGCATGTCCTACTTTCAAAACTAACGTGCTAAGCCGATAGCAGCGCACGCTTCTTGCCCTCGACTTTAGCCGATTAGGCATAAAAAGCGCCCATAAGCCAGCCGTAGAGTTGGCGATAACCTGCGCTACGACTCGGCAGTCGTCTGGATTACTCGTGGCGATTCAGAAAACATAAATTAAGTCACACTGAGAAAATCTTAAAAAAAATAAGCCGAACGTCCGACTTTGGCACAAAGCGGACTTGCAACAGGGTACACCTTCTGAGAGCGCATAGTGGAAATTTGCAAGGAATCACTGACATCATAAAGTTTTAATCAACGGGCAGTAGGTCTGTGAGCTTCGCCTCAGAGTTTTCCACTACCAGCAGCTTACTGCCTTATGCAGACGCACAGTCGCATGCAAAGCTGGGCATTTCATCAGCAAGCGCCTGTAGTGCTAACTGCCGCTGATTTCCAGAGCGGTTCACTAAGTTAAAACACAAGGTGTGTCTCTTTCTCACTCCAGTCAAGACATGCTTTTTTTATATACAAAAACTGATTGTAGATTTTCAAATTCTGATCGTTGCGTTGTTTACCGTTTGACGATTTTGATCATTATTCAGTGATCAGAATTCATGATCATATTCTTCAGCGATGTCTTGAAAAATCACATCCAGGGTTTAATCAACATTGGGTCAAAAAGCCCAATGGGAAAGTTAAAAAGATACTGTCGGGCAGTGGTGACGTTCAAACCGTAAAAATCCGCATACTCTCTGACGTTACAATGCCTCAGCCATGCATCACCGTAGTAGTTATCAAAATGCTGAGCCCAGATATCACTCATTGGCTGTCGCGACAACTGACGATGTGCTGTACGTTGGGGAAGCTGATGCTCAGAAATATATTCCTGAACCGTAAGCTGCTGCTGGTGGAACTGTCGACGATGATAAACCCAAAACAGCACACGGATTGCCGCGCCACCGCATTTATGCAAGTTGTCATACATCACACGTTGAGGGAGCTTACGCGCTTTTGCGTATTGCTGCTGCGTTATGCCACTTAATATTGCTTCACGACGATAATTTTGTTTGTGGTAAGCCCACTGGATGCGCCACGTATCGCTCCAGAAATTGTAGTCCTTGTAATGCATGTCGCACTCAATGGCAGGCAGCAGGAAACGCTCAAACAACTCATCAAGCGTTGCAGGCAGAGCATGCAGATGCTGCTTTCTTTGCAGCCGCTGTTCATCAGTCAGCGGCACAATTTCATAACCGGTTAGCCAGTCAATGCCGCCTACATAAGTCTTCACCTTACGATTAAGAGAGTAGGGCATCGCAATTTTTGCTTTGTACTTCTCTTTTATCTTTTCCATCTTTACCAGTCTTCATAGGTGCTTATAGCCAGCGTGCTAAAAGCCACGGATTAATTAAATTAGCCGGGTAGTTACACAAATAGCGGCTTGCAGTAGACGGATTTAGGTAATACCAGCGGCAATACTGTGAAACGCTGATATTGCATGGCCAGTAATAGCGGTAGTAGCGCTCAAAATGACGGTACCAGTGAGGGTTGAGTTGAGCGCTTGCCACAATGCTATTACCGTCACGCAGGCGGCCCCTGATTTTACTAAAACGTTGCAGCGCTCGTCTGAGCGCCTTCATTGGCAGTAAGGCAGCCTCATCCAATCGTTGGCTATCTTTCAGAGGCAGTGTCGCAGGCTTAACGGCAGAAGGCTCTGCGGGAGTGAAAAGCGAATCCAGCTTTCCGGGAAGAGGGCAATGCGCTTGTGCCCGATCAAAATGGGCAATCTGAGTACATAATTGCGCAGTTTTAGTGTGTTTGGTCTTTTTTAAAAACGGGTAATGCCGAGTGCCGGAACGCGCAATGTCTTTAGCAATTCCTTCCTTAGAGTGCCGCTTAGCAAAGTAACTTACCCGCAGTAACAATGCGGTCATGGCCTCAGTGTCATTCTTTCGAATTAAATAGTAACCATGCTTTGGAAACCAGACCGTTCCGCCCGTTGCTATTTTCCAGCAACTCTCCACCAGCTTGTTAATTTTAAGAGGATGACGCACGCAGTTGCCATCAACCATCAGCAGGTAATGATAATGCTGTGCTGGTGCCTGATTCTGTTCTCTGACCCAAAACACTCGGGCAAAGCTTTTGGAATATAACTTTCTGAATGCAGGAATCAGTAGTTGATGAAAGCGGATAATAACGCGGTTATCAGCCGTGTACTGAGGCAGATGAAAATCATAACGGATTGCCAGAAAGCGAGAGCAAATGGAATAAGTTCTATCAATTGCCTTGAACAAAGAATTCATGATCTTCACATCCTGCTGACACTCTTCAGGCATGACTGGCCAGAGAACATCGTCATACAGAAACTCGCCTTTAGCCCGGATATCCGGATAGACCGTACCGCGCGTAATATTATTAATTACCGGTTCCTGATAGGTTGAATCCAGACTGCCATTTTTACTGTTTATCATAGGGTTACGGATGTATCAGAATCACGAATTGATAACAATTTGATGCGCTTGTTGTTTCAAACGGTTGCATCAGCAGATAAAAAGAAAGGCTGGAAATCCCAGCCCTTCTTACAGATCTAGCAGCAGTTATCGAGCCACTGTTCATATTGCGTGACTGTCCAGCCCATGGTTCTTCCGGCGCGTTTTTTTGGCGCAGGGAATTCACCACTGTTTGCCCAGCGGTAAAGAGTAGTACGACTGCAATTCAAAAGAGCCATCATTTCATGAATGCGGATCAGGCGTTGGGGCCCGGGAAGATGGCTGACAGTTGTAGATAAAGAGTTGATGTGTTTCATGTTAGGTCTCTCGGTAAAAAATTAAGATGAAACGTATCTTAAAAACTGAGAGAGTTTATGTCGTGGATACCTTAGAAAGATACCTTGGTGACCTTTGTTATCCTACTGATTAAGAAGATTTAATTTTCTTGTTTTTTGCATCTGTCTCTTTTCAACCCGCAACTGATGAAGATCAGTCACGTCGCGTTCAAGCAGGCTAATCGCTTCTCGAAGAATTTTCAGGCATTGCTCTTCACTCATTGGAAAACACCCTTCCGCTGGCCAGAATAGCGGGATCTTATTTTCGACCAACCTTAAAAGCTCCGGTGCTTTTGGCAGTAAATCCTTTGCAAAGGTGAGTCTGTTTTTGTCGTACAAACTGGCTATAACAGCGATGAAAAACTCTTCCCGTTTAGCTGCATAAGTTTCTGCTTTCTCTATAGGGGCAGCCAGACGTTTTTCCAGCGCCTCAATTTTTTCTTTTAGTGCTACGTTTTCAGCTTTCAAGTCCAGGGTATCTTGTTCAAATATCGGTGCTTCTGGCCTTGCAGTATCAAGCGAAACCCCAAGCGCAGCAGTGATTTCTGTTCTCAGAAAACCACAATCAGCTAGCTTATCAGTATTCATGACGTCATCACTGACTGCCCGCAGTGCCGCCTCGGCATTAGGATAATAGTCAGGGGCACCTATGTTTGGCGCGCCATGTTTATCCAGGAGTTGGTATGGGGCAACGGGTGAAGTGTCATACCAGCTTTCATATCTAAACCAATACAGCGAAGGCTGATGCTCTGAACGTCGATACTTTTTCAACGCTAAAAGGCACAGGGCGTTGTAGCTCTGATCTGGATAACGCTGTTTGATCTGTTCAAAAAGCGTTTTAACACTGATAAAGCGTTCTGTATCGGACCGGCGCGCGAGTTGCTCATTACGCAATTGCTGAATGGAATCGTCGAAACTCATAACTTGTTTTTGACCTGCAATCCTGGGATAGTTCAGATAAGGCTGTGTTGATGATTGAATTAAATGGCTGTAAGGCTTTTCGAAAACAGGAAATCAGGTTTCTGGCAACTTGCCAGCCAGACATTTAAACCCACACTACTTACGTCACCCAGCCATTCTCTTACGTCACCCACTACATCACCTGAATCGCATCCAAAGAAAAAGGAGTCAGACGATTTCTCATCTAACTCCTTGTTTTATTTGGTGGCCCCTGCTGGGTTTGAACCAGCGACCAAGCGATTATGAGTCGCCTGCTCTAACCACTGAGCTAAGGGGCCAGTAGTGCGGGGATTATAAAGTATCTGGCAAAGGCGATCCAGCGTTCACCGATCGGTTGGTGAAAATTAGCACAATGGTGAGTGATTGATATTAATGAAAAAATCAGCGTGCTGCTGTGACAGGAGTGATTGCCACAACAGTTTGAGCGTTTTTTTGCTGCACAGGCGGTAAAAGAAATCGTTAACTCGTTGGGCGGCTGGCGCAGGGTTTTCACTTATCGCAATCGCCATGCTTTCCCCATCCCGCTGAATAACCTACGCTTTAAGCACGTTTACCAGGTATTCAGAGGCGTATGCAACCCGACCACGACATTCGCGATATTCTCTCGCACGATCTGCAGGTGCTGTTCTGCGGCATCAATCCCGGCAAGTCATCTGCGCATACCGGTTACCATTTTGCGCATCCCGGCAACCGCTTCTGGAAAGTGATCTATCTGGCTGGCTTTACGCGCGAGCTGCTGAAGCCGGAGCAGGAGCGGCGGCTGCTGGAGACCGGCTGCGGCATCACCGCGCTGGTTGAGCGTCCCACCACGCAGGCGAGCGAGCTGAGCGGCGATGAGCTGCGCGACGGCGGGCTACGGCTGCAGGATAAAATTTTACGGTATCAGCCGCGGGCGCTGGCGGTGCTGGGCAAGGATGCGTATCAGCGTGCGTTCCGGCAGCGTAAAGTGGAGTGGGGCGAGCAGCCGCAGCCGCTGATGGAGACGCGCATCTGGGTGCTGCCAAATCCCAGTGGCCTTAACCGCGCTTCACTGGAGGAGATGGTGGCAGCGTATCGCCAGCTGGCGGATGCGCTGGGTCTGCCGGAGCGCGGGCAATAAAAAACCCCGGCGTGCCGGGGTTTTTGTTTTCCTGCAGACGATTAATCGTCGAGGAAGCTGCGCAGCACTTCCGAGCGGCTCGGGTGACGCAGTTTGCGCAGCGCTTTGGCTTCAATCTGACGAATACGCTCACGCGTTACGTCAAACTGCTTGCCCACTTCTTCCAGCGTGTGGTCGGTGTTCATATCGATACCAAAACGCATACGCAGGACTTTCGCCTCGCGCGCGGTCAGGCCCGCCAGCACGTCGTGGGTCGCAGAACGCAGGCTCTCAGAGGTAGCAGAGTCCAGCGGCAGCTCCAGCGTGGTATCTTCGATGAAATCGCCCAGATGCGAATCTTCGTCATCACCAATCGGCGTCTCCATAGAGATAGGCTCTTTGGCGATCTTCAGCACCTTGCGGATCTTATCTTCCGGCATCAGCATACGCTCAGCCAGCTCTTCCGGCGTCGGCTCGCGGCCCATCTCCTGCAGCATCTGGCGCGAGATACGGTTGAGCTTGTTGATGGTCTCAATCATATGCACCGGAATACGGATGGTACGCGCCTGATCGGCGATAGAGCGGGTGATCGCCTGACGGATCCACCAGGTGGCGTAGGTTGAGAACTTATAGCCACGGCGATATTCAAACTTATCAACCGCTTTCATCAGGCCGATGTTGCCTTCCTGAATCAGGTCAAGGAACTGCAGGCCGCGGTTGGTATATTTTTTCGCGATAGAGATAACCAGACGCAGGTTAGCTTCAACCATCTCTTTCTTCGCGCGGCGCGCTTTCGCTTCGCCGATCGACATGCGACGGTTGATGTCTTTAACCTGTTCGATGGTCAGGCCGGTCTCTTCCTCAATCTGCAGCAGTTTCTGCAGCGAGCGCATGACATCTTCTTCAACATCTTTCAGCTTTTCAGACCACGGCTTGTTCATCGCCAGGGCTGCTTTAAACCAGCTCTCACTGGTTTCATTACCGGTGAACAGCGTAATAAAGTTCTTCTTCGGCATTTTGCACAGTTCGACACACAGCTTCATGATCAGGCGCTCTTGCGTACGCACGCGCTCCATCATTTCACGCATGTTGTTTACCAGGTAGTCGAACTGCTTCGGCACCAGGCGGAACTGCTTGAAGACTTCAGAAAGGTTGTTGATTTCGGCAACGGCATCAGCGTGGCTGCGGCCTTTCGCCTTAATAACGGTGCGGGCTGCTTCATACTGGGTGCGCAGCTCAAGGAACTTCTCGCGCGCCAGTTCCGGATCGATAGAGTTGTCGTCGTCGCTGCTGTCGTCGTCGTCGCTCTCTTCATCTTCCTCTTCGTCGTCATTGCGATCTTCTTCAGACAGCTCAGAACCAACGTGGGTGGCAGTGGGGGCGAGATCTTCTTCAGCGTTAGGATCGACAAAGCCGGTGATGAGATCGGACAGGCGCGATTCGCCCGCTTCCACACGATCGTACTGATCGAGCAGGTAGGTAATAGCTTCCGGATATTCGGCAACAGAGCACTGCACCTGGTTGATACCGTCTTCGATACGCTTGGCGATGTCGATTTCGCCTTCGCGCGTCAGCAGCTCTACGGTACCCATTTCACGCATATACATGCGCACCGGATCGGTTGTGCGCCCGATTTCAGATTCAACGCTGGATAAGACCTGCGCGGCCGCTTCTGCAGCATCTTCATCTGTATCGGAGCTGTTCTCATTCAGCATCAGATCATCGGCATCAGGGGCTTCTTCCACCACCTGGATACCCATATCGTTGATCATCTGGATGATGTCTTCGATCTGATCGGAGTCGACGATATCTTCCGGCAGATGGTCATTGACCTCAGCATAGGTCAGATAGCCCTGCTCCTTACCACGGGTGACAAGCAGCTTAAGCTGTGACTGCGGGTTTTGCTCCATAAGACGGTATCCACACTTCTGTTAATTAGATTGGTGTCGGTCGGCAGCGAGCCAACTATAACAGTGAAGGCATTATGTTTTTGCCGCTGCCTTCAACGCGGCCAGGGCTGCAGCCCCTTTTAGTTCGGCACTTAAGCCGCTTGATATTCGGTCTGAAATCGTTGTGCTCCGGTTCCGCTTATATGGCGTGTAAACCGAAAGCCGCAGGCCAGAACGGGGAATACTCCGCCATTCTGGCCTGGCTGAATCTTATTTTTTCGCTAATGCCTGGCTTAATGCCCAGAATTCGCGCCGCTCAGCGGCACTGAGCCCTTCGGTGCGCTCACGCGCAATCAGCGCTTCCAGGCGCTGCTCCAGCGCAGCATCATATATGCTTGCCAGCGAGTCCTGAAACACCGCTTCGGCTTCCTCATCCACTATCATGTGGTTCCAGGTGGCCAGTGTTTCAAGGGGCTGGCTAAAATTTGTCCCGCGATATAACTCTAGTAGCTGTCCGGTCGTCAGGCCAGGATTCTCTGTGCAGCGGCTGACCAGGTCAACAAACAGCGACAGGCCGGCAAGTTTTGACTGCGCCAGCCCGTCAAGCGTGGGCACAATCGTCGCAAACTGCGGATTCTGCACCAGCAGCGCAATCAGTACGCGCATCGTGGTGCGCTTCAGCGGCGGCGCGACGGGCGGCGTCGCATTTTCTGCCGCCTTTGACATCAGCTTGTCTAACTGGTTATCGTCCAGAATGCCGAGTTTATTACCCAGCGTCTGGCGCATATAGATCCGCAGCGTTTCGCCCGGGATCTGACTAATCAGCGGCAGAGCGAGCGTCGCCAGCTTGGTACGACCATCGCGGGTGCTCAAATCCACCTGTAGCATCAGGCTGTCGAACAGAAACACCGAGAGCGGCATCGCCTGCTCCATGCGTGCTTCAAACGCTTCTTTCCCTTCTTTACGCACCAGCGTATCGGGATCTTCGCCATCAGGCAGAAACATAAAGCGTAGCTGACGCCCGTCATTCATGTAGGGCAGGGCGGTTTCCAGCGCGCGCCAGGCGGCTTCGCGACCGGCCCGGTCGCCGTCATAACAGCAGATAACCGTGTCAGTCGAGCGGAACAGCAGCTGAATATGTTCAGCCGTGGTGGAGGTCCCCAGCGACGCCACGGCATAATCGATGCCGAACTGTGCCAGGGCGACCACATCCATATAGCCCTCCACCACCAGCAGGCGCGCCGGCTGAGGATGGTTTTTTTGTGCTTCATACAGGCCATAGAGCTGGCGGCCTTTATGGAAAATCGGTGTTTCCGGCGAGTTCAGATACTTAGGCGTATCGTTACCCAGCACGCGTCCGCCAAAGCCAATCACGCGACCACGCTTATCGCGGATCGGGAACATGACGCGATCGCGGAAGCGATCGTAGCTGCGGCCTTTATCATTGGTGACCAGCATGCCCGCTTCCATCAGCGACTCGCGGTCTTCCTGCTGCTCTCCGAAACGCTTCAGCACGTTATCCCAGCCGGCGGGCGCATAGCCAATCGCAAAGTGATCGATCACCTGCTGGCTGAGCCCGCGCGAGCCTAAATAGCGCTGGGCCGCCTCTGCTCCCGGACTGCGGAAGCTTTGCTGATAGAAACCATCCAGTTTCTCCAGCAGCTGGTAAAGACTCTGACGCTGATGACGCTCAATCGGGCTGGGGCCGCTGCCTGTTTCGTACGGCACTTCAAGGCCGTGCTGGGTGGCGAGTTCCTCAACGCTTTCGACAAATTCCAGACGATCGTGATTCATCAGGAAATCGATAGCGTTGCCTTTGGCACCACAGCCAAAGCAGTAGTAAAACTGCTTTTCACCGCTGACGGTAAAAGAGGGGGTTTTTTCGTTATGGAATGGACAGCACGCGTGATAGTTCTTACCCTGCTTTTTCAGCTTAACGCGGGCATCGATAAGATCCACGATATCCGTGCGGGCAAGTAAATCATTGATAAAAACGCGTGGAATTCGTCCAGCCATAAGCCCCGATTTTTTTCAGCTCTTAAACGGCAACAAGCCGCGCTTCCTTTCGGAAAGCACGGCCTCTTACTTGACTCTGTCTGCGTTTAACACGCGGCGGAAGCGAACTTCCGAAAGAAATTAGTACAGACGAGTGCGGCGTGCGTTTTCGCGAGCCAGTTTCTTGGCGTGACGCTTAACTGCTGACGCTTTAGCGCGCTTACGCTCGGTCGTTGGTTTTTCATAAAACTCACGACGACGAACTTCAGCCAGAACGCCTGCTTTCTCGCAGGAACGCTTGAAGCGACGCAGTGCTACGTCGAATGGCTCGTTTTCACGTACTTTAATTACCGGCATGTAACTCTCACCTCGATAAAATTCGGTTTTTGCTGCTGACTGCGGCGTCAGCACATCTCAAAATGGTGCAGCATTTTACTCCAGCCGGGGCCAGCTTGTAAAGCACCATGGACAATTTAGAACCAACAGGAGCGTTTGCCTGTGCGGCTGCCGGTTTTTTCAGGCCGTGGAGTATAGCGCACTCTTTGTGCGGCAGAAAAACACTTTTTCCCGTCAAAGTAGTCCGGCGGCAGATTTGCCTGTGCTACACTGCGCGCCGCAAGAAGAGGGTAATAAAGCTATGCGAGTTCTGGGTATTGAAACGTCCTGCGATGAAACCGGCATCGCGATTTATGACGATGTGTCCGGTCTGCTGGCGAATCAGCTGTATAGCCAGGTGAAGCTACATGCTGACTACGGCGGCGTTGTGCCGGAACTGGCATCGCGCGACCATGTACGTAAAACGGTGCCGCTGATACAGGCCGCGCTGAAAGAGGCAAACCTGCAGGCCAGCGATATCGATGCGGTCGCCTATACCGCCGGTCCGGGTCTGGTGGGTGCACTGCTGGTCGGCGCCACGATTGGCCGCGCGCTGGCGTTCGCCTGGAATGTGCCGGCAGTCCCGGTACATCATATGGAAGGCCATCTGCTGGCTCCGATGCTGGAGGAGAATCCGCCGGCGTTCCCGTTTGTCGCGCTGCTGGTCTCCGGCGGACATACGCAGCTTATCAGCGTCACCGGTATCGGCGAATATACGCTGCTGGGCGAGTCAATCGACGATGCGGCGGGTGAGGCGTTTGATAAAACGGCCAAGCTGCTGGGTCTGGACTATCCGGGCGGCCCCATGCTGTCGCGCATGGCGCAGCAGGGTGTTGCGAACCGCTTCCGCTTCCCGCGTCCGATGACCGATCGCCCGGGCCTCGATTTCAGCTTTTCAGGGCTGAAAACCTTTGCGGCAAATACTATTCGCGAGCATGACGGCGACGAACAGGCGCGGGCAGATATCGCCCGCGCATTTGAAGATGCGGTCGTGGATACGCTGATGATCAAGTGCAAACGCGCGCTGGAGCAAACCGGCTTTACGCGGCTGGTGATCGCCGGTGGCGTCAGCGCCAACCGCACGCTGCGCGCGCGAATGGCAGAGATGATGAGCGCCCGCGGCGGCGAGGTGTTTTATGCCAGGCCTGAGTTCTGCACCGATAACGGCGCGATGATCGCCTATGCCGGCATGGTGCGTCTGAAGGGCGGCACACGGGGTGAGCTCGGCGTCAGCGTCCGTCCGCGCTGGCCGCTGGCGGAACTGCCCGCTATCTGAAAACAAAAAACCGGCGCGCAGCCGGTTTTTTTTATTCTTTCTTTTTTTTCCGTTTCCAGACGCGATTTTCCTGTCCGCGCCAGAGCCGCTGAATATTGTCATGATGCCGCAGCAGGATCAGGCAGGAGAGCATGGAAACCGGAAACGTAAACTGCGGCTTAAACCACCAGACGTAGAACGGGGCGATCAGCGCGCTGACAATGGCACCCAGCGAGGAGTAGCCGCTCAGCAGCACGGTCAGCAGCCACGTCCCGGTCATCAGGCCGGTAAGATCCCAGCCAATCGGCGCAATCGCGCCAAACGCCGTCGCCACGCCTTTGCCACCGCGAAAGCGGAAAAAGACCGGATAGATATGACCCAGGCAGGCAGCTATCGCGGTCAGGCCAAGATACATAGGCGTCACGTGCAGCATCCAGGCGATCCAGACCGGAACCATTCCTTTGGCCACATCAAATATCAGTACCGCTGCTGCTGACGCTTTGCCGCCGATGCGCAGGACGTTTGTGGCACCGGGATTGCCGGAGCCTGAGATACGCGGATCGGGCAAGCCTGCGAGTTTACAGACCAGTATCGCACTGGAAATCGAGCCGCAAAGATACGCGAAAATAATCATACCAAGCGCGATAGCACTCATAGCGTCGTACCGTTCCTTTTGGGTCGTTTTGTTGCCGGTAAGCGTGGATAATACGCATAATCCGCCGGAAGTGGTATCCGGCCTGGCCAAAAACAGAGAGTGACATCATGGATATCGTATTTATAGAACAACTCACCGTGTTCACCACCATTGGCGTATACGACTGGGAACAGGGCATGCAGCAGAAGCTGGTGCTCGATGTCGAAATGGCCTGGGACAACCGGCGTGCCGCGGCCAGCGACGATGTCAGCGACTGTCTGAGTTATGCCGATGTCACCGACGCCATCCTCTCGCATCTGCAGGGAAACCGGTTTGCGCTGGTCGAGCGCGTCGCAGAAGAAATCTGCGATCTGTTGATGAATCGTTTCAAAACGCCCGGCGTGCGTATCCGGGTAGGTAAGCCGGGTGCAGTAGCCCAGGCGGCGAGCGTTGGCGTGCGTATTGAGCGCGGGACAATTCCTAAATAAACCCCCTGTGATTGCCATCACAATGAAACCAAATCAAATTATGGTGTGTCTTAGCTGAGGCCGTTGCGTTAAGCGAAACGAAGTGGCAGAAAACCCTAAGGTTTTCTTCAGATCAACGCCGGCATAATTTCAGGCGGTAGCAGTTTGCGACCGCCTTTTTACTGTTTAAAACGGATAGGGGAAAATTTTGATGGCAGATATGCATCAGCTATGGGTCGCTGCGATCCTCGGGGTCGTTGAGGGGCTGACCGAGTTTCTGCCGGTCTCATCCACGGGCCATATGATTATTGTCGGGCACCTGCTGGGATTTGAGGGCGATAAAGCAGAGACGTTTGAAGTGGTGATCCAGCTCGGATCAATTCTGGCAGTGGTCGTAATGTTCTGGCGACGTCTGTTTGGCCTGATCGGTATCCATTTTGGTCAGGAGCGTCATGAAGGCACCGGTACCGGTAAGCTGACGCTGATCCACATTCTGCTCGGGATGATCCCGGCGGTGGTAATCGGTTTACTGCTGCACGATCAGATTAAAACGCTGTTTAATCCGATCAACGTCATGTATGCCCTGGTGGTGGGCGGTGTGCTGCTGCTGGCGGCAGAGTTCCTGAAGCCAAAACAGCCAAAAGCAGTGGGCGTGGATGATATCACCTATCGTCAGGCGTTTATGATTGGCTGCTTCCAGTGTCTGGCGCTGTGGCCGGGCTTTTCCCGCTCGGGTGCGACGATTTCGGGCGGTATGCTGATGGGCGTCAGCCGCTACGCAGCGTCGGAATTCTCTTTCATTCTCGCCGTGCCGATGATGATGGGCGCGACCGTGCTGGACCTCTACAAAAGCATGGGCTTCCTGACGATGCAGGATTTCCCGATGTTCGCAGTGGGCTTTATTACCGCGTTCATCGTGGCGCTGCTGGCAATCAAAGTCTTCCTTGAGCTGATCAAGCGTATCTCGTTTGTATCGTTCGCCATCTATCGTTTTATCGTTGCAGCAGCGGTTTACGCCGTGTTTATGTAACAGCGGTTGCGCGGCGGGTTATGCCGGCCGCGCACCAATCAGCGTCTCTTCAATAGCCGCAATCCGGCGCCTGCCCAGCTCTTCCCGCACCTCTGCGCCTTTAAAGCCTGCTGCAATCACCTGCTGCACCGGTACCGCCTGCGCGAGCGCAAACGCCTGACGCAGATAGTTACCCTGCGGATAGGGCATACTCTCGAGCGTGGCGCGTCCGCGCGCGTCCGCCTCACTGGTCAGCGCCATCTTTTCCACCCGCTCCGGCTTACGCCAGGCGTCGATGCGATCAAACAGCGCTACCAGCGCCGCCGCTGACTGCCGCTCAATGGTGTGCACGATGTCATGGAACTCTGTCACGATTAGCGCCAGATCGCGTACGTGATTAGGGACGCGCAGCCGCTGGCACAGGGCGGCGACAAGCGGGACACCCGCCGGGCCATGACCGTGATGCGACGGCCACTTCTCCGGAGGAGTCAGCGCCTTGCCCACATCGTGAAACAGCGTAGCGAAGCGCACGTCGAGCTCATCAGAGAGCGCGGCCGCCAGCGTCAGCGTCATCAGCGTATGCACACCGGTATCGATCTCAGGGTGCCACTTCGGCGGGGCAGGAATGCCGTACAGATTATCGATCTCCGGAAAGAGCACCTGCAGTGCGCCACAGTCGCGCAGTGCCTGGAAATAGACCTGCGGATTGCGCGTCAGCAGTGCATTTTCCGTCTCTTTCCAGACGCGCTCTGCCGTCAGATGCGCCAGCTCGCCGCTGGCAGCCATCTCTGCCATTAGCGCCTGCGTTTCAGCGGCAATGCGAAAGCCAAGGTGGGCATAGCGAGCGGCAAACCGCGCCACGCGCAGCACGCGCAGCGGATCTTCGCTGAACGCTGCCGAAACGTGACGCAGCGTGCGACTGGCAAGATCGCGCTGGCCGTGGCAGGGATCGATCAGGCTGCCATCTTCCGCCTGCGCGATGGCGTTAATGGTCAGATCGCGCCGCTGCAGATCCTGCTCCAGCGTGACGTCGGGCGCGAAGTGCGTGATAAAGCCGGTGTAGCCGCTGCCCTGTTTGCGCTCGGTGCGCGCCAGCGCATACTCTTCACGACTGTGCGGATGTAAAAAGACCGGAAAATCGCGGCCTACCTGCTGATAGTTCTGCGCCAGCATCTCATCAGGCGTGGCGCCAACCACCACCCAGTCACGATCTTTTACCGGCAGCTGCAGTAAGGCATCACGCACCGCACCACCGACCAGAAAGGTTTTCACTCAACAACTCCAGAGGTATTCAGATAACTGCGCGTCAGGCGCCTGTTTCGTAATTGTTGCATACTTTGGCGGAAAAGCGGGCATGCGAAAGGGGGCATCTGGCGATCCCCCCCGGACAAACGGCTGGCGTGCGGCAGATTAATTCATCCAGCGATCTTTCTTTTTACGGCGCGGCACCATATGTGGCAGCAGCAGGCCCAGCAGCAGGCCAACGCCCAGTACGCCGCCCCCGTACATAAACCACTGCATAATGATGGTGCGCTGTTTGTCATCCAGCTGTACGTTGGCTGCGCTCACTTTTTTCTGCGCCACGATCAGCTCATTTTTGAGCTTCTGGTTTTCCTGTTTCAGACCATCAATCGTGCCGTCGCTGTTAGCGACTTTGTTCTGCATTTCTGACGTGCGCTGATTCCAGCTGTTGTCGATATTAGCCAGCTTGTCAGTCAGATCTTTAACCTGCTGCTCCAGCTGTGGCACGCGGGTGCGCAGGCTTGGGGTCGCGCTGAGCTGCGACAGCGGGATCCAGTTGGTTTTGCCTTCTGCATCGCGGATTTGCGCATACTGCGCATCGCTGTTGGTCTGCAGTACGGTAACTTCTTCCCCGGCGTTCAGCTTACCGACCAGGCGATACTGATCGCCCGGACCGCTGCGTACCCAGGTTGATAACTCATCGGAGATATAACGCTTTTCATCAGCAGCGTGAGCGGGGGTGATGGCGCTGAAAGCCAGCAAAGAAAGGGCGGCAAGTGTAATTTTTTTCATTCGATGTCGTATTTTCTTGATGGGCGTAAATTTACCGGCACAGTCTGGAGTTGCCTCGCATAAATCTGAATGAGAACTATCCTGGTCTCAATCCGGCGCGAAAAGGGGCGTAAAAGCACAAGAAAGCCGAGACAGCGTGCTTGTGGTGCATTACTCTCGCCAGATTAACCGTATAAGTGCCAGCAGCGTAGTAAATAAAAAATTATGACCACTGAAATCGAATTAAAGTTCATTGCCACCCCGCAGGCTGCCGCCACCCTGGCAGAGACACTGGCCGCCTGGCCGCATCAGCATGAAGCCGCCCGCGAGCTGACGAATATCTATTATGAAACGGACGACAACCAGCTGCGCCGCTGGGATATGGGGCTGCGCATCCGGGGTGTGGACAAGCGTTATGAGATGACGCTTAAGGCAGCGGGTCAGACGCTGGGCGGTCTGCATCAGCGCCCGGAGTACAACGTGGATATAACGGCGCCGCAGCTTGATATCGCCCGGCTGCCGGCAGAGATCTGGCCGCAGGGTACTGATATTGCCACCCTGCAGCAGCGGCTGCAGCCGCTATTCAGCACGCATTTCCGGCGCGAAACCTGGACGGTAGAGGCAGGTAACAGCACGATTGAAATTGCCTTCGATCAGGGCAGCGTGGCGGCCGGCGAGCTTAGCGAACCGCTGTGTGAAGTTGAGCTGGAGCTTAAACAGGGCACGCCTGCCGATCTGCTCAGGCTCGCGCAGACGCTGGCAGCGGGCGGCGGACTCCGTCCCGGCAGCCTGAGCAAAGCCGCGCGTGGCTATCAGCTGGCGCAGGGCGACGCGCTGCGTCCGGTTCGGGCGCTGCCGCTGCTGAAAGTGACGCCAAAAGCGACAGTAGAGCAGGGGATGATCGCCGCGCTCAGCGCCGCGCTGGATCACTGGCAGTATCATGAAGAGGTCTGGCTGCGCGGTAATCCGGCTGCGCGACACGCTGTGCTGGAGGCGCTGGAAACGCTGCGTCAGGCGTTTTCGCTGTTTGGCGCGCTGGTGCCGCGTAAGGCTAACAGCGAGCTGCGCCAGAAGCTGACCCGTCTTGAGGAGCTGCTGCAGGATGATGCTATCAGTGCGGAAACCCTCTGTTTCTCTGCCACCTCAGTCGAGGCGCAGATGGCGCTGACGTGCTGGCTGGCAGAAGCGCAGTGGCAGCCGTGGATAGACAGCAAAAACCAGATCAAGCTGCAGGGCTCTTATAAACGCTTTTGCGACATCATGCTAAGCCGCGTGGCAGCGGATCTGCGGGAAACCTTTACGGATGTAAAACTGGTCAGCGAGTTTCAGGATAAGGCCACGCGTCTGCAGCGGCAGCTGCTGGCTGTCTGTCTGCTGGCGGCGGCGTATCCGGCTGAAGAGGTATGCCAGTGGATGGCGGGATGGCAGGAGCTGCAGCTCGCCATCCGGGAAAAACAGCAGCACGGCCTGATTCAGCTCGCTACGATGGCCATGCGCCAGCCGCCATTCTGGCTGAGCAGCGGCGTCAGGCGTTAACAACACTATGTAAAAATTCAGGGAGAGAGGATGCAGTTACCGTTACCTTCGCTGATGCAGGCGCAGCTGGCCGGCATCGCAGAACGTCTGCAGCTGTCGCTGCCGGCGCTGACGTCTGAACAGGCTGGCGCGCTGGCCTTCAGTGACTTTATCGCAGATAACCTGCAGCAGCAGCCAGCATGGTGGCAGCAACTGCAGCAGCAGCCTCCTCAGCCTGATGAATGGCAGCACTATGCTCTGTGGCTGCAGCAGGCGCTGCAGCATGCGGATAGCGAGGCCGCGCTGATGCGTGAGCTGCGCCTGTTCCGCCGGCATATGCTGGTGCGTATCGCCTGGATGCAGGCGCTGCAGCACGCCACGACCGAACAGAGCCTGACGCAGCTTAGCGTACTGGCAGAAAGCCTGATCGCTGCCGCCCGCGATCGCGTGTGGCAGGATTGCTGTCGCGATTTTGGCACGCCCTGCAACGAGGCGGGCGAGCCGCAGCCGCTGCTGATCCTCGGCATGGGCAAGCTGGGTGGCGGAGAACTCAACTTCTCCTCTGATATCGATCTGATCTTTGCCTGGCCGGAGAGCGGCGTCACGCGCGGCGGGCGACGCGAGCTGGACAACGCACAGTTTTTTACCCGCATGGGGCAGCGCCTGATAAAAGTGCTGGATCAGCCTGGCGTCGATGGTTTTGTTTACCGCGTGGATATGCGACTGCGTCCGTTCGGCGATAGCGGCCCGCTGGTGATGAGCTTTGCGGCGCTGGAAGATTACTATCAGGAGCAGGGGCGTGACTGGGAGCGCTACGCCATGGTCAAAGCGCGTCTGATGGGCGACGATCGCGGCGAGTGGAGCCAGGCGCTGCAGCAGATGCTGCGGCCGTTTGTCTATCGCCGCTATATCGATTTCAGCGTGATTCAGTCGCTGCGTAACATGAAAGGGATGATCGCGCGTGAAGTGCGCCGTCGTGGCCTGAAAGATAATATCAAGCTGGGTGCCGGCGGTATCCGCGAAATCGAATTTATTGTGCAGGTGTTTCAGCTGATTCGCGGTGGACGTGAGCGCTTACTTCAGTCGCGCTCACTGCTGCCAGTGCTGCAGGCCATCGGTGAGCTGGAGTTGCTGCGTCCGCAGCAGGTCAGTCAGCTGCATGACGCCTACCTTTTTTTACGCCGGCTGGAGAATCTGCTGCAGAGCATCAATGATGAGCAGACGCAGACGCTGCCGCAGGATGCGCTCAACCGGGAGCGTCTGGCGTGGGCGATGAACTGCGCTGACTGGGAAGCGCTGACGGCACAGCTAACGGCGCACATGGCCGCCGTACGCGCGGTGTTTGATGAGCTGATTGGCGACGATGCCCCGGACGTTGATGACCAGCCGGAACTGGCGGAATTTGCGGCACTCTGGCAGGACACGCTGGAGGAGCATGAGCTGACGCCGGTGGTGCCGCAGCTGAATGAAACGCAGCGGCAGCGCTTTTTTTACGTGCTTAATGACTTCCGGCAGGATGCCAGCCGGCGCACAATCGGGCCGCGTGGCCGGCTGGCGCTCGACCAGCTGATGCCGCGCCTGCTGGGGGAGATCGCTTCGCGTGAGGATGCCGACAGCGTACTGGAGCGCCTGACGCCGCTGCTGCTGGGGGTGCTGACGCGCAGCACCTATCTTGAGCTGCTGACTGAGTATCACGGCGCGCTGCGTCACCTGATCCGTCTCTGTGCCGCCTCACCAATGATTGCCAGCCAGCTGGCGCGCTATCCGCTGCTGCTGGATGAGCTGCTCGACCCCGCCACGCTGTATCAGCCCACTGCCACTGACGCCTACCGTGACGAACTGCGGCAATATCTGCTGCGTATTCCGGCAGAGGATGAAGAGCAGCAGCTGGAGGCGGTGCGCCAGTTCAAACAGGCGCAGCTCTTGCGTATTGCCGCAGCAGATATCGCCGGAACGCTGCCGGTAATGAAAGTAAGCGATCACTTAACCTGGCTGGCAGAGGCGATGATCGAGTCGGTGGTGCAGCAGGCCTGGCAGATGATGGTACAGCGCTATGGGCGGCCATCACATTTGACGCGTGACGATGAGCGCGGCTTTGCCGTGGTCGGCTATGGCAAGCTGGGGGGCTGGGAGCTTGGCTACAGCTCCGATCTCGATCTGGTGTTTCTGCATGATTGTCCGGAGAGTGCAGAGACCGACGGTAAACGCGTCATCGACGGAAGGCAGTTTTATCTGCGTCTGGCGCAGCGCATCATGCATCTCTTCAGCACCCGCACCGCCTCCGGTATTTTGTATGAGGTGGATGCCCGCCTGCGTCCTTCTGGCTCAGCAGGCATGCTGGTCAGCACCTTCGACGCCTTTGAAGAGTATCAGCGTAATGATGCCTGGACCTGGGAGCATCAGGCGCTGGTGCGCGCGCGTATTGTCTTTGGTGAGCCGGCGCTAATGGCGCGTTTTACGCAGATCCGCCACGCTATTCTCAGCCTGCCCCGTGCAACAGCACCGCTGCGGGCTGAGGTACGTGAAATGCGCGAAAAGATGCGTGCGCACCTGAGCAACAAACATAAAGGGCGCTGGGAGATAAAAACAGATGCAGGCGGTATTACCGATATTGAATTCATTGCCCAGTATCTGGTCTTAGCGTCAGCGGCGGATCGGCCGGCCCTGACGCGCTGGTCAGATAACGTGCGCATTTTTGCTCTGATGGCGGAGCACGATATTATGCCTGCCCAGGAAGCGCAGGCGCTGACGCATGCTTACGTCACGCTGCGTGATGCGCTGCATCATCTGGCCCTGCAGGCGCTGCCGGGTCACGTGGCACCGGATCGTTTTGCCCGCGAGCGCGGCATTGTCAACGCCAGCTGGCAGCGCTGGCTGGGCACGGTTGAGCCAGACAGTTGAGGCGTGCGGCGGCATCTTACCCTGCGGCGGGTATATGGTATTATCCGCGCAATATTTTGAGCGTAGTCTGGAGTCTCTGAAATGAAAGTAACACTGCCCGCGTTTGGCAAGGCCACCGTACTGGTTGTTGGCGATGTGATGTTAGACCGCTACTGGTATGGCCCGACCAGCCGCATTTCACCCGAGGCGCCGGTGCCGGTCGTCAAAGTGGATACCATTGAGGAGCGTCCGGGCGGCGCGGCCAACGTGGCAATGAACATTGCCGCGCTGGGTGCCGCATCGCGTCTGATTGGGCTTACCGGTGAGGATGATGCCGCGCAGGTACTGAGCCGCACGCTGGAGCAGGTTAACGTCAGCTGTGACTTTGTGGCGCTAAAAACGCATCCCACCATCACCAAGCTGCGCGTGCTGTCGCGCAACCAGCAGCTGATCCGGCTGGACTTTGAAGAGGGCTTTGATCAGGTCGATCCGCAGCCCATCCACGATCGTATGCGTCAGTCGCTGTCACAGGCTGGCGCGCTGGTGCTGTCAGACTACGCTAAAGGTGCCCTGAGCAGCGTCCAGACCATGATCGGGCTGGCCCGCGAAGCGGGCGTACCGGTACTGATCGACCCGAAGGGCACCGACTTTGAGCGCTATCGCGGTGCAACCCTGCTGACGCCAAACCTGTCTGAATTTGAAGCCGTTGCCGGCAAATGTAAAACCGAAGCGGACATCGTCAGCCGGGGAATGCAGCTGATCGCTGACTATGCTCTCTCAGCGCTGCTGGTAACCCGTTCTGAAAACGGCATGACGCTGCTGCAGCCGGGTAAAGCGCCCCTGCATATGCCGACGCAGGCGCAGGAAGTCTATGACGTGACCGGTGCCGGCGATACGGTCATTGGCGTCCTGGCCGCGGTCCTCGCGGCAGGTGACACGCTGGAAAACGCCTGTTTCCTTGCCAACGCGGCGGCAGGCGTCGTGGTGGGCAAGCTGGGAACCTCTACCGTCAGTACGGTGGAGCTGGAGAACGCTATTCATGCACGTCCCGAAAGCGGCTTTGGCGTGATGACGGAGAGCGAGCTGAAAACCGCCGTGGCTCAGGCGCGTCAGCGCGGCGAGAAAGTGGTGATGACCAACGGCGTGTTTGACATCCTGCATGCAGGACACGTCTCTTATCTCGCCAATGCCCGCAAGCTGGGCGATAGGCTGATTGTGGCGGTGAACAGCGACGCGTCAACCCGACGTCTTAAAGGCGAAACCCGGCCGGTTAATCCGCAGGAGAACCGGATGATCGTGCTGAGCGCACTCGAAGCGGTGGACTGGGTCGTACTGTTTGAAGAAGATACGCCGCAGCGTCTGATTGCCGATGTGCTGCCGGATTTGCTGGTGAAAGGCGGAGATTACAAGCCGGAAGAGATCGCAGGCAGCAAAGAAGTGTGGGCCAACGGCGGTGACGTACGCGTGCTTAACTTTGAAGATGGCATCTCCACCACCAACATTATTAAAACGATCCGCAGTCACTGAGCAGACAGCCGGGGGCAGCAGCCACCCGGCTGATAATATTTACTGTGGCGTATCGATTTTACCGGCCGGATCGGGCGTCACCACTGCTGGCGCCGGTGCCGCCGGGCTTTCACTCTCCAGTTTAGCCAGACGCTGCTCCAGGGCTGCCAGCTTTTCGCGGGTGCGCAGCAGGACCTGAGTCTGCACATCAAACTCTTCACGGTTAACCAGATCCATACGGGTCAGCTGCGCCTGCAGAACCTGCCGGATTTTCTTCTCCACGTCGTCGCCAAAGTCGCGGATGCCTTTCGGCATCGCTTCATGGACCTGGCGCGCCAGTTGTTCAATTTTTTTTGTGTCGATCATGGTTATTTCCTGATTGCGGTGGCTGTGAGCAGCACGTTTTCCGACGGTACAAGAAGTAAGTGTAATGCCAGAACCAAAAAGGTTAAACCCGAAATCCGCAACGCATGATGTGCAAAAGCAATTGCACTTTTGTCGATTGCCCGTCCCGGTGAATAACGCTATAGTGATTTTGCTTATTCTCAGGGCGGGGCGAAATTCCCCACCGGCGGTAAATCAGCTTCTGCTGAAAGCCCGCGAGCGCTTTTGCGACCGTGCAAAAGGACAGCAGATCCGGTGTGATTCCGGGGCCGACGGTTAAAGTCCGGATGGGAGAGGGTAACGACATCAGCCGGGTTTATGCCCGCGTCACGTTTTTGCCATGTGTATTTTTCACGCACTCCTAAGCTCGCCCTGGTTCTGGTAACTCATAATATTTTAAGGTTAATTACCATGAATCAGACGCTTCTTTCTGAATTTGGCACGCCGGAACAGCGTGTAGAACGTGCACTTGACGCACTGCGTAACGGTCGCGGTGTGATGGTTCTTGACGATGAAGATCGCGAGAACGAAGGCGATATGATTTTTGCCGCCGAGACCATGACCACAGAGCAGATGGCGCTGACTATCCGCCACGGCAGCGGCATTGTCTGCCTCTGCATCAATGAGGCCCGCCGCCAGCAGCTCGATCTGCCGATGATGGTAGAGAACAACACCAGCTCTTACGGCACCGGATTTACCGTTACGATTGAAGCCGCAGCGGGGGTGACCACCGGCGTCTCTGCAGCTGACCGCATCACCACTATCCGCGCCGCGATTGCTGATAACGCTAAACCGGCTGACCTGCACCGTCCGGGACACGTTTTCCCGCTGCGCGCGCGCGAAGGTGGCGTACTGACGCGCGGCGGTCATACCGAGGCCACGCTCGATCTGGTCACGCTTGCGGGCTTCAGGCCGGCTGGCGTCCTGTGCGAGCTGACTAACGACGATGGCAGCATGGCGCGCGCCCCTGAAGCGATCGCGTTTGCGCAGCAGCATGATATGCCCGTGGTGACCATTGAAGATCTGGTGGCTTACCGCCGCCAGCGTGAGACCCGTCAGGCCAGCTAAAGCTGGCATACAAAAGCAGACCAGCCGGAGGGCGGGAAATCAGCCCGCGCCGGCGGTCTGCAGCAGCGTCAGACTCAGCCCCATCACCGTCATCCCACACAGCACGCCATAGCTCGGGTTATTGTGCGGATCGATTTCGCGCGCCAGCGGCATCAGTTCATCCACCGAAAGTGCGACCATAATCCCTGCGACGGCGGCCATAATGGCAGCAATCACTACCGGCGACAGCGCCGGACCGAGCAGCAGAAAGGCAATGACGCCGCCCAGGATCTCCGCCATACCGGAAATACAGGCCCAGAACAGCGCTTTGGCTTTGGAACCGGTCGCCGCGTACATCGGCCCGGCAACCGCCAGTCCTTCAGGAATATTGTGGATGGCCACGGCTAAAGCGATGCCCAGCCCCAGCTCCATATCGCTGCTGGCAGTAACAAAGGTGGCGACCCCTTCAGGAAAATTGTGCAGGCTGATGCCCAGCGTCAGCAGCACAGCAGTTCGCTTCAGGTTAACGGGACGACCCTGAGTGGCCATCAGATCCTGCGGATGCTGATGCGGCAGCAGGCGATCCATCGCGAAATAGCCGATCAGGCCGAGCATAAACATACCGTATCCCAGCATCGGTGACATTCCCGCAGTATGCAGCGCCGCTGGCAGCATCTCCATCAGCGAAATCAGTAGCATAATGCCGGCGGCGAAGCCGAGCGCAAAGGCGAGCAGACGGTTTGACGGCTTTTGACCGAGAATGCCAAACAGGGCGCCAATAAAGGTGGCACCACCGGCCAGAATAGTGAGCAGTAAAGGCACCGACATAGCAAGCTCCATGATGATAATGATTACCAGTTACATTATAATTAACCTTATAAAATATCGAGTTATTAAGCGTAAAGTTATGTCGTTCACGCTTATTCAAATTTGCTGACAGACATTATCACGCTTCTCCGCGTTTAAGTGGCCTGGCAAGCGCGTATTGTGACGCTTATGAAAGCAACAGCGATGAGGTGTGAAAATGTGTGATGGCCGTATGCCTGCTCTGTTTCTGGGTCATGGCAGCCCGATGAACGTGCTGGAAGAGAACCGTTATACCCGGGTATGGCAGCAGCTGGGCAGAGATCTGCCGCGCCCGCGCGCTATTCTCGCGATTTCCGCGCACTGGTACACGCGCGGAACTCGGGTAACCGCCATGGAACAGCCACGCACTATTCACGATTTCGGCGGATTTCCGCAGGCGCTGTTTGACGTGCGCTACCCGGCACCCGGATCGCCTGCGCTGGCGCAGCGCGTAACGGAGCTGCTGCCGGCGGCAGAAAAAGATGAGAGCTGGGGGTTCGATCACGGCTCGTGGGGCCTGCTGGCCAAAATCTATCCTGAGGCGGATATTCCGCTGGTGCAGCTCAGCGTGGACAGTACCCGGCCCGCCGCATGGCATTTTGAGGCCGGACGTAAGCTGGCTGCGCTGCGCGATGAGGGGATCCTGCTGGTTGCGAGCGGCAACGTGGTACATAACCTGCGCAAGCTGCAGTGGCAGGGGAGTGCGCCGGCGTATCCATGGGCCGAAGCGTTTAACCAGTATGTGCGCGATAATCTGCCCAGCGACGCGCCGGCAGCCGATCATCCGCTGGTTAACTATCAGCAGCATCCGGGCGCGGCGCTTTCGCATCCGACGGCTGAACACTATCTGCCGCTGCTCTATATTCTGGGCGCACGCGCAGCGGGTGAGGCGGTCAGCGTGCCGGTTGAGGGCATGGAGATGGGCGCAATCAGTATGCTGTCAGCGCAGGTGGGATAACGGCCCGCGGCGTCGCAGGCCGGAAGGGGGCGCACCGGAATGCGCCACCAGGTTAGCCGATAAAAGTATGCGGATAGAAGCGCGACAGATCCTGGGTGATCAGCGCCCGATCTTCGCGTAAGCCAATCCCCGCCGGCTGATCGTCTATCAGCCAGCTGCCAATCAGCGTATAGCTGTCGCCAAATCGGGGCAGCGCGCAGAACTGCTGGATAATCATACCCTCTTCGCCATAGGGACCGTCAGCGCGCGCAATTTCGTTGCCGTTTTCAATAATACGGATGTTGGCGCCCTCACGGGAGAAGAGCGGCTTCACCACATATTTATCCATCTGCGGCGCCTGGCTGTCATCTGCAAACCAGGCGGGCAGCAGATTGGGATGGTCCGGGAACATCTCCCACAGCAGCGGCAGCAGGGCTTTATTGGAGAGGATGCTTTTCCAGGCGGGTTCCAGCCAGCGTACGCCGGCATCGGCCAGCTTGGTCGAGAACACCTCGCGCAGCATGAACTCCCAGGGGTAGAGCTTGAACAGGTTGCTGATGACGCGATCGTGCTGGTCGGTAAACTGGCCTTTTTCCCCTAGTCCAATCTCGTCGATATAGAGAAACTCGCCGGGAAGTCCCGCTTCTGTGGCGCAATCCTGCAGATACTGTACCGTCGCGCGGTCCTCTTCCGTATCACGGCAGCAGGCAAAGTGCAGCCAGTTAAAGCCGTGCTGCTGCTGCAGAACCGCAAACCGCTCAATCAGCTTCTCCTGCAGGCTGTTAAACTGATCGCTGCCCGCCGGCAGGTTGCCCGCTTTGAGCTGATCTTCGAGCCAGATCCACTGAAAAAAAGCGGCCTCATAGAGTGACGTCGGCGTGTCGGCGTTGTTTTCCAGCAGCTTGATCTCACCGCTGCCATCCCACACCAGATCCAGACGGGAATAGAGCGAAGGCTGACGCTGAGCCCAGGATTCGCGGACAAACTCCCAGGTGTGTTTCGGAATGCAGAAGCGGGTCAGCAGCGCATCGCTGTTAACCACTTTTTCCACCGCCTGCAGGCACATCTGATGCAGCTCTGCCGTAACGCTTTCCAGCGTCTCTACCTGTGCCAGCGTGAACTGATAATAGGCCTCTTCACACCAGTAAGGCTCACCATACATCGTGTGAAACTGAAAGCCATATTCAGTGGCTTTTGCGCGCCAGTCCGGGCGTTCGCTGATAGCAATACGTTGCATACGGCGCTTAGCCTCCCAGCGAGCGACTGCTGGTGCCGCTGGCGCTGCTGCGCTGCATACTGTTTTGCTTCGCGACCGTCTCACCAAAGCCACCGCGGGTAATGGTCGAGGTCGTGGCCGGTTTAGGTGCCATGGCGGTTTTAGGCACGTTCATGGTACGGCCAGAGGTCGCTGAGCCATAGTTTTTACCGGCGGCGTCTACGAACTGTCCGTTAGCCGGGCTGGCAGGCGTTTTAGGGGAAAACAGCGGCTGCTGAGCAAAACCGGCGCCGCCGCCCATCATACGTCCCATCATGTAGCCAGCCATCAGCGGCATCCAGAAGCCGCCGCTGTGCTGTGCTTCGGCATTGTTTGCGGTGGTGCCCGCACCCGCCTGAGCCGGTGCCTGCTGGCACTGATTTTCGCCAAATTCCGCCACGCAATCTTCGCGTGAGGCATATTTAGGCGCGGTGCGCTCCGCCTCTTTCAGCGCATTGTTATAAGCGGCTTTACACTGACCGCTCTGATCCGGATTGGCTTTCGCACAGTCGTCAGCATTCTGATAGAGCGAAACTGTTTCGTCGCTCTGTTCGCAGCCTGCCAGCATAAATACTGCAGTGACCGCCAGCGCGACGGGCGTAAGATGACGTGCCTGCCAGCCTTTACGAAAAGCGGCATGACGGATATTTTTTGTCCGTTTCATAGTGATTATCCTGTACCCAGAGTTGCAGTCAGGATAGGTGATGCGAGGGGGGATTTAAAGCGTGAAGCCTGACAGGGCGCGGATCTTTACGTAGCTATACGTTCAAATGCGAAAGGAGCCGCAGGGGCCCCTTTTGCTGTCAGCGGCTGAATGGATTGCCGCTGTTGCGCGCTGCCGGCTGAACAGACGCCGCCGGAGCGGAAGCTGCCGCCTGCGGTGCGCTGTCGGCCTGTGCAGTCTGCTGGCTATTTTCCGGCGCGACGACTTCAGGTGAGGTCGTCACCTCTTTGCCCAGCGCGCTGTTCAGCTGCTGCAGGTCCTGCTCATTGAGAGTACCCAGCGCATATTTGATATTCAGCTGGTTAATCAGATAGCTGTAGCGCGCGTTAGAGAGCTGCTGTTTAGCGTTAAACAGCGTAGTGGTCGCGTCCAGTACATCAACAATCGTACGGGTACCCACCTGATAGCCTGCTTCAGAGGCGTCGAGTGAGCTTTGCGCAGAGATCACTGCCTGTTTGTACGCATCAATGCTGCTGATTGACGCATTCACGTTGTTAAACGAGGAGCGTACGGTCTGCACCGCGCTGCGATGCGCGCCTTCCAGCTGTTCGCTGGCGGCGACAAAGTTGTACTGCGCCTGTTTCACCTGCGAGGTCACTGAACCACCGCTGTAGAGCGGTAATGAGAAGCTCAGGCCGACCTGATTTGAACCCGAGATCGAGTCGTTATTGGTGATGCTCTGATTCGCCCGGCTGCCGCTATATTTATTGTTAGACAGACCGGTCGACGCCGTCAGATCCAGCGTAGGCATATGGCCCGATTCAGCATAGCGGATCTGCTCACGAGCCAGATCCTGGCTCAGGCGCGCAGAGAGCAGGTTAAGGTTGCGACTCTCAGCCTGCTTCAGCAGGCTGGCGACCGCATCAGGCCGTGCTGTTTTAAAGCGGTCGATGCTCAGCGAGGCCAGGGAGAGGTAGTCCATCCCGGTGATCTGACGCAGCGATTCAACCGCATTATCCAGCGTGTTTCGGGCCGTCACTTCATTCGCCAGCACGCTGTCATACTGGGCGCGGGCGTTCTGTACATCGGTAATCGCCACCAGGCCGACATTAAAGCGCTGCGTGGTTTGATCCAGCTCGCGATAAATGGACTGTTTCTGCGCTTCGGTATAGGAGAGCGTATCAATCGCATTCAGCACGTTGAAATAGGCGGTAGCGGTATTGAGGATCAGATCCTGCTGCGCAACCTGGTAGGTGACATCCTGTATGCCGGCAGTTTTTTCCTGCAGCGTCAGGCTGCGCCACTTTGACATATCAAAAATCGTCTGCGTTAATTGCAGCGAGGCACTTTTGGTGGTGGTATTCAGGCCGCTGCTATCACGATAGCCGTTGTTATAGGTGTAATCTGCACCCAGGCCCAGCTGCGGCAGCAACGGGCTGCGCGCTTCGTTGATCTTTTCAAACGCAGCGTCGCGATCGGCGGCAGAGGCACGCAGATCGGGATTGCTCAGGCGCGCCTGCTGATAAACCTGCAGCAGGTTTTCTGCCTGGCTGGCAAGGCTGAATCCGCCCAGGCTCAGTCCAATAAAAAATGGGAGCAGTTTTTTCATTTGCATTCCTTTTGTTGCAGCCTGTGACGCGAAAAGTGCTGCTGCTAAGCCAAAAAAATAATCGCCGATTTTACAGAGGCGCTGTCAGAGATAGGTTGGCTGAACGTGCCTTCTTTCCCTAATTTACGTAAATAATTCAGAAAGAACCACTCGGATGGAGCACAAGGGTTGGCTTTTCGATGCTCTATCCCAATCTGCATAAGGAACCAGACGATGGCGGGCGAAAAAAAATCCCCTGTGACTTTCACAAAAAACGATGTAGAAATTATTGCACGCGATACCCGTTATGACGGTTTTTTTTCCATCGTCAGCTATCGCTTTCGCCACCGCCTTTTTAATGGCGGAATGAGTGGTGAAGTGGTGCGTGAAGTTTTCGAGCGCGGACACGCCGCCGTGCTGCTACCCTATGATCCCCTGCGCGACGAAGTCGTTTTAATCGAACAGATCCGCATTCCGGCTCTTGATTCCAGCGCCACACCCTGGCTGCTGGAGATGGTGGCAGGTATCATTGAGCCCGGAGAAACGCCGGAAGAGGTCGTACGACGCGAAGCACAGGAAGAAGCGGGCCTGAATGTCGGGCGCGTGAAACCGGTTATCAGTTATTTAGCCAGCCCTGGCGGCACCTCTGAACGGTTGTCGGTGCTGGTGGGTGAAGTGGATGCCAGCCTGGCAGAAGGGAACCATGGGCTGGAGGAAGAGAATGAGGATATTCTCGTACATGTGGTGAGCCGCGAACAGGCTTATCGCTGGGTGGAAGAGGGGATTATTGATAACGCAGCTTCTGTCATTGCGCTGCAATGGCTGGCGTTGCACCATGAAACACTACGACGTGAGTGGAAGGTAAAATGAAACAGCGCTATACCCCTGATTTTCCCGAAATGATGCGCCTGTGCGAAACGAACTTCGCGCAGCTGCGTCGCCTGCTGCCGCGCAGTGATGAAGCAGGCGCCTCGGTGCTCTATCAGGTCAACGGCGCCCGTTATCAGCTGACGATTGAAGAATCAACGCGTTATACCACGCTGGTTGAAATCCGGCAGGTGGCGCCGGCGGTAAGCTACTGGAGTCTGCCCGCGATGTCAGTGCGGCTCTATCACGATGCGATGGTCGCTGAAGTGTGTTCCACACAGCAGATCTATCGCTTTAAAGCACGCTATGATTATCCTAATAAAAAATTGCATCAGCGTGATGAAAAACATCAGATTAACCAGTTTCTGGCTGACTGGCTGCGCTACTGCCTGGCGCACGGTGCTCTGGCCGTGCCTGTTTGCTAAACGCGTCTGACGCATTGATGGCGTGGAGATTAAGGAAACGCTTTGGATAGCCTGCTCACTTTTCCTGCGGCACCAGGATCCGCAATCCGGATCCTGCAGATCACTGATACCCATCTCTTCGCGGGGAAGCACCAATCTTTGCTGGGGGTTAACACCTGGGCGAGCTTCGATGCGGTGCTGGATGCTATCGCGGCACAGCAGCACGAATATGATCTGATTATCGCGACCGGCGATCTGGCGCAGGATCATACCGTGGAAGCGTACCAGCATTTTGTTGCCGGTATTGCCCGCCTGCAAAAGCCATGCGTCTGGCTGCCCGGTAATCACGATTTCCAGCCAGCCATGGTGAATACCCTCGCCGAAGCAGGCATAGCGGCAGATAAACATGTTCTGCTGGGGGAGCAGTGGCAGCTACTGCTGCTCGATAGCCAGGTATCTGGCGTGCCACACGGCATGCTGAGCGACTATCAGCTGGAGTGGCTGGCAGCGTCACTTGCGCGGTTTCCTGGGCGGCACTCGCTCATCCTGCTGCACCATCATCCGGTGCCTTCCGGCTGTACCTGGCTCGATCAGCATAGCCTGCGTAACCCGCACCAGCTGGAAGCGGTGTTACAGGCTTTTCCGCAGGCGCAGCATCTGGTATGTGGCCACATTCATCAGGAGCTCGATCTTCACTGGCAGGGGCGCCGGGTTCTGGCCTCGCCTTCTACCTGCGTCCAGTTCAAACCGCACTGCACCAGTTTCACCATTGACACGCTGGCCCCCGGCTGGCGCTGGCTGACATTAGCGGCGGATGGCTCACTGGAGACGGAAGTGAATCGCCTGCAAAGCGATATGTTCCGGCCGGACCTTGACTCAGATGGGTACTGATTAATGGCCACGCTGCTCTATCTGCACGGATTTAATAGCTCGCCGCAGTCAGCCAAAGCGACGCAGCTGCAGGCGTGGTGCGCCGCAGCGCAGCCGCACATTAATGTTCTGGTGCCTCAGCTGCCCGCTTTTCCGGAGGAGGCCGCCAGCCTGCTGGAAGAGTTAGTGATGCAGCATACCGGCGAACCGCTGGGGCTGGTTGGCTCATCGCTGGGCGGCTATTTCGCGACCTGGCTGTCGCAATGTTTTATGCTGCCAGCGGTGGTGGTGAATCCGGCGGTACGCCCGTTTGAGCTGCTGACGGATTATCTGGGCGAGAACCGTAATCCCTACACCGGCCAGCAATATGTGTTAGAGTCACGCCATATTTACGATCTGAAAGTGATGCAGATTGACCCGCTTGATGCGCCCGATCTGCTCTGGCTATTGCAGCAGACCGGCGATGAGATCCTCGACTATCGCCAGGCACTGAATTACTACAGCGCATGCCGGCAGACGGTTGAAGCGGGCGGCAATCACGCCTTTATCGGATTTGAACGCCATTTTACGCAGATAGTAGATTTTCTGGGTTTATCCCTCTCCTAAGCTGCGTCATGGGCTCCTTTTTCTCTTGTTCATCAGACAAATACAATGAGCCAATCAAACTATAATGCTGACGCGATTGAGGTCCTGACCGGCCTTGAGCCTGTGCGTCGCCGTCCGGGTATGTATACCGATACCACCCGGCCAAACCATCTGGGTCAGGAAGTTATCGATAACAGCGTCGATGAAGCGCTGGCGGGCCATGCCAGCCGGGTCGAGGTGATCCTGCACGCCGATCAGTCACTGGAAGTGATCGACGACGGGCGCGGTATGCCGGTGGATATCCATCCGGAAGAGGGCGTACCGGCCGTTGAACTGATCCTGTGCCGGCTGCACGCAGGCGGTAAATTCTCCGGTAAAAACTATCAGTTTTCCGGTGGCCTGCACGGCGTGGGCATCTCGGTTGTCAACGCGCTCTCCACGCGGGTGGAAGTGACCGTACGGCGTAATGGTGAAGTGTATCGTATCGCTTTTGAGCATGGCGAAAAGGTTGAAGACCTGAAAGTGATAGGTACGGTCGCCAAACGTAACACGGGCACCAGCGTGCATTTCTGGCCTGACGTCAGCTTCTTCGACAGCCCGCGCTTCTCCGTATCGCGCCTGAAACACCTGCTCAAAGCGAAAGCGGTACTCTGTCCCGGCGTTGAGATTGTCTTTAAAGATAAGGTGAACAACAGCGAGCAGACCTGGCTCTATCAGGATGGTCTGACCGATTATCTGAGTGAGGCGGTCAACGGGCTGCCCACGCTGCCGGAAACGCCGTTTACGGGCAGCTTTGCCGGTGACGTGGAAGCGGTAGACTGGGCGCTGCTGTGGTTACCGGAAGGGGGCGAGCTGCTGACGGAAAGCTACGTTAACCTGATCCCGACCATGCAGGGCGGAACGCACGTAAACGGTCTGCGCCAGGGACTGCTGGATGCCATGCGCGAATTCTGCGAATACCGCAATATTTTACCGCGCGGCGTTAAGCTGTCAGCGGAAGATATCTGGGATCGCTGCGCCTATGTGTTATCGGTAAAAATGCAGGATCCGCAGTTTGCCGGTCAGACCAAAGAGCGTCTCTCCTCGCGCCAGTGCGCGGCCTTTGTGTCGGCGGTGGTGAAAGATGCGTTCAGCCTGTGGCTGAATCAGAACGTGCAGGCGGCAGAAATGCTGGCTGAGCTGGCGATCTCCAGCGCGCAGCGCCGTATGCGCGCGGCGAAAAAGGTGGTGCGTAAAAAACTCACCAGCGGGCCGGCGCTGCCGGGCAAGCTGGCAGACTGCACCGCCCAGGATCTGAATAAAACCGAGCTGTTCCTGGTTGAGGGTGACTCAGCGGGCGGCTCGGCCAAGCAGGCACGCGATCGCGAATACCAGGCGATTATGCCGCTGAAGGGAAAGATCCTGAACACCTGGGAAGTCTCTTCTGATGAGGTACTGGCGTCGCAGGAGGTGCATGACATTTCCGTAGCGATTGGTATCGACCCGGATAGCGAAGATCTGAGCCAGCTGCGCTACGGCAAAATCTGTATTCTGGCGGATGCGGACTCCGATGGCCTGCACATCGCCACGCTGCTGTGCGCGCTGTTTGTGAAGCACTTCCGTTCACTGGTGCAGCAGGGACACGTCTATGTTGCGATGCCGCCGCTCTATCGTATCGACCTCGGTAAAGAGGTCTATTATGCGCTGGATGAAGATGAAAAAGAGGGCGTGCTGGAGCAGCTGAAGCGGAAAAAAGGCAAGCCGAACGTACAGCGTTTTAAAGGACTGGGTGAAATGAACCCGCTGCAGCTGCGCGAAACCACGCTCGATCCAAATACCCGGCGTCTGGTACAGCTGACCATTGCCGATGAGGATATTGAGCAGACTCTGCGCGTAATGGATATGCTGCTGGCGAAGAAACGCTCCGAAGATCGCCGCAACTGGCTACAGGAGAAAGGCGATCTCGCCGATCTCGACGTTTAATGACGGCGACGCGCGCTGAGGATAACACGGTGAAAATTACTCTCGAAGAGCTGCGCGCCTGGGTGGCGGTGGTCGACAGCGGTTCGATCACCGCCGCTGCAGAACAGCTGGAGCAGACCACCTCCGGTATCAGCCGCGCGCTCAGCCGGCTGGAGAGTAAGTTACAGACCACGCTGATGCACCGCACCACGCGCCGTCTGGCGCTGACCGATGAGGGCGCGATTTTTCTTGAGCACGCCCGCCAGATCCTCACCTCCGTTGAGCGGGCCGAAGAGCAGATAGCCCGCCGCCGTGAGACGCCTGCCGGGCGACTGCGCATTAACGCCAATACCCCCTTTATGCTGCACGTCATCGTGCCGCTGCTGGCGGAGTTCCGGCAACGCTATCCGCAAATTGAACTTGAACTCAACACCGACGACATCGTTATCGATCTGCTGGAACAGCAAACGGATATCGCTATTCGCATTGGCGAACTACGCGACTCGACGCTGCGCGCCAGGGTGTTAGGCAGCAGCGCGACGCGACTGGTAGCCAGTCCGGACTATCTGGCAAAACATGGCATACCCGATAGCGTAGCCGCGCTGAGCCAGCACCAGCTGATCGGGTTCAGCCAGCTGGATACCCATAACATCTGGCCCGTCTGGCAGCAGGAGGGGGAGTTTCTGCGTATTAAACCCACCCTGACCGCCTCCAGCGGCGAAACGCTGCGCCAGCTGGCCCTGCAGGGGCTGGGTATTGTCAGGCTTTCTGATTTTGTCAGCCGGGAAGATCGCGAACAGGGGCGGCTGATGGATGTGCTGGCGAGCGAAACCCGGGAGCTACGTTTGCCGGTGCACGCCGTCTACTATCGCAACCAGACGCTGAGTTCGCGCGTCACCTGCTTTCTCGATTTCCTGCAGGAGAAAATCCAGCGCCAGCAGCTGATTTAAGCATTCGGGCGGCAGACGCTCCGGCATAGCCAGAGCGTTGCCTGAGGAGAGGATCAGCTGGCCGGTTCCAGCACCAGGATTTTTACATCCACCACGTCGTCTTTGATGCGGGCGCGATGTGCATCCATATGCGGCATCTGCTGATGCTGCTCCAGCGCCCGCAGCGAGGCCCACTGCTCCAGCATAAAAATGGAGTCAGGTGAGTTTTGTTTCCACGGCACCTGCGCCTGATGGTCGAGCAGCGCATCATACTGATGGCAACCCTCTTCCTGCAGTACCGCCGGAATCAGCTCATTGATGGCATCCAGCACCGCCTGACGACGGCCCGGTTTAACACAAATTTCAGCGACGACTGTTAACATAGCGCTTCCTCTTTTCCCGTTGTGCTTACAGTTAAGCAAAGATTGCGCTGAGATGAGTCCGATAACGCGCAATATCGCGTGGCACATCGGGCTGTTTAATAACGTCGTTGCAGATAAAGGTGGGCAGCGCCTCCATTCCGAGGAACTGGTTGGCCTTATGGAAGTGCAGATAAAGGCCATCCACGCCCACGCCTTCAAAGAACTGATCGGCTTCAGTAAAGGCTTCCAGCGGCGCGTTCCACGTCAGCGACAGCATATATTTTTTACCCTGAATCAGGCCGCCGGAACCATATTTTTTGCTGGCGTCGCTGCGTGAGCGGCCATCGCTGGCGTAAAGTTTGCCGTGACCTTCGGTAAAGATCTCATCGATATATTTCTTCACCGTCCACGGCTCGCCCATCCACCAGCCCGGCATCTGATAGATCACCACATCGCTGTCCAGATACTTCTGGATCTCCTCTGCGACGTCGTAGTTACTGTCGGCCAGCGTGACAGAGACCTGATGACCGAGATCGCGCAGCTGACTGGCCGCGACGTCGGTCAGCGTATGGTTAAGTTCGCCTTTTGAGTGAGCAAAGGTTTTGCCACCGTCAATGATCAGAATGTTGCTCATACTGTTTTGCACCTGAATGTTAGTTTGATACGGCACACTCTACGCGCGAAAGTTGCGGGGAAAAACGTGCCACGGGTCACAATACTGTTGCTTATAAAGCAATAATGCTCCGGCGTGTGAAACACTCTGTGCGCAACCCGGAATTAAAATAAGAAGAGGCTATGAAAAAACAGATCACTATCGCGCTGCTGCTGGTAGCGGGCACGGCTCAGGCGCAGTCACGTCTCGATCTCATTCAGCAGCAGCAGACGCTGCGCGTCTGTACCACTGGCGACTATAAGCCCTACAGCTTTCTGCGCAGTGATGGAAAATATGAAGGGCTGGATATCAGCATGGCGGAGTCGCTGGCCGCCAGCCTGGGCGCCAGAGTCGCGTGGGTGCCGACCACCTGGAAAAAACTGAGCGCCGATTTTGTTGCCCGCCAGTGCGATATCGCGCTGGGCGGCGTATCGGTCACGCTGAAGCGTCAGAAAATCGCCTGGTTTGCGCGGCCGCTCGGCACAGATGGCAAAATCCCGCTGGTGCGCTGCGAGGACAAAGCGCGCTATCAGACCATTGAGCAGATAAACCGGCGTGAGGTGCGGGTCATCGAGCCTGCCGGAGGCACTAACGAAGCGTTCGTGCACAGCCATCTGCCGCAGGCTACGCTGCAGCTGGCAGAGAATACGACCATCTTTCAGCAGCTGGCGGATAAAAAAGCGGACGTGATGATCACCGACGCGTCTGAAGCGCAGTTTCAGCAGCAGCACTATCCGTCGCTATGCGCCATTAATCCGGATAAGCCGATGCAGTATGGTGAAAAAGCTTACATGCTGCCGCGCGATGATATGAGCTGGAAACTCTACGTGGATCAGTGGCTGCATCTGGCGACTGCCACGGGCGAATATGCGGCGATCCAGCAAGCGTGGCTGGGTAAAGTGCCCTGATGCGGTATGACGTCACACCGGGTTTTCTGCAGCAAAATCAGCGGTTTTATCAAAGGGCAAAAGCGGCCGGATCCGCCTGCTGCGCTGTTGTTTTTTAACGCAAACCTTTCTGCCGCAGAGACACGGCTTCTCTGTGACTAACTCGCGTGAATAAGGTACTATCCTCGCCAAATGACCCGCCGGTGCGGGCCACGAAGTGAGGATGCAAACGTAATGAGCGAAATGACGCAGGATGGTGCAGAGCGTCTTGCCCTGCACAAGTTTACCGAAAAAGCGTACCTGGACTACTCCATGTATGTGATTATGGATCGCGCGCTGCCCTATATCGGTGACGGTCTGAAGCCGGTGCAGCGCCGTATCGTCTACGCCATGTCAGAGCTGGGCCTGAGCGCCAGCGCCAAATTTAAGAAGTCAGCGCGCACCGTCGGTGACGTGCTGGGCAAATATCATCCGCATGGCGACAGCGCCTGTTACGAAGCGATGGTATTAATGGCGCAGCCGTTCTCCTATCGTTATCCGCTGGTTGATGGTCAGGGTAACTGGGGCGCACCGGACGATCCCAAATCTTTTGCCGCGATGCGCTATACCGAATCGCGCCTCTCTAAATATGCGGAAGTGCTGCTCAGCGAGCTGGGCCAGGGCACGGTTGATTACATCCCGAATTTTGACGGCACGCTGCAGGAACCCAAAATGCTGCCGGCGCGGCTGCCCAACATTCTGCTTAACGGCACCACCGGTATCGCCGTCGGCATGGCAACGGATATCCCGCCGCACAATCTGCGCGAAGTGGCTGAAGCCGCGGTGCGGCTGATCGACAAACCCAAAACCACGCTGGATGAGCTGCTGGATATTGTGCAGGGTCCTGACTATCCGACGGAAGCAGAGATCATCACGCCGCGTGAAGAGATCCGCAAGATCTACCAGAGCGGGCGTGGATCGGTACGTCAGCGCGCTGTCTGGAAAAAAGAAGAGGGTGAGGCAGTGATCACTGCGCTGCCGCATCAGGTCTCCGGCGCGCGCGTGCTGGAGCAGATCGCCGCCCAGATGCGTAACAAAAAACTGCCGATGATTGAGGATCTGCGCGACGAATCCGATCACGAAAACCCGACGCGGCTGGTGATTGTGCCGCGTTCTAACCGCGTCGATCTCGATCAGGTCATGCACCATCTCTTCGCCACCACCGATCTGGAGAAGAGCTACCGCGTTAACCTGAACATGATTGGTCTGGATAACCGTCCGGCAGTGAAAAACCTGCTGGAGATCCTCTCTGAATGGCTGGTCTACCGGCGCGATACGGTCACGCGCCGTCTGAATTACCGGCTGGAGCGCGTGCTGCGCCGCCTGCATATCCTTGAGGGGCTGCTGGTCGCGTTTCTGAACATTGATGATGTGATCCACATTATCCGCAGTGAAGATGAACCCAAAGCGGTCCTGATGTCGCGCTTTGCAATCAGCGAAACGCAGGCCGAAGCGATTCTGGAGCTGAAGCTGCGTCATCTTGCGAAACTCGAAGAGATGAAGATCCGCGGCGAGCAGGCCGAACTGGAGAAAGAGCGCGATCAGCTGCAGGCCACGCTGGCGTCTGAGCGGAAAATGAACAGCCTGCTGAAGAAAGAGCTGCAGGCTGACAGCCAGGCATACGGCGACGAGCGCCGCTCGCCGCTGCACGAGCGCGAAGAGGCGAAAGCGCTGAGTGAAAATGAGCTGGTGAGCGCTGAGCCGGTGACCATTGTGCTGTCGCAGATGGGCTGGGTGCGCAGCGCCAAAGGGCACGATATCGACCCTGCCGGCCTGAGCTATAAAGCGGGAGACAGCTATCGGGCGGCGGCGCGCGGCAAGAGCAATCAGCCGGTGGCATTTATTGACTCCACCGGCCGCAGCTATACGCTCGATCCCACCTCGCTGCCGTCGGCGCGCGGGCAGGGGGAACCGCTGACCGGCAAGCTGACGCTTCCGCCGGGCGCAGTGATGGAGCAGGTGCTGATGGAAGCGGACGATCAGAAGCTGCTGATGGCCTCTGATGCCGGCTATGGCTTTATCTGTACCTTTGCCGATCTGGTATCGCGCAACCGCGCCGGTAAAGCGCTGCTGACGCTGCCGGAGAATGCGCGCGTCATGACGCCGCTGGCGGTCAATTCCGGCGATGACATGCTGCTGGCAATCACCCAGGCGGGCAGAATGCTGATGTTCCCGGTGGCTGACCTGCCGCAAATGTCTAAAGGCAAAGGCAATAAAATTATCTCAATTCCTGCCGCAGATGCTGCCTCCGGTGCCGACCGGCTGCAGTGGCTACTGATTCTGACGCCGGGCAGCACTCTTACCCTCTATGTGGGTAAACGTAAGCTGATCCTGCGCGATGAAGATCTGCAGAAAGTGCGTGCCGATCGCGGCCGTCGCGGCAGCGTATCACGCGGCCTGCAGCGTATTGACAGCGTTGAAGTCAACGCGCCGGCACGCCCTAAGCGTGACGCAAGTGCAGAGTAATCGGGTTATCTGCGAAGGAGTATTTTTTTGAGGACGCTATGTTACTAATTTTACGCGCGATAATTATTATCATCTATTCCGTACTGGTCTGTGTCTTCGGCAGCATCTGGTGCCTGTTTTCGCCGCGCAACCCGCGCCATGTCGCGACGTTTGGCCATCTTTTTGGCCGACTCTCCGGAGTGCTGGGCGTTAAAGTTGAGCTGCGTAAGCCTCCTGAGGCGGCGAATTACGGTAATGCTATCTATATTGCAAACCATCAGAACAACTATGACATGATCACGGCGGCGAAAATCGTACAGCCGACCACCGTTACCGTGGGCAAAAAGAGCCTGTTGTGGATCCCGTTTTTCGGGCAGCTCTACTGGCTGACAGGCAACCTGCTGATCGATCGCGACAACCGGGCGAAAGCGCACGGCACTATCGGAGAGATTGTCGGGCAATTTAAAAAGAAGCGTATCTCATTCTGGATGTTCCCGGAAGGCACGCGCAGCCGCGGACGTGGCCTGCTGCCGTTTAAGACCGGCGCGTTTCACGCTGCCGTCGCCGCTGGCGTACCCATTATCCCGATCGTCGTCTCCAATACGCATGGCAAAATTAATATGAATCGCTGGAAGAATGGCCTGGTGATTGTAGAGATGCTGCCACCGGTCGATACCGCACAGTTTGAGACCACCTCTGTGCGTAAGCTGGCGACCCACTGCCGTGAAATAATGTCTGCTAAGCTGGAAGAGTTAAACGCAGAAGTCGCTGAACGCGAAAAAAACGGTAAAATCTGAGCCCTATCCGGGGGTGGTGGATGCCACCCCCGTGCACCACAGCAAAATTAACAACAACAACAACATGGACACGGCGTTTTACGCCCCGCTCAAAAGGTCTGAAGTTTTATGTCTTGCAGCAGACGTCACTTTATTCAGCTTTCTGCCGGCGTTGCGCTGGCCTCCCCGGCACTGACTTTTTCAGCCCGCGCCGCTACTCCGGCTGGCGATGTCCCGCTGCCGGTCCCGCCGCTGATTGAATCCCGCCGCGGACAGCCGCTGTTTCTGACGCTGCAGCGCAGCCACTGGTCGTTTACGGGCAGCGGCAGCAAAGTTCCGGTCTGGGGCATTAACGGCCTCTATCTGGGGCCGACGGTGCGGGTTTACAGCGGTGATGACGTTAAGCTTATCTACAGCAACCGGCTTAATGAGCCGGTGGCGATGACGGTCAGCGGCCTGCAGGTGCCGGGCGCGCTGATGGGCGGGGCGCCGCGCATGATGTCAGCGGGTGCTGACTGGTCGCCGGTGCTGCCCATTCGGCAGGGGGCGGCGACGCTGTGGTATCACGCCAGCACGCCGAATCATATGGCCCCGCACGTCTATAACGGCCTGGCGGGAATGTGGCTGATTGAAGATGAGGTCAGCAAATCGCTGCCGCTGCCTAAGCACTACGGCGTGGATGATTTTCCACTGGTGATTCAGGATAAGCGCCTCGATAACTTCGCCACCCCGGTCTATAACCCGCCATCAGAGGGCGGGTTTCTTGGTGATACGCTGCTGGTTAACGGCGTGCAGAATCCCTATGTGGATGTTTCCCGCGGCTGGGTGCGCCTGCGCCTGCTGAATGCCGCCAATGCGCGCCGCTTTGACCTGCGTTTTTCAGACGGTCGCCCTTTTACCGTTATTGCCAGCGATCAGGGGTTCCTGCCTTCGCCGGTCGCGGTGCAGACGCTCTCTCTGGCGCCAGGCGAACGGCGTGAGGTGCTGGTGGATATGTCGCAGGGGGATGAAGTGTCAATCACGGCGGGCACGGCGGCAGGGATTATGGATCGCCTGCGCGGCCTGTTTGAACCCTCATCCATTCTGACCAACACGCTGGTGCTGACGCTGCGCCCGACCGGGCTGCTGCCGCTGGTCACCGATAACCTGCCGATGCGACTGCTGGCCGATCAGATCCTCGACGGCGTGGCGGTGCGGACGCGCGAATTTCGTATTGGCGACAGCGTACCGGGCATTAACGGCGCGCTGTGGGATATGAACCGCATCGATACCACAACGCAGCAGGGAACGTTTGAGCGCTGGATTATTCACGCCGATCGCCCGCAGTCGCTGCATATTCAGGGCGTCATGTTCCTTATCAAAAGCGTCAACGGCGCGCAGTCGATGGGCGAAGATCGCGGCTGGAAAGATACCGTCTGGGTTGACGGCAGTGTGGAACTGCTGGTGAGTTTTCCGCAAAGCGCCAGCGATCACTTCCCGTTTGTCTATTACAGCCAGACGCTGGAACTGGCCGATCGCGGTACGGCAGGGCAGATGGTCGTTAATCCGCTTTCCTGAAAAAGAAAAAGGCCGCCGTGAGGGCGGCCGCAATCATTGTGCTTCTCTAGCCGTTAAACGTCTCCGGATCGGGTCCCAGACGCTGGCCCTTATCCAGTTTGGTGATTTCACTGATCTCACTTTTCTCCAGCCGGAAATCGAAGACGTTAAAGTTCTCTTCAATGCGTGCCGGGGTGACTGATTTCGGGATCACCACCAGGCCGCTGTCCAGATGCCAGCGGATCACAATCTGCGCGGCGCTCTTGCCATACTTTTTCGCCAGCGTGCGGATAATCGCCTGATCGAACACCCCTTCGCCGCCCTGCGCCAGCGGGCTCCAGGACTCAGTCTGGATCTGATGCAGTGCGTTCCAGGCGTGCAGCGTACGCTGCTGCAGCATCGGATGCAGCTCAATCTGATTCACGACGGGCGTCACGCCGGTTTCATCAATCAGGCGTTTCAGGTGGGCCTCATGGAAGTTGCAGACGCCGATGCTTTTGGTCAGACCCTGCTGCTGCAGCTCAATCATCTTCTCCCATGCCGCAACGTAGTGATCTTTTTCCGGGCAGGGCCAGTGCATCAGGTAGAGATCAACGCTGTCGAGCTGCAGTTTCTCCAGGCTGGTCTCCATCGCCTGCTGCACATTTTGCTGGTCATCATTCCACAGCTTGGTGGTGACGAAGATATCGTCGCGCGCTACCGGCGTATCCTTCAGCGCCCTGCCAATCGCCTCTTCATTTTTATAGGCGGCAGCGGTATCGATAGAGCGATAACCCACTTCCAGCGCTTTCAGTACGGCGGTATGCGCCTCCTCCTGACTTGCCTGCCAGACACCGAGGCCAAGCTGCGGCATCATATTGCCGTCGCGCAGTTTGATAATAGGTTGATCTGCCATAGGGGCTCCTTTTTCATTGCGATCGCTGAATGGAAAAACTGTGTGCTTAAGTCTAGACAACAAACGTGCAGTGCGGATCGCTCTGCCAGAGCGGACTCTGACCCTTTTCTGCAAAAATCTTGCCTGATCCTCCAGGGGAGTAGAGCTTTGTGCAGCGTTGCGGCACACTGAATTTTTTATCCGGAAAGCCGCCATGTCCCATGACGCCCTGTGTCGCCAGCTTGCCCGCCGGGTCGTCGCGCTAATGTGCGACCCGCAAAAACCGCACTGTGCAGTGAAAAATGTCCGGCTCATTTACGCCAGCGAAACGCTGCCGCGTACGCCGATGATGTATCAGCCCGGCATTGTGATCCTGTTTCAGGGACGCAAAACCGGCTATCTCGGCAGCACGGTCTTCCACTATGACGCCAGTAAATATCTGATGCTGACGGTGCCGTTGCCGGTTGAGTGCGAAACGGAAGCCACGCCCGATGCGCCGCTGGCGGGCATGTGTCTGAGCGTGGATACCGCTTCGCTGCAGGATCTGCTGCTGGATATCGGTGACGATGAGCAGTTTCAGCCCGCGGTGCAGACCTCGGGTATTCATTCTGCCTGGCTGAGCGAAGAGATGCTGTGTGCCGCAGAGCGGCTGCTGGATGTGATGAGCCATCCGCGCGATGCACGGGTGCTTGGCCCGCAGCTGGTACGGGAAATCCTTTATTATGTGCTCACCGGTCCGATTGGCGGGGCGCTGCTGTCGCTGGTTAACCGGCAGACGCAGTTCAGTCAGATTGCGCGCGCGCTGCGGCGGATAGAAACGCACTTTGCCGGCAGCCTGAGCGTTGAGACGCTGGCGGCCGAGGTCAACATGAGCGTGTCCGCTTTTCACCACAACTTTAAGGCGGTAACGCAGACGTCCCCGCTGCAGTACCTCAAACGCTATCGTCTGCATCAGGCGCGGCTGATGATGCTGCAGGATGGCGTAAAGGCGAGTACAGCCGCGCTGCGGGTAGGGTATGAGAGTCCGTCACAGTTTTCCCGGGAGTTCAAACGGCTGTTTGGCACAACGCCGGGTGAAGAGGTCAGCCGCGCGCGTCAAACGGTGCAGACGCTGCCGTTTGACGCGGCGTGATAATTAAGAGGTTTTCTGACGGCGTTTTTTCCAGATCACCACAATGCTGCCGGCCAGCCCGGTAAACAGCAGCACCAGCGGCAGGATCATCAGAATAGCCATAACCTGATCTTCATGCCGCTTGATAAACGGCACCTGGCTGATGCCGTAGCCCATCGTCACGACAATGCCGACCCACAACACGCCGCTTAACCAGTTAAACAGCTGAAAACGGCTGTTACGCAGTCCGGAGATACCCGCCATGGTAGGCAGCAGCGTGCGCACAAACGCCAGGAAACGGCCCACCAGCAGCGCCATCAGGCCGTGGCGGTTAAACAGATGCCAGGCGCGCTGATGGTACTGCGCGGGCAGATGCATCAGCCAGCTTTTGACCAGCTTTGTATTGCCCAGCCAGCGCCCCTGCAGATAGCTCAGCCAGCAGCCGAGGCTGGCGGCAGTGGTCAGGATCACCATGGTCGGCACAAAGTCCATTACGCCTTTAGCAATCATGGCGCCCGCCAGCAGCAGCAGGCTGTCACCCGGCAGAAACGACGCCGGCAGCAAGCCATTTTCCAGAAACAGCGTCAGAAACATCACGCCGTAGACGATCCATACGACATCCGGATTGGCCAGCGCAGCAAAATCCTGATGCCAGAGCGCCTGGACAATCTCATGTAAAACACCCATCTGCTATCCCGTCGAGTTACAAGGCTTTTATAGTAGCCCTCCGCAGCCGCCGGCGCGTTGATCTGACACGGCGAGCCACGGATGGTTGAAGGTTGGTTTAATTCGTTAAGCGGTCAAAACCCGCCTGCAGATCGGCCAGCAGGTCGCTGACGTGCTCCAGACCGATATGCAGACGTATCAGCGTGCCCGTAAAGTCGACGCCGCCTGCCGGGCGAATCGCCGCCAGCTCTTCGGGCTGGCTGGCCAGAATCAGCGACTCATAACCGCCCCACGAATAGGCCATGCTGAAATGATGGAAGCGATCGAGATAATTTGCCAGCTGCTGCGCATCCAGCCGCTCATGCAGCACAAATGAAAACAGGCCGCTGCTGCCGCTGAAGTCGCGCTGCCAGAAACGGTGTCCCGGGCTCTGCGCCAGCGCCGGATGATTGACCCGCGCCACTTCAGGCCGGCCAGTCAGCCACTCCGCCACCTGCAGCGCGCTCTCTTCGTGCTGGCGCAGGCGGGTGCCTAAGGTGCGCAGACCGCGGCTCGCCATATAGGCCGTATCCGCATCGACCATCTGCCCCATCAGGTAAGAGTTCTCACGCAGCTGCGGCCAGCAGCGGGCGTTGGCCACCGCGGTGCCAATCATGGCGTCGCTGTGACCAATGATATATTTGGTGCCGGCCTGGATAGAAATATCAATCCCGAACGACAGCGCGTTAAACAGCACGCCCGCCGCCCAGGTGTTGTCCAGCATGATAATCGCCTCGGGCGCTTTGGCACGTACGGCGGCAACAATCGCCGGGATATCCTGCACTTCCATCGTCACCGACGCCGGCGACTCAAGAAACACCACGCGGGTATTGGGCTGCACCAGTTCACCGATCTCACTGCCAATACAGTGATTAAACCAGGTAGTAGTGACCTGCATTTTGGTGAGGATTTTGCTGCAGAAATCCTGCGTCGGTTCGTAGACCGCTCCGCTCATCAGCACGTGATCGCCCGCTTCAACAAACGCCAGAATGGCGTTGGCAACGGCGGCTGCGCCGCAGGGATAGAGTGCACAGCCTGCGCCACCTTCCAGTTCGGTCATCGCATCCTGCAGCGAAAAGTGCGTAAGCGTGCCGCGACGGCCATAAAAGAGTTCGCCTTCAGCCCGCCCGGCGGTGGCGCGCTGTTTATCCGCGACGGTATCAAAAACCAGGGATGAGGCGCGCTGTATTACGCTGTTCACCGCGCCCTGCGTATAACGTTTATTACGTCCTGCGCTCACCAGCGCGGTATCCAGTTTTTTCGTAGCCATCACTGCCTGTCCTGACCCATCTTACAAAGCGTTCACGTTACCACGAATCAGGGGGAGGGGTTGAGCCTGTTTACCGATTATCAGAGTGGCACCAGCCCGGCAGTGCAGGCACAGCAGCAGCAGGCGCTGCTTTGTAAATAGTAATGAGAACGACTATCACTTAGATCCTTTTTTTTGCTATGATCGTCTCTTCAGTCGTGAACTCTACAACAGAATCTGGAGATGCAGCGTGGTAGCCAGTGATTTAATGCAGACAGACCTCTCTGTCTGGGGGATGTACCAGCATGCCGACATCGTGGTTAAAATTGTCATGATTGGCCTGTTACTGGCATCCGTCGTGACCTGGGCCATCTTTTTTGGCAAATATGCTGAACTGAGCGCCGCGAAACGTCGCCTGAAAAAAGAGCAGCAGGCGCTGGGCGCAGCACGCTCGCTGGCTGACGCTTACCGTACGGCAGAGAGCTTTAAAGCCAGCAGTCACAGTGCTGTACTGCTGGCCGATGCGCGCGAGGAGCTGACGCTGTCAGCGGGCACAGACGATCTGGCGGGCATCAAGGATCGCACCAGTTTTCGCCTTGAGCGTCGGGTAGGGGCGTTCGGTCGTCATGCCGGGCGCGGCAATGGTTTTCTGGCAACCATCGGTTCCGTGGCGCCTTTTATCGGCCTGTTCGGTACCGTATGGGGCATTATGAATAGCTTTATCGGCATCGCTAAAACGCAGACCACCAATCTTGCCGTGGTCGCGCCTGGCATTGCTGAAGCGCTGCTGGCGACAGCAGTCGGCCTGGTTGCCGCTATTCCTGCCGTGGTTATTTACAACGTTTTTGCGCGCATGATTGCCAATTATAAAGCGTCGCTGGGTGACGTCGCAGCCCAGGTGCTGCTGCTGCAAAGCCGCGATCTCGATCTCGGCACGGCGCACGTCGCGGCGGAAACCAGCCGTCCGGCCGCTACGCATAAGCTGCGCGCAGGATAATCATTATGGCGATGCGTTTAAACGATGAGGCCGCTGGCGACAGCGAAATGCATGAGATTAACGTCACGCCGTTTATCGACGTTATGCTGGTGCTGCTGATTATCTTTATGGTGGCGGCACCGCTGGCAACGGTAGATGTACGCGTTAACCTGCCAGCGTCCACCAGCGCACCGCAGCCGCGCCCGGAGAAGCCGGTCTATCTCTCAATCAAAGCGGATAAGCAGATCTATATCGGCAATGATGCGGTGACGAAAGAGACGCTGGTAAACGCGCTGACTGCGCAGACCGCGGGAGATAAGCAGACCACTATCTTCTTCCAGGCCGATCAATCAGTGGACTATGCCACGCTGATGGCGGTGATGGACCAGCTGCGCGCAGCGGGCTATCTGAAGATTGGCCTGATGGGAATGGAAACGGCCGGCAAATAGCCGGACTGTTTTGCCGAAGAGAAAGCCGCTGATAACAGCGGCTTTTTTTATACCTGCTTTCTGCAAAGCGGCTGTCAGAACCGCCCCGCATTGTTAATTTCCTGTTACCTTTTGTCAGTCTTTGTAAAGCACAATGGTGATTCAGATCACATTCATTCCTGGCTGAGCAGGCTACAACGGGTAAAAAACCAGGAAGGACAGTATGAGCAGCCAGTTATCTCTGCAAAAACCTGCGCGCAGCGGGGCGAAAACCATCTTTAGCGTTACCAGCGGTAACTTTCTTGAGATGTATGATTTTATGGTCTTTGGCTACTACGCCACCGCCATCGCGAAAACCTTTTTTCCCGGCGACGATCCCTTTGCCTCTCTGATGCTGACGCTGATGACCTTCGGCGCCGGATTTCTTATGCGTCCGCTGGGCGCCATTGTGCTGGGTGCCTATATCGACCATCACGGCCGGCGCAAAGGCCTGCTGCTGACGCTGGGGCTGATGGCGATGGGCACACTGACCATTGCGCTGGTGCCGGGTTACGCCACGCTTGGCGCCGCGGCACCAATTTTGATCCTGCTCGGACGCCTGCTGCAGGGCTTCTCCGCGGGGGTAGAACTCGGCGGCGTCTCAGTCTATCTCGCAGAAGCTGCGCCCAAAGGACGTAAAGGGTTTTGGGTCAGCTGGCAGTCGGGCAGTCAGCAGGTGGCGGTGATTTTCGCTGCGCTGCTGGGACTGGGGCTGAATCATTTACTGGCGAAAGAGGCCGTTACCGAATGGGGCTGGCGTATTCCGTTTGTGGTGGGCTGTATGATTGTGCCGTTTCTGTTCTGGATCCGCCGCATGCTGGAGGAGACAGAGGCGTTCAGCCGGCGTAAAACGCATCCTTCGATGCGCCAGATTGTGCGGTCAGTCGGACAGAACTGGGCGCTGGTGCTGGCGGGCATGCTGATGGTGGTCACCACCACCGTTATGTTCTACATGATCACCGCTTTCACGCCAACCTTTGGCAAAACGGTGCTGATGATGAGCGATAAGCAGAGCTTTCTGGTCACGCTGTTTGTCGGGATATCCAATCTGTTCTGGCTGCCGGTTATGGGGGCACTTTCCGATCGGGTCGGACGGCGACCGCTGCTGATTATCTTTACCGTGCTAATGATCCTGACGGCCTGGCCGGTGCTGCACTGGCTCACCGGTTCCGCGAGCTTTGCGCATCTGGTCGAAGCGGAGCTGTGGCTCTCTTTTCTCTATGCCAGCTACAACGGTGCCATGGTGGTCTATCTGGCGGAGATTATGCCGGCAGAGGTGCGCGCATCCGGCTTTTCCCTGGCCTACAGCCTGGCGACCGCACTGTTTGGCGGCTTTACGCCAGCCATCTCCAGCTACCTTATTCATGCCACCGGCGATAAAGCGATGCCCGGCATCTGGCTCTCATTTGCTGCCGTCTGCGGACTGGCAGGCACACTGCTGATTGGCCGGATGGTGAGACAGTATCAGCAGCGCCACGCGGTAACGCCCGCCAGCGCCTCACTCTGATACTTTTCCGGCCGCGCCCTGCGGCCGGCTCACTCCCCCGCTAAAACGCCACGTCCACCACCACGTTATCCGTGTAGTTTCCGGCTGCCGGCGTCGCCTGCGTCGTCAGTATCCGGGCCGTGTAGGTAAAGTTGCGCGTTACCGTATCGGGATTAAGCGAGGTTGACGTCGTGCTGCTCCAGCGATCGCTGCCGGAGGGGCCCCAGCGCGAGGTCGTGGCCGTGTCCTTATAAATGTCATAGGCCAGCCGGCTGGCGCCGTTTGCCATCTGCCGCGCGGTGCCGCTGAAATTATTGCCGTTGCTCAGCCCAACGCTATAGGTGCTTCCTTTAGAGCAGACCACGCTGATGGTCTGCTGAACGGCAGAGAAGCTGCCCGCCAGCGGCGCGCTGCCAAAGTTGAGGTTCGGGGCAGTAATGGTGGTGCAGTCATTGGTGACCACCAGCGTCACGGTCAGCGGCAGGGCGGTGCCGCTGCTGGTTTGCACAGCTCCCAGGCAGATACCCGCTGCACCGGCACTGGTACAGACGCTGTAGCTGACCGTCAGCGTCAGGGTGGTGGTGTACGTGCCTGCCGCAATCACCTGTCCCGGCACGGTGCGGAAATAGAGCGGGATAGTGAAGTTGAGGCTGTTGCCCAGCGCCAGCAGCGCCGAGGCGTTCCAGCGATAGCTGTTGCCCTGACGCAGCTCGGTGGCGCAGGCGCTGTCGACACAAAGCTGGATCGGAACGTTATCGCTGCCGCCGGCGCTCGCTTTCAGCGTAGCGCGGGTCCCGTTCAGGTAGCTGGCAGCGGTAAACGCATAGGCAATATAGTCGTTGCCCAGCAGATTAAGCGTGGCGGAGCCGCAGTTGACATTCGTATTGGCGGACGTGGGGATAACCTGGGATTGCACAGAAAAGGTGGTCTGGCTGCCAAAGCTGGCCGGCGAAGCGGAGAGCGGGCAGAGCGCATAGCTGGCGCCGGGCAGCAGCAGCGCCAGCATCAATAGTAACTTAATCATGTTGTACTCCTGCTGAGGATCTCTGCACCAGCGCACCGGCGCCGGGCTGCGGGAGAGGTAGCGCGCAGACCAGCGGGCCATAGGTTTTCAGCGCCTCTGGTTCGCCGCGCGCGACGCTGAACGTGGTTTCACACTGGCGGCCATCGGGCGTGATAACCTGCAGCGTATTACGCGCCTGCAAATTCTCCAGCCAGACGATGCCGTCCCAGCCGACATAGCTGCTCTCTTTACCTGCGCGCAGCACCTGACTGGCAAGCGGCAGCGGCTGACCGCGCGTGTCGTGCAAAATAACGCTGGCGGCACGCAGCGGCTCAATCGGGAAGTCGAGCAGAAAACCGCTTTTACGCTTCACGGCAATGCGCTGCTCAACCCGGGATGCGGCGACGCTGGCAGGCAGATCCAGCGTATCGATATCATATTTTGCGCCGTAGTAGCTGCTGACCGCCGGGACCAGCAGATAGCCCTGGCCGTCAGTTTTCCCCATCGCCTGATTCTCATAGCGCACGGTCACGCCGGGATAGCGGGTTTTCACCAGCACAAAGGCGTCGTTGATATCATTAGCAGCAAAGAGGCGGTTATCCATCAGCACCAGCGCGCCAGAGAGATCCGCCCATTGCGTTGTATTGTCATCATCGCCCCAGAATCCGGCTGAGGTATCGATCCGGTTATTGCGATAGCGCAGGCTGCCCTGACGATAATCGCCGCTGTCGCCCCCCTGGCGTGCCCAGGAGGCGTCCCAGGCGATTCCCCCCTCAGTGGGCATTGCCCGCGAGGCATACAGCCGCTGGTTACTGCGCCCCTGGCGATCGCGCTCCACGCTCACAGACGCGCTGCTCTGTTCACCAAACGGGATCACCAGTGAAATCGCCCCGTCCCAGCTACCGAGATCGCGATCGCGGCTGGCTGAGATATAGAGACTGCTGTTGCCCCACAGGTTTTTGCTCCAGGTCAGGTTCCACAGACGCGTGCGCTCACCGTAGCCGCCGCTGATATCGAGATAAGCGAGTCCCAGACTGCCGTAGTCGCTGAGCGACAGGCTGGCCGTATATTGTGCGCTGCGACGCGCGAGTGAATAGCGGCTGTCGGCGCTTTCACTGCGGCTGCCGATCAGCGCCAGATTACTGAACGTGGTATCGCGCAGAATGTGCTGGGTGCCAAGGCTGAACCAGCTGTTGTTATATTGATATCCCCAGCTGTACTGCGTGCCGCTCTGGCCCTGCGCGTCGCTCTGCGCCACCGCCGCGTTGATGACGCCCAGGCTTCCCGCTTTCAGCAGGCCGCCCGCACCGCCCATGACAACGTCATCACTGCCTTCAGCGTGCGACTCCAGCGTCAGCCAGTCGCTGATACCGTAGCGATAGGAGCCACTGGCAGCGGCAGCGCCGTAGTCGGCACTCTTCACACCATAATTTTGCCGGACAGCGCCGGCAGAGAAGGCGTAATCAGACAGGCCACTTTTTAACAGGCTGGCCGACACGTAAAAGGGCAGCGTGGTGGTGACCTGACGCCCCAGCGCATCGGTGGTGGTGATCACCGCATCCCCGGCACCATTGACAAAGGGGATGTTGGTCAGCGACCACGGACCGGGCTGCACCGCCGTTTGCGCACTGCGATAGCCGTTAATAAACAGATCGACCGAGGAGGGCACCGCCGCCTGGCCGCTGAAGGCAGGCAGCGGATAAGTTACTAAATCGGGACGCACGCTGAAATCACGCGCTATCTGCACCCCGCCCAGCCGCACGCTGTTGCTCCAGCTCAGGGCGTCAGTGATAAGGTCGCCCACCCGCCAGCTGAGCGCGGCGTCTTCATTCTCATTGCTGAACCAGGTGTCGTAACGCAGATATCCCTCCTGCTGACCGCTGAGCGATCCATTCAGCTGCTGCGTATAGACGCCGTTAGAGGAGAACTGTCCTGCCGGGCCGAACAGCCGTAACTCATTCCACGAGGAGAGGCGTGAGCCGGCCCGGTCGGTGTGGGTCAGATAAACGTCGTAATTCAGCAGCGCCCCGTTGCTGGCGCGCGCCGGAAAGCGGGGACGCTGCTCAGCCTGCCCGAGCCGCTGCGCCGGCAGCCAGGCCGGCGGCACCGTCAGCAGCAGCCGCTGCCGGGTTTCATCATAGGTGACATCCGCGCCAGGCAGCTGCCGAAGATCGACCCGCTCATCCGGCAGCTTTTCCGCCGCCACGCCCGCCTGCAGCAGATCGCTGCGGCGCAGCCAGAAATGATCCTGCTGATGTTCAACGGCAACAATATCGCCGCGCGCGCGCTGATTGATAATTAACTCCAGCATCAGCTGCTGCCCCTGTGCGCTGCTTTCCAGCGCGGGCGGAGGCGGCAGCGCAGACCAGCTCTCCGCACGCCCGTGCGCGGGCAGGATCATCAGTACGCTGCCCAGCAGCAGATAACGCGAGGGCGCAGGCGTCATTAGCGTGCGGCAGTACTGCGCCAGGCGCGGTTGTTGACATCGGCTGCCAGCTCTCCGCGCAGGGGCTGGCTGACCGGCCAGCGCTGGCTGCTGTGTGCCAGCACATAGCCAAACAGGCCGTTGCCCAGGGCGGCTCCGCCGGCGCGGACATTGCTCAGGCGCGCATGGCCGCTGCCGCTGTTGGTCAGCTCCAGCCAGCGCCTGCCGCCGCTGCTGACTTCGCGCCAGCTCAGCACCGCTTTCGCGCTGTCGCGCGTCAGACCGCTGCCGTAGACAAACAGCGGAACGGAATAGCGCATCTGAAAGTTAAGCCCGGCCTGATTATCACCGGGCTTACGCGGCGACGGGATCTCATCAAGTACCACGCGATAGGCGCTCTCCTGACCGGCAGGGGGCGGCGTCTGTTTGATCAGGCGCACCAGCTGTTTTTGCCCCGGCTCCAGCCGCACCATAGGCGGACTGGCGGCGACCTGCTGCTGCGTCTGATACTGCTCCTGGCCCTCGCGCTGCTGCCAGGCAAAAATGCGTACCTGCATAATGGTGCTGCTGCCGCCGCGGTTCTCCAGCCAGAGCTCGCTGGCTTTATCTTCAGAGGCTATGGCGGGGTCAATGGGCCAGATCATCAGCGAGTTGGCGGCCCGGACTGAGGGGATGATTAACAGCAAAAGCAGCGCGCACAGGTTTCTCATGGTTCATCCTTTTTTTCAGCATCACCAGCTCAGGGTGACGGTCAGCGTGTCGGTATAGGTTCCGGCTTGCGCGGTGCCAGGCAGCGTCAGCTGACCATAAACAGGCAGCGTAATCGTATTCGCATTGCTATAGTTCAGCGCTATAGCGCTGTTAATGGGTATAGGCGCAGTCAGTGCAGCGTTACTGAAGAGCCGGTAGGCAACGGTATTGCTGCTGCTGGTGTGTTTGAGATTGCGGACAGAGGTGTAGTTAGCGCCGCCGTCAATACTCATGCTGACGGCGGTGCCTGGCGTGCAGGCCAGGTTCAGCGTTGTGCTCTGCAGGTAGCTTGCGCTGAAGTTTCCCGTAGCCACGCCGGAGTGCGAGCCAAAGTTGAGCGTACCAAACACGCCCGTATTGCTGCCCGACACCACGCAGCCCGCCACGATGGACGCAGCGACCTGAAAGTTTGCCACAGGCAGCGCATCTGCCGGCAGGCAGGCGAAGGCTGCTATCAGCTCCGCCGCCCGCCAGAGAGAGAGGGATAGCCTCACTGCGCGCGCACCCGTGCTCAGTAATTCACCGCCACGTTTATGGTGTCGGTATAGGTACCCGCCGGGATAAGCGGGTTGAAGCCGCCGCCGACGACCCGACCATAGATGGCATAGTTGGTGCCCAGCGTCGGATCGGTGGTGCCGCTGGCGGCAATGTTGGTGTTGTTCGCTATCGCGGTGGTAAAGGCGGCGTCGCTGTAGAGGGTATAGGCGATGCCCCGCGTATTATCCGAGCCCAGAATGAGGTAGCGCGGCTGGCCGCTGACGGTGCCGTAAATCGTGCCCGGCGCGCCGTTGCTGCTGGTGACCTGTACATTAAAGGTCTGTCCGGTTGTGCAGCGCACATAGATACCGCTGCCGGCCGCGCCCACCAGCGTGGCATTCAGCGTATCAAAGGTAGCTGCGCTGCTGCCAAAGTTCAGGGTACCGAAATTGACGCCGGTGGTGGCTGACTGACCGTTGACCAGGCAACCGGTCGTCAGCGTGAGCGTGGCGTTGATCGCCCCGGTAGTGGTGGCTGCCAGGGCCGTTACGGACGTCAATCCTGTGTACAGGCCTGCGGTCATAAGAAAAAGCTTGAGTTTCATAATCATTCCTTACTGATTATCAGGAGTCGATGCTTTTCCACCTGGCCTGTTAATAAAAAACGAACCCGTAAAATGCCGCTGGCAAAGAGAATTAAGGCGATATATCGCGCTTTCCCCAGATTAGCGCTGAGGTTGCTTTATGATTTACATCAGTTTTATTTACTATAGTTCAGCCTGGTAGTACGTCTAATCTCTGACACGCTTTTTCTACTCATTATTTTTGCCCGCAGGCCGATAATAGAGTCATAACAGTGGCTGGCCTTGCTGCCAGCCTGCTGTCGTCTGGCGCGGGAAGAGGGCTGGATTTCTGCCTCGTTCAGGAAGGGCGATAGCGGTTCAAAAGCTGCAGGGATGCCGTTTACACGACTTTATAGCTGGAAACAGCGTTAATCCGGACTTCCCTATGCTGGTAACGTCATACGACTCATTCACGGTTATCGTTTCGATTATTGTCGCCATGCTCGCCTCCTTTACTGCGCTGGATATGGCAGGCCGGGTCGCCTCCTCGTCAGGTCGCGTCGCGCTCATCTGGCTGCTGGGTGGCGGTTTTGCCATGGGCGTAGGAATCTGGGCGATGCATTTCATCGGCATGCTCTCCATGAATCTCGATATGGAGATGAGCTATGATCCGATGCTCACTGCAGCCTCCATGCTGGTTGCTATTCTCGCCTCGATTTTTGCCCTGCGGCTGGTCTGCGTGGGAGAGCTGCCGTGGCGGCGACTGGCTGGCGGCGCGCTGGTGCTGGGGTCGGGCGTAGTGGCTATGCACTATACCGGCATGGCGGCACTGATGTTTATGCCGGGTATTATCTGGAACCAGGGCTGGATCGCCGTCTCGGTGCTGATTGCGCTGCTCGCATCAGGGGCTGCGCTCTGGCTGGCCTTTCACCTGCGCCACAGCTATGGCCGGGTAACGTTGCTGCGTTTTGGCGCCTCGGTTGTTATGGGGTGCGCCATTGCCGGCATGCACTACACCGGTATGGCGGCGGCCGGATTTCCGGCGAGCAGCCACGTCACACATCACGGGGTAAACAGCGACTGGCTGGCGATGATTGTCACCGTGGTGACGCTGGCGATACTCGGCATTACGCTGCTGGTCTCTATGCTGGATGCGCGTATGCAGGCGCGCACGTCAATTCTGGCGCACTCGCTGGCAGAGGCGAACCGTGAACTGGCCCAGCTGGCGCTGCATGACAACCTGACCCGGCTGCCCAATCGCATTTTACTGGAGGATCGGCTCGATCAGGCGATCAACAAAGCCAATCGCGAGAAGTCGCAGTTTGCACTGATGTTTATGGATCTTGATGGTTTTAAAGCGGTTAACGATGCGTTCGGGCACCATATCGGCGATAAACTGCTGGTGAGCGTAACGGAACGTATGATGAGCCAGATGCAGGGGCACTATACGCTGGCGCGAATGGGCGGAGATGAGTTTGTGCTGCTGCTGGAGATTGACGATCCCAACGACGCCGCCTCGGTGGCCGATATGCTGGTGAAGGCCGTTGACCGGCCGTTTGACATATCGCGTTATGAGCTGGTGGTCTCTTTAAGTATCGGGATTGCCGTCTATCCTGGCGACGGCAGAGATGAGCGCGAGCTGATGTTTAACGCTGATGCCGCGATGTACCACACCAAACACAATGGCCGCAACGGTTACACCTTCTTCCAGCCCTCAATGAATATTCTGGCGCAGTCGCAGCTGCAGCTTAACAACGATCTGTGGCAGGCGCTGGATAACCGTGAACTGCGGCTGTTTTACCAGCCGAAGTATTGTGCCCCCGGCGGGCCGATTCTCGGTTTTGAAGCGCTGCTGCGCTGGCAGCACCCGCAGCGCGGTCTGCTTACGCCTGATCTGTTTCTGCCTGGCGCAGAAAAAACCGGTTTAATCATAAATATAGGTAACTGGGTGATCGATGAAGCGTGCCGCCAGCTGCACTGCTGGCATCAGGAGGGGCATACCGCCTGGTCAGTTGCGGTGAACCTCTCTGCGCTGCAGTTTGAGCAGTCCGGGCTGATTACCACCGTGACGCAGGCGCTGAAAACGCATCAGATCCCGGCAGAGCAGCTGACGCTGGAGGTGACAGAGACCACGGCGATGCGCGATCCGGAAGAGAGCGTGCGTATCCTGACTGAACTCACCAGCATGGGGGTAAAGGCGTCGATTGATGACTTCGGAACCGGCTACTCCAGCCTGCTCTATCTGAAGCGGCTGCCCGCCAGTGAACTGAAGATCGACCGCGCGTTCGTGAATGAGCTGCAGGCAAATTCCGAGGACGCCACTATCGTCTCCGCTATTGTCGCGCTGGCGCAGTCGCTGGATCTGAAAGTGGTCGCGGAAGGGGTGGAGACGCCCGATCAGCAAGCTTTTCTGACCGGCCTTGGCTGCGACACGCTGCAGGGATACCTGCTCGGCAGGCCGCTGCCACCTGAGCGCGTAAATGAACTGCCCGATTTTGTCAGCAGCCAGTGCGATCTGGATAAAACCGCCTGAGTGTGCACCGCAACCTCTTTGCCGGAGAGCGATCGCTATCACAAACCGGCAACGCCGAAACGAAAAATTTGGCTTAAGTTACTAAGCGACTAATTAACAGGGATTTTTTCAGATATTGCCACATTGCATTACCGCCTGAAATTGCCACAATTAATTAACATTATTTGTCGGAGCACGTTCATGGCGTCCTGTTCTTCCAGCCTGCTGTTATCGATGTCGTTTGCTGCCGGCACCTTTTCAGCAGGCGCCTCCTTTAACCCGCAGCATCTGCGGCTCTCTCACGCCAGCGGCGGCGTGCCGAACAGCCCGCTGCCGCTGATTATCTGGCCGCGTGTGGTGCCGGATGACACGGAAGATAGCGCACGCTGGTTTGAAACGACCTTTACCGCCAGCGGCTGGCCTGCCGCATGGCGCGCGCCGGTATTCCCTTATACCCACTATCATCCGAATACGCATGAGGTGCTGGGCGTCGGGGCGGGCTGGGCTGAGATCCTGCTGGGCGGCGACAGCGGGCGTATGGTGGTGCTGCGTGAAGGTGATGCCGTGCTGATCCCGGCAGGCGTCGGGCATAAACAGGTTTACGCGTCAGACGATTTTTTCATGGTCGGCGCTTATCCGGAAGGAATGACGCCCGAAACAGTACGCGATGAACCCTCGCGGCTGCGTGCAGCCAGAGAGCAAATTCAGCGCGTTCCTCTGCCCCCGCGCGACCCGCTTACCGGCGGCAAAGGGATGATGACCGACCTGTGGCTGCCGGTTATGCAGCAGCTGGCAGCCCGATAGGCCAGCGACAGCGTCTCGTCTCTCTGCGTATACCGGCTCTCTCCGGTATGCGGCTTTCCTGCATGCTCTTCCCCGACTGACCTGCCATAAATAGCAGGTAGCCACGAGGAATGATGCATTTCTCTGAACGTTTTCTCGCCACTGCCGATAACACTCCTGCCAGATTTTGTCTGAAATCGATTAGCGCTTGTCAGCGCTGCACTTTTGCGTTTAAGTCTGAAATAATTAAGAATCTTCTGAAAAGCCGATGCTGTATCAGGCCGGAACAGGCACAAAATATGAACAATAACTCTGATGTAATGTATCGGCTGCTGGTGCAGAGCGTCGTAGATTACGCCATTTACATGCTCAAACCTGACGGTACCGTTGCTAACTGGAATACCGGTGCGCAGCGCGCCAAAGGGTATACGCCAGATGAGATCGTTGGTAAAAATTTTGCGCTGTTTTATAGCGAAGAGGAGCGCAAAAACGGCGCGCCGCAGCGCGGTCTTTCTGTTGCTGCCGCAACCGGTAAGTTTGAAACCGAAGGCTGGCGCTATCGCAAAGATGGCAGCGCGTTCTGGGCTCACGTCGTGATTGACGCTATCCGGGATGAGCAGGGCGAGCTGCTGGGTTTTGCCAAAATCACCCGCGACTACACGCAGCAGCAGGCGCAGCAGCGCAGGCAGCGTGAACAGGAGCAGCGCTTTCGTTTACTGGTAGAGGGCGTAACCGACTATGCGATTTATATGCTGGATCTGGAGGGCAACGTTGAGAACTGGAATGCCGGGGCTCAGCGGACAAAAGGCTACGTGGCAGAGGAAATTGTCGGACAGCACTTCTCCCGCTTTTACAGCGCGCAGGATCGTCTGAACCATCTACCGGAAAAGAATCTTACGACCGCGTTTAAAACCGGACGTTTTGAAGATGAGGGGTGGCGCTATCGTAAAGATGGTTCCGCTTTCTGGGCGCACGTTATCATCGACGCAATTCGCGACGACGCCGGGAAACTGATTGGCTACGCAAAAATTACCCGCGACTGCACTGAACAGCAGGCGCTGCTGCGCCAGCAGCGCGAACATGAAAAAACGTTTCGGCTGCTGGTGGAGGGCGTCACCGATTACGCTATCTACATGCTGGACCTGAAGGGGCGAGTCGTTAACTGGAACGCCGGGGCGCAGCGCGCTAAAGGATATCGCGCAGATGAGATTGTGGGGCAGCACTTCTCACTCTTTTACAGCGCGCAGGAGCGCCAGCTCCATCTGCCGGATGCAAACCTCGGCATTGCGCTAAAAACCGGGCGGTTTGAAGATGAGGGATGGCGCTACCGGAAAGATGGATCGGCTTTCTGGGCGCACGTGGTAATTGACGCGATTCATGATGAGAGTGGATGCCTGATCGGATTTGCCAAAATCACGCGCGACGTGACGGAGCGGCGTGAACATGAGCAGCAGCTTCTGCGCGCGCGCGATCTGGCACAGGCGCAGAGCAGCAGAATGTCGGAGCTGTCGACCTTTCTCGACACCATCATCAGCAACATCCCCTCCTGCGTGATCGTGGAGGATGCTATCAGCCGCGAAATTCTGATGGTGAATGCCAAGGCTGAGCAGCTGTTTGGGCTGAGCCGATCGCTGCTCATGCATAAGCGTCCGCACGAGTGCATGTCTGCCGAACTGAGCGACTACTTTAATAGCCTGGCGGATATTGCGCTGCGCAGTGAAGGCATTCACGCCCGCGAGCAGCTGCTGCTGACCGCCAGCGGTGAGCGGGTTCTGCATACCCGCGCCACCACCATCACCGGCAAAGATATGCGGCAAAATTATGTCATGCTAATCGTGGAAGATGTGACTGACCAGCGCGAAGCGGATGCGCGTATTCACCATATGGCGCATCACGACAACCTGACCAGCCTGCCTAACCGCATTCTGTTCCGGCAAAAACTCAGCGAAGCGCTGCGTAACGACACGGCACAGAACCAGATCAGCGCCACGCTTTGTCTCGACCTCGATAATTTCAAAAACGTGAATGATGCGCTTGGCCACCAGATTGGTGACGATCTGCTGCGCGCGGTGGCTAAGCGGCTGCGCAGCGTGCTGCGTGAGCGTGATACGCTGGCCCGCATCGGCGGCGACGAATTTGCTATTGTGCTGCCCGATATCCACAACGCTGACGAAGCGGCCACGGTGGCGCAGCGCCTGATCGAGGCGATTCAGCCGCCCATGAATGTCGAAGGGCATAATCTTACCGTGGGCCTGAGCGTGGGGATCGCCCTGACCACCCAGGCCGTCAACACGCCGGAACATATGCTGCGCTGCGCCGATATGGCGCTCTACGAGGCGAAGCGTAACGGCCGTAACCGCTATGAGCACTTTACGCCAGAGATGGATGACCAGGCGCGCAGCCGGCGCATCATTGAAAACGATCTGCGTGATGCGATTACCGGGCGGCAGCTCAGACTTTACTATCAGCCCATTACCAGTCAGAGCGGCATTATTGGTTATGAAGCGCTGATGCGCTGGCACCATCCGGTCAAAGGCTTGATCATGCCGGTGGATTTCATCCCGATTGCTGAAGAGACCGGGCTGATTCATATGCTGGGTGCCTATGCGCTGTATGAGGCGTGCCGCGAAGCGCAGAGCTGGAACACCGAACAGTCCGTTTCGGTAAATCTCTCACCGCTGCAGTTTAAAAACAGCTCGCTGGTGTCGGTGGTAGAGGGGGCGCTGAAGGAGTCAGGTCTGGCACCGCATCGGCTGGAGATGGAGATCACGGAGTCGGTGCTGCTGGACGATACGCTGGGCAATATCCGGACGCTGCAGAACCTTAAAGCGCTGGGCGTACAGATTGCGCTGGATGATTTTGGCACCGGCTACTCTTCGCTCAGCTATCTGCGCTCATTCCCGTTCGATAAGATCAAAATCGATAAATCTTTTATCAACGATATGGGCGACAGCCGCGAAGCGCTGGCGATCATCCGGGCAATAACCGGCATGAGCCGCAGCCTGGATATTCAGATCACGGCGGAAGGCGTGGAGAACAGCGAACAGTTTGCGAAGCTGCGTGAAGAGGGCTGCACGCTGTTTCAGGGGTATCTGTTTGGCCGCCCGCAACCCTCAGAGCTGCGACTGAAAGCGCTGGAGTAAGATGGCGCCATGGGTGACGACGTGACAACGCAGAGGGCGCATTTATGTGCTCCTGACCGTCTGCAGGCTCGTCGTCCTCTGAGCGCACGCTTTCAGCATAAAAAAACGCCCGGCAAAACCGGGCGCTGCTGCTTGCTGTATGTCATCTTTTTTATTATTGACCGTGACCTTCCACGTTCATGCGGCCCAGGTCCTTGTCCACCAGGAACAGACCTTCACCTTTGTTACCCACCAGCGCCAGTTTATCGAGCACGGTTTTAAACAATTTCTCTTCTTCATGCTGCTCTGCCACATACCACTGCAGGAAATTAAAAGTGGAGTAGTCCTGCGATGTCAGCGCGGTGTGCACCAGTTCATTGATTTTCTGCGTGATCAGCTGCTCATGCTTCAGCGCTTCGCTCAGCACATCGCTCAGAGAGTTCCAGCTGACAGCCGGTGCCGCTATGCTGCCCAGTACCGGCATGGAACCCGCATCGCTGACGTAATCAAACAGGCGCTGCATATGCTCCATCTCTTCACGCGAATGCATTTTCAGGAAAGAGGCGGCCCCTTCAAATCCTTTATCGCTGCACCAGGCGCTCATCTGCAGATAGAGGTTGGCAGAGAAGAACTCCAGATTAAGCTGGTCGTTCAGGCGAGAGGTCATTTCAGCAGTTAACATAGCTGCGTCCTTATTAAGCAGTCAGAAAAATTACGGCGAATTATGCAGCAATATCAGCGTTTATGTGAAGGGTTTTTTGCACGAAATTTTAATTTATATCATTGAATATAAATGGAATTATTCAATATTCTGAATGCGACGAATTCTCATTGTTAACTGATTGCCATTCGCCTGCCATGACCGGACGCGGACGGAGCCGTAAGAGGTTACCTGCGCGCTACAGTCGTGATTTCCCCGCCTGCTGAAATATTGTATGCTATGCCGCCTCAACGCTGACCGGATAACCGGAGCACCGCCAGCGCAGCCGCGAACCGCTGCTGTGCAGTGACGCCACGGCGTTGCCACTGGCACTGTTACCCACCGGACAGGTTCCGGAACGATTTATCTGCCGCGCGTTACAGACGCGCCGCCCTGAAGAAGAACGCACTCATGTCTAATGCTCCCTTTTTAGAAGAAGTGGCGCGCCGCCGTACCTTTGCGATTATCTCGCATCCGGACGCCGGTAAAACCACAATCACCGAAAAAGTCCTGCTGTTCGGACAGGCTATCCAGACTGCCGGTACTGTTAAAGGCCGCGGCTCCAGCCAGCATGCTAAATCAGACTGGATGGAAATGGAGAAGCAGCGTGGTATTTCAATCACCACCTCGGTGATGCAGTTTCCCTATCGTGAAAGCCTGGTCAACCTGCTGGATACGCCGGGGCATGAAGACTTCTCGGAAGATACCTATCGCACGCTGACCGCCGTTGACTGCTGTCTGATGGTTATTGATGCCGCGAAAGGGGTTGAGGATCGTACCCGCAAGCTGATGGAAGTAACCCGCCTGCGCGATACGCCCATCATCACCTTTATGAACAAACTGGACCGCGACATCCGCGATCCGATGGAGCTGCTGGATGAGGTTGAGAGCGAGCTGAAGATCGCCTGCGCCCCCATTACCTGGCCAATCGGCTGCGGCAAGCTGTTTAAAGGGGTTTACCACCTTTATAAAGATGAAACCTATCTCTATCAGAGCGGTAAAGGCCATACTATTCAGGACGTGCGCGTTGTAAAAGGATTGAATAATCCCGATCTCGACGCGGCGGTGGGCGAAGAGCTGGCACAGCAGCTGCGTGATGAGCTGGAGCTGGTGCAGGGCGCCTCACACGAATTTGAGCAGTCGCTGTTTCTCAACGGCGAGCTGACGCCGGTGTTCTTCGGCACTGCGCTGGGCAACTTTGGTGTCGATCATATGCTGGATGGCCTGGTCTCCTGGGCACCTGCGCCGATGCCGCGTAAAAGCGATACCCGTATTGTGGAAGCGCGTGAAGAGAAGTTCAGCGGTTTTGTCTTCAAGATTCAGGCGAATATGGATCCCAAACACCGCGACCGCGTTGCGTTCATGCGTGTGGTATCGGGTCGTTATGAAAAGGGTATGAAACTGCGTCAGGTGCGTACCGGCAAAGATGTGGTGATCTCCGATGCGCTGACCTTTATGGCAGGCGATCGTTCGCACGTTGAAGAGGCGTTCCCGGGCGATATCATCGGCCTGCATAACCACGGCACGATTCAGATTGGCGACACCTTTACCCAGGGTGAAGCGATGAAGTTCACCGGCATTCCGAACTTTGCGCCAGAGCTGTTCCGCCGTATCCGTCTGCGCGATCCACTTAAGCAGAAGCAGCTGCTGAAAGGTCTGGTTCAGCTCTCTGAAGAGGGCGCCGTGCAGGTATTCCGTCCGGTGCATAACAACGATCTGATTGTTGGTGCCGTCGGCGTGCTGCAGTTTGATGTGGTTGTCGCCCGCCTTAAGAGCGAATACAACGTTGAAGCGATCTATGAAGCGATCAACGTCTCCACCGCCCGCTGGGTAGAGTGTAGCGACGCGAAGAAGTTTGACGACTTCCAGCGTAAAAATGAGGTCAATCTGGCGCTGGATGGGGGAGATAACCTCACCTATATCGCGCCTACGATGGTTAACCTGAATATTACGCAGGAGCGTTATCCTGACGTGGTTTTCCGCAAAACCCGCGAACACTGATCCCGCCTCGCTATCAGGACCAGTCATTACTGGTCCTGCTTTTTTTGTTACAGACTCCTCTTAATTACGCTGTCATTCTGACTTTCTGGCGAGATATCAACCACAAAAGCCAGCAAAAGCTGTAATCCCTACTATGATTATTCTGTCGGACGAAAAAACAGGCCTGCGAGTTTGGTTACGTCCATCAAGGCAACGGCGCCGTTAGCTGTTGTGCATTCGCGCTTGCGGGTGAATTAACTGATAGAAGGATCATATCGATGAATAAGACTAAGATTGCCAAGACCCTGATTGCTGCACTGGCCGGTACGGCGCTGTTAAGCGGTGCGGCATTTGCTGCTGATACCAGCTCGACGGGTTCCAAAATCGATAGTTCTATGAAAAAAGTCGATGGTTTTATGGATGACAGCGGCATTACAGCCAAAGCCAAAGCGGCGCTGGTTGATGATGACGCGATTAAAAGCACGGATATCTCCGTCAAAACGCAGCAGGGTGTGGTGACATTAAGCGGTTTCGTTGCCTCGCAGGATCAGGCTGAAAAGGCTGTCGCTCTGGTGCAGAAAGTTGAAGGAGTGAAATCCGTCAGTGACAAACTACACGTCAGAGACAATAAAGAAGGCTCGCTGAAAGGTTATGCCGGTGATGCCGCCACAACCAGCGAAATTAAAGCTAAGCTGTTAGCAGACGACATTGTTCCATCGCGCAATGTGAAGGTGGAAACCACCGATGGCGTGGTTCAGCTGTCAGGAGAAGTTGCGAATCAGGCACAGTCTGAGCGTGCTGAGAAGATCGCAAAAGCCATTGAAGGCGTGAAAAGCGTGAAGAATGACCTCAAGGTGAAATCTTAACGCAGCCGGAACGGCATCGCTCTGATGCTGTTCCGCAATAAAACAGTGAAGTGAAGAATAAGCAGTTCGATTTCTACTATGGTAAAGGAGAGGCTTATGTTTCGTTGGGGTATTATCTTTCTGGTCATTGCACTGATCGCGGCAGCCTTAGGATTCGGCGGTCTGGCAGGTACGGCAGCATGGGCAGCTAAAATTGTCTTTATTGTCGGTATTATTCTGTTCCTGGTTAGCCTGTTTACCGGGCGCAAAAAACTCTGACCAGACACATCAATTGCAGTAACCCGCTAGTGATGTAAAGCGGAGGCCAGTCATTGACGGCATTGTCTGCCGTCGCAGCTGCCCGTGCAGTGGGTCAGGGAATGACAATGACTGGTTCTCCGGGATGCCGCTCTGGCCTCCCTCAGAGCAGTAACTACTGAGGGTACGCCATTGGGTATACGCATTCCGGTTTCACTTGGTTCCTTTGAACCGCTGGCGCTTCAGCCATTTAAATCCCGCAAAATTGCACTTGTCTGTGAAGGCGGCGGCCAGCGCGGAATATTCACCGCAGGCGTACTGGACGCATTCCAGCGGGCCGGATTTAACCCTTTTCATCTGATGCTGGGCACCTCCGCCGGCGCGCAAAATCTCTCCGCCTTTGTCTGCGCTCAGCCGGGCTATGCCCGACGTGTTATTACCCGCTATACCACCAGTAAGCAGTTTTTCGATCCGCTGCGTTTTGTGCGCGGTGGACATCTTATCGATCTCGACTGGCTAATCGATATTACCCGCAGTGAATTTCCTCTGGCGTTCAGCAGCGCGCAGAAACTGTTTGCCGGTGGCAGCGAATTTTATATGTGCGCCTGCCGCAGTGACGATTATCAGGCACGCTATTTCAGGCCTGATGAGCTGACCTGGCATGACATTATCAAAGCATCCAGCGCTATTCCTGGCTTTTATCGCAGCGGCGTGCTGATGGATGGCGTCAGCTATCTGGATGGCGGCATCAGCGACGCCATTCCGGTGCGTGAAGCCGCGCGACGCGGCGCGGATACCATTGTGGTGATCCGGACCACGCCTTCGCAGATGTTCTATACGCCGCAATGGTTCCAGCGGATGGAGCGCTGGCTGGGTGACAGTGCGCTGCAGCCGATGATCAACATCCTGCATCATCATGAAGCGAGCTATCGCGAGATCCAGCAGTTTATTGAACAGCCGCCGGGTAATCTGCGCATTGTGGAAATTTGCCCGCCGCGCCCGCTGGCCAGCATGGCGCTCGGCAGCCGCGTGGCCGCGCTGAACCACGATTATCATCTTGGCCGACGCAGCGGACGCTACTTTCTGGCTACGCTGGGGCAGTGGTTGAGTGATGCAGAGCCGGCACGCCGATCGCTGCCGATTGCACCGCCCGCCGCCGCTGCCAATGCACCGCATACGCGACCGCTACACACGCCGCCGCTGGCGGGGAACGATGCTGCCTGGGATGAAGGATCGCTGGCATGAAATTTATCGACACGCACTGCCATTTTGACTTCCCGCCGTTTGTTGATGATGCGGTCTCAAGCATTGCCCGCGCCGCCGCCGCCGGCGTAGAGCGCATTATTGTGCCATCGACAGAAGCGAGTCGTTTTGCACGCGTTATGCAGCTGGCAAAAGATCACACGGCGCTCTATGCGGCGCTGGGCCTGCATCCGATCAATATTGCCCGTCATCAGGACGATCATCTGGATCTGCTCGCGCAGTATCTGGCACAGGCAGAGAGCAACTGCGTAGCGATCGGTGAGATCGGACTGGATCTCTATATGAACGATCCCGATTTCGACAAGCAGACGCGACTGCTGAACGCGCAGTTCATTCTGGCAAAACGTTTTGATCTGCCGGTGATCCTGCACTCCCGCCGCACCCACGATCAGCTGGCGATGCTGCTGCGGCGCCATAATCTGCCGCGGCGTGGCGTCGTGCACGGCTTTGCCGGCAGCCAGCAGCAGGCAGAGCGCTTTATCCAGCTCGGCTATGCCATCGGCGTGGGAGGCACCATTACCTGGGAGCGCGCCAGCAAAACCCGCCATACCATTGCCAGCCTGCCGCTGGCGTCGCTGCTGCTGGAGACTGACGCACCGGATATGCCGCTGCAGGGTTTTCAGGGAGAGCCCAACCGGCCTGAGCGGGCGCGCAATGTGTTTGAGGTATTGTGCACGCTGCGTCCTGAACCGGCTGACGTGATTGCCGATGCGCTGTGGCAGAACAGCCTGCGTATATTTGCATTTTCTTCCCGATCGCCGTCCGGCGATCTATCAGAGTGATACCATTCAGCGCGCGATTTTGTGATAATAATTACATCTGCGTTGCGATCTGTTTAGCCATGCATTCACGTCAAAAAGAGATCTTAAGCAGATTTTCTATGTAATTTCGAGCTGCTATCTCTTTTTTATGTGATCTGATTCGCAATGGCACTTCCCGACAATTGTTAAAATAATCACATTATCCGGCAGCTCGCTGCTGGCCTGACATCCGGAGCCTGTTATGACTGACCTTAATGCTGCTGCGCAGCGCGCGCTGCAACTGATGGATCTCACTACCCTGAATGACGATGACACTGATGAAAAAGTCATTGCGCTGTGTCATCAGGCCAAATCCCCTGCGGGCAACACTGCCGCTATCTGCATCTATCCGCGCTTTATCCCGATCGCCCGTAAAACGCTGCGCGAACAGGGTACGCCTGAGGTGCGCATTGCGACCGTGACCAATTTTCCGCATGGTAATGCGGATATTGAGATCGCTCTGGCGGAAACGCGCGCCGCTATCGCTTACGGCGCTGACGAAGTGGATGTGGTATTTCCCTATCGCGCTCTGATGGCTGGCGATCGTGATACCGGCTTTGCGCTGGTTAAAGCGTGCAAAGAGGCGTGTGCGGCAGCGGACGTGCTGCTGAAAGTGATTATCGAAACCGGCGAGCTGAAAGAAGAGGCGCTGATCCGTACGGCATCAGAAATTGCGATTGATGCCGGCGCTGATTTTATTAAAACCTCAACCGGTAAAGTGCCGGTGAACGCCACGCCGGAAGTTGCCGCCATCATGCTGCAGGTTATTCGCGATAAAGGCGTGCAGCAGCAGGTGGGTTTTAAACCAGCCGGCGGCGTGCGCACCGCAGAAGATGCCGCTCTTTACCTGAAGCTGGCTGACGACACCCTCGGTGAGGGCTGGGCCGACGCCCGTCACTTCCGCTTTGGTGCCTCCAGCCTGCTGGCAAACCTGCTCAGCACGCTGGGCCACGCAACCAGCGGCAGCAAAACGGGTTACTGATAGCGGCCCGGGTTGAATCCCGTCGCGGCATCCGGAATCGAATATTGCCGTAGGGGCCGCATTAATGCGGCCCGGGTTGAATCCCGGCACTGCGTCCGGCCAGGGGCGCATGAATGCGCCCCCTACAGGGGCCGGAATCGAATATTGTCGTAGGGGCCGCATTCATGCGGCCCGGGTTAAATCCCGTTGCGGCATCCGGCCAGGGGCGCATGAATGCGCCCCCTACGGGGTACAAAATCCAACATTCCCGTAGAGGGCGCATTTATGCGCCGCGTATATACCAGCAATCACAGGAGGCAACCTTGTTTCTGCCACAGGAAATCATCCGGAAAAAACGTGACGGGCAGCCGCTGAGTGAGGCGGAGATCCGCTTTTTCATCGATGGCGTGCGCGATGAAACCGTTTCGGAAGGGCAAATCGCTGCGCTGGCGATGACCATCTATTTTAACGATATGAACCTGCAGGAACGCGTTGCCCTGACCATGGCGATGCGCGACTCAGGATCGGTTCTGGAGTGGCAGTCGCTGCAGCTCAACGGTCCGGTAGTGGATAAACATTCAACCGGTGGCGTAGGCGATGTTACCTCTCTGATGCTGGGACCGATGGTCGCCGCCTGCGGTGGATATGTGCCGATGATCTCCGGACGCGGTCTGGGTCATACCGGCGGCACGCTGGATAAGCTGGAGGCCATTCCGGGCTTTGATATTTACCCCAGCGACGACCGTTTCCGCGACATAATTAAACAGGTGGGGGTAGCGATCATCGGGCAGACCCGCTCGCTCGCGCCCGCAGATAAACGCTTTTACGCCACGCGCGATGTCACCGCCACGGTTGACTCCATTCCGCTGATCACCGCCTCGATTCTCGCCAAAAAACTCGCAGAAGGGCTGGATGCGCTGGTGATGGATGTCAAAGTGGGTTCAGGCGCCTTTATGCCCACCTTTGCCGCCTCGGAACAGCTGGCGCAGTCGATTGTGCGGGTGGCGAACGGCGCAGGATGCAAGACCACCGCGCTGCTTACCGACATGAATCAGGTACTGGCCTCAACCGCGGGTAACGCTCTGGAAGTGCGCGAAGCGGTGCAGTTCCTGACCGGCGAGGCGCGCAATCCGCGTCTGTATGAGGTCACGATGGCGCTTTGCGCTGAGATGCTGGTGTCCGGCCAGCTGGCAGCGAATGACACCGAGGCGCGGCAGAAACTGCAGCAGGTGCTGGATAACGGTAAAGCTGCCGAAGTATTCGCACGAATGGTGGCGGCTCAGAACGGGCCGGCAGATTTTATCGAGCGGATGGATCACTATCTGCCGGCGCCGGCTTTCAGCAGGCCGCTCTATGCAGAAGAAGCGGGGATCGTCAGCGCGATGGATACGCGGGCGCTGGGCATGGCCGTTGTGGCGCTGGGCGGCGGGCGGCGGCGGGCCACTGATACAATCGACTACAGCACAGGCCTGAGCGACATGATTGCGCTGGGCAGCCGGGTTGATACGCAGCGGCCGCTGGCGATGATCCATGCCGCCTCGGAAGCGCAGTGGCAGGAAGCCGCGCAGGCGGTCAGAACCGCCATCGTACTGAGCGACCAGGCACCTGAAACCACGCCCGTGGTCTATCGCCGCATCAGTGAATAGTGGCGTTACTGCGTGCCAGACAGCAGCCATTCAGGTATACTGATCTGATCGCTTTTTTTTGACTTGTCATCGCGCCTGGCGCGCAGGAGACTTGCATGAAACGTGCTTTTATTATGGTTCTCGACTCCTTCGGCATCGGTTCCAGTAAAGATGCTGATAAATTCGGTGATGCGGGTTCAGATACGCTTGGCCATATCGCTGAAGCCTGTTTTGAAGGTCGCGCAAACGAAGGGCGCGAAGGCCCGCTACATCTGCCAAACATGACCGCGCTCGGTCTTGGCAAAGCGGCAGAACTCTCGACCGGTCGCTTTCCGCCAGGGCTGGATCCAAATGCTGAAATCATCGGCGCTTACGCTTACGCCAGCGAACTCTCTTCCGGCAAAGATACCCCCTCCGGCCACTGGGAAATTGCCGGTGTCCCGGTTCTGTTCGACTGGGGCTACTTTAGCGATAAAGAGAACAGCTTTCCGCAGGCGCTGCTGGATAAGCTGGTGGAGCGCGCCGATCTGCCGGGCTATCTCGGCAACTGCCACTCTTCCGGTACGGTGATCCTCGATCAGCTGGGTGAAGAGCACATGAAAACCGGTAAGCCGATTTTCTATACCTCAGCAGACTCGGTGTTCCAGATCGCCTGTCACGAAGAGACCTTTGGCCTTGAGCGGCTGTATGAACTGTGTGAAATTGCCCGTGAAGAGCTGACGGAAGGCGGCTACAACATCGGTCGCGTCATTGCCCGTCCGTTTGTGGGTGATAAAGCGGGCAGCTTTGAGCGTACCGGCAACCGTCACGATCTGGCCGTTGAGCCGCCATCACCGACCATGCTGAAAAAGCTGGTCGACGAGAAGGGCGGGGAAGTGATCTCGGTAGGTAAAATTGCCGATATCTATGCGCATCAGGGCATCACGCAGAAAGTGAAAGCGACCGGTCTCGACGCGCTGTTTGACGCCACGATTGAGCAGATGAAAAAGGCGCCTGACACCTCTATCGTCTTTACCAACTTTGTTGATTTCGACTCAACCTGGGGTCATCGCCGCGATATCGCAGGCTATGCCGGTGGACTGGAGCTGTTTGACCGCCGTCTGCCAGAGCTGATGGCGCTGGTGCAGGAGGGCGATATTCTGATCCTGACCGCTGACCACGGCTGCGATCCCAGCTGGGAAGGCACTGAGCATACGCGTGAGCATATCCCGATTCTCATCTACGGTCCGGGCGTCAAGCCGGGATCGCTGGGTTATCGCGACACCTTTGCCGATATCGGCCAGACCATTGCCGCGTACTTTGGCCTCTCCAGCATGGACTACGGCAAAAGCATGCTGTAAAACAGCGCACACTTTTTTGAAAAGGAATAAGAACCATGGCAACGCCACATATTAATGCAGAAATGGGTGATTTCGCGGACGTCGTGCTGATGCCTGGCGACCCGCTGCGCGCAAAGCATATCGCTGAGACTTTCCTGGACGATGTTGTGGAAGTCAACAACGTACGCGGTATGCTTGGCTTTACCGGCACCTATAAAGGCCGTAAGATTTCGGTAATGGGCCACGGTATGGGGATCCCATCCTGCTCAATCTATACCAAAGAGCTGATCACCGATTTCGGCGTGAAGAAAATCATCCGCGTCGGCTCATGTGGTGCAGTACGTGCTGACGTAAAACTGCGTGATGTGGTGATTGGTCTGGGCGCCTGCACCGACTCCAAAGTAAACCGTATGCGTTTCAAAGATCATGATTTTGCAGCGATTGCTGACTTTGACATGGTACGCAACGCGGTTGACGCAGCAAAAGCGCTGGGCGTTGACGCGCGCGTCGGCAACATCTTCTCTGCGGATCTGTTCTACACGCCCGATCCGCAGATGTTTGATGTCATGGAGAAGTACGGCATCCTCGGCGTTGAGATGGAAGCCGCAGGGATCTACGGCGTGGCGGCAGAGTTTGGTGCGAAAGCGCTGACCATCTGTACCGTCTCTGACCATATCCGCACGCACGAACAGACCAGCGCGGCAGAGCGTCAGACCACCTTCAACGATATGATCAAAATTGCACTGGAATCGGTGCTGCTGGGCGACTAACTTCGCCTGTGTCCGGGGCGCATTAATGCGCTCCGGTCCTCCCTCCGTAAACATCTGACACACTTTTACCCAGGCTTGTGCATCTTCAGGCTGGCTCTGACGCTCACGCTGTTTATCATTAGCGCGATAATGAAGAGACCCTTTCCTGATGAATTTTCGCAATTTCGAAGCTGAAGAAAAACTGTTTGCCCGGCGGGCGCTGGTGGCATTTGCGCTGGTGGTGACCTGCTTTATCGTTCTGGGAATCAATCTTTATCGTCTGCAGGTCCGTCAGCACCGCTACTACCAGACGCGCTCCAACGAAAACGACATTAAAATGATCCCCATCGCGCCTACACGCGGGCTGATATACGATCGCAACGGCATTCCGCTGGTACACAATGTCACCTGGTATGACGTACTGGTCACGCCCTATAAGGTCAGCGATATGGCGGCCACGCTCCGCGCCCTGACGCCGCTGCTTGATCTGACGCCCGATGATATTGAAGCATTCAGGCATGCGCTGCAGCACAGCAGCCGCTATAAACCGGTCGAGCTGAAAGCGGAGCTTACCGATCGTCAGGTGGCACGCTTTGCCGTGAACCAGTTTCGTTTCACCGGCGTCAGCGTATCGACTTATCAGGATCGGGAATACCCCTACGGCGCTGACCTGGCGCACGTGGTGGGCTACGTCTCCAAAATCAACGACGCTGACTACAGGCGGCTGAACGAGGCGGGCAGAGGGGAGAACTACGCCGCGGACCATAACATCGGCAAGCAGGGCATTGAAGGCTACTATGAGGCATTGCTGCACGGCAAAACCGGTTACCAGGAAGTGGAGGTCGACAACCATGGCCGCATCGTGCGCGTGCTGAAAGAGGTTCCGCCGGTGGCTGGCAAAAATATCTGGCTGACCCTCGATCTGCATCTGCAGCAGTATGTTGAGCAGCAGCTGGCCGGCCAGCGCGCGGCGGTACTGATTGAAGATCCGCACGACGGCAGCGTGCTGGCGATGGTCTCCAGCCCCAGCTACGATCCCAACCCGTTTGTGAAAGGCATCAGTTATAAAGCCTACAAAGCGCTGCTGCAGAATAAAGATTTACCGCTTATCAACCGCGTCACGCAGGGCCTCTATCCGCCCGCCTCGACGGTAAAGCCATATATGGCGATCTCTGCACTGCTGACCCACACTATCACGCCCGCGACCACCTTCTTTGGCGGACCCACCTGGACCCTGCCCGGCACGCACCGCACCTGGCGCGACTGGAAAAAAACGGGCCACGGTATGCTGGACGTCACTAAAGCGATTGAGGAGTCGGCAGACACCTTTTTCTATCAGGTGGCATTTATGATGGGTATCGATCGCATTCATACGATGCTGAGCCAGTTTGGCTATGGCAAGTCAACCGGTATCGATCTTAACGAAGAGTACACCGGTCTGCTCCCCGATCGCGCCTGGAAAAAGCGGGTGCATAAACGGGCGTGGTATCAGGGCGATACGGTATCAGTCGGGATCGGGCAGGGCTACTGGATCGCAACCCCGATCCAGATGGTCCGGGCGATGGTCGCGCTGATCAATAACGGCAAAGTGATCACGCCGCATCTGCTGGCTAAAGCGCAGCGTGGCGGCTGGCAGCAGCCTTATCAGCCCGTCAGGCCGCAGCCGCAGATTGGCGAGGCGAACTCGCCATACTGGGGGCTGGTGCGCCGGGCGATGTTTGGTATGGCTAACGCCCCTAACGGCACCGGATATAAATATTTTCATACCGCGCCATACGGCATTGCAGCGAAGTCCGGGACGTCGCAGGTGTTCAGCCTGAAGCAGAACCAGACCTATAATGCGAAAGCGATCCCGATCCGGCTGCGCGATCATATTTTTTATACCGCGTTTGCACCATTCAGCGATCCTAAAGTGGCGATTGCGTTGATTCTGGAAAACGGCGGAAACGAGAGCGTGAGCGCCGCGCCGGTAATGCGCAATATTCTCGATCATATCTTCCTGCCGCCGGCATCCGACGCGCCGCTGCAGACGGCAGGGCAGTAGCGGCTACTCTTCTTTTAACGTCGCGGTGACGTGGCCGATAGCGCGGACCACGTCACCTGAGCTGCCGCGGATCTCCGCCATCATGTCGCCCGCCTCCTGAGCAAGCAGTACGCCCTGATCGGCGCGCTTCAGGTTAGATGCAATGCCCTGCAGCGCTTTCTCTGCCAGCAGATGGTTATCGCGCACCCGGTTTTCGATTTCAGTAGTGGCGCGATTGATATTTTCCGCCAGCGCACGCACCTCGTTCGCGACGACGGCAAAGCTGCGTCCATGCTGTCCGGCCCGCGCCGCCTCAACCGCCGCGTTCAGCGCCAGCAGATTGGTCTGTTCGGCAATACGGCGGATGCTTTCGACAATCGCGCCAATGCGATCGGAGGAGTCGCTGAGATTGGTAATATCACCGGAGATACCGTGCAGTTCGCCTGCCAGCGCATTCATGGTCTGCACGCTGTTCTCCAGCACGGTAGCGCCCAGGCGGGTGCTTTCGCTGGTCTGCAGCGCCGTCTGATACGCCTGCTGCGCAGCGTCACGCTCCTGCTGGCTCTTCTCCACCTGCGGGGTCACATCAGTGGCGAATTTAACAATTTTATAGAGAGTGCCCGCCTCATCGAAAACCGGATTATAGGTGGCGCGCAGCCAGACGGTACGGCCCTGTTTATCCACGCGCTGAAACTGGCCGGAGATGTATTCACCCTGATTCAGCTTCTGCCAGAAACGACGATAGGCGTTGCTCTGCTGCGTTTCTGGCGGACAGAACTGACTGTGGTGCCGGCCAAGGATCTCCTGCTCCCGATAGCCCATGGTTTTAAGAAAATTGTCATTTGCCATCAGCACTTCGCCCTGCAGATTAAAGGCGATAACCGCCATTGAGCGATCGATAGCCGCCGTCATGGCGCGCTGCTCCTGCGTATCCAGAATGTGTGCCGTAATGTCACTCGCCAGCTTAACAATCTTTATTACCCGGCCGCTGCGGTCCTGTACCGGCACATAATTGGCTTCCAGCCAGACCGGACGGCTGTGTTTCGCCACGCGCAGAAACTTATCGCTGAACCCCTCGCCGCGGTTGAGCCGTTGCCAGAAATTGCGATACGCGGCCGAGTGCACCATATCGGGCGTACAAAACAGAGCGTGGTGCTGCCCGACGATCTCCGGCAGGGTATAGCCCATGCGCTCCAGAAACAGATCGTTGGCGGTGATAATTTTGCCGTCCGGCGTAAACTCAATCATGGCGATAGCATCCTGCAATGAACTGAGCGTCGCGCGGCTGCGCTTTTGCCACGCAAGGCGTGACATAATACCTGATACAATAGTGCTGAACATGGTGGACCTTTTTATGTTTATTGGATGTCAGCACGGTTATCGGCAGCCGGATGCGAAAATCCATCGCGACAGCGCAGCAGAGTGTGTCAGAATTTAACCAGTAAGCGCAGCGGATGCTCTAAAAGTCAGCAGTCAGCGCGTATTTGCTGAAAAGCGTTTGACGCTGCGGCCGGGGTAGGGTTTAATGCGCCCCGTTGCCCGAATAGCTCAGTCGGTAGAGCAGCGGATTGAAAATCCGCGTGTCCCTGGTTCGATTCCGGGTTCGGGCACCACAATTCAGAAAACCCGGCCTTATGGCCGGGTTTTTGCTTTTCTGCGCTCCCCATATTCGCTCTGCGCTCCGGCGTATACGCTCCACTCCTGGTCTGACACAGTCAGCACCTTCATCTGTACGATCGCACCCCGGATACAGACAGACAGCTGCGAACACTGCTTTCATTTAGTTACTTTTACACTACGTGACTTTTCCTGAATCTTTGCCATTACTTAACAGGCGGACCCGCACTAAAAAATCAGGAATATGAGCAATGCCGATACGATCGCTGCAGGCGCTTTGTCTGGTGAGCTTTTTTCTCGCCGACGTGCGCGACGGGCTGGGACCTTTTCTGGGGATATTTTTAACGCAGCGTGGCTGGCAGCCAAATGATGTCGGCCTGGTGATGACGGCGGGCGGGCTGGCGGGGCTTATCGCCACGCTGCCTGCCGGGATCGTTACGGATGCCACGCACTACAAACGTCTGCTGCTGCTGGGTGGCTGCGCGCTGATTACCGTTGCCACGCTGTGGCTCTGGTATTCACAGCAAAGCTGGGTGGTAGCAATTACGCAGATCATCAGCGGCGTTTCTGCCGCGTTTATTGCCCCGGTGCTGGCAGGGATCACGCTGGGTCTGGCCGGACAGCGCGGTTTTAACCGGCAGATGGGGCGCAACGAAGCGTTTAACCACGCCGGGAATATGAGCGCTGCGCTGATTGCCGGGGCCGCGACATGGTACTGGGGGACCGGCTCGGTATTTATCCTGATGACAGCGATGGCGTTGCTGACCTCACTCGCTATCCTGGCCATCCGCGGAAAAGATATTGATCATCAGGCAGCGCGCGGTCTGGATGCGTCTGCGGGCGGCGCGGTTCCCCGCCTCTCTGACCTGACGCGCAACGCACCGCTGATGACCACAGGCATCACGCTGCTGCTGTTCCATCTCGCGAATGCGGCACTGCTGCCGATGCTCAGTATGCGCGTAGCCGCCTCACCCGGCGGCATGAATCCCGGCGTTTATGCTGCTGCAACCGTTATTATCTCGCAGGCGGTGATGATCCCGGTAGCGCTCTGGACGGCGGCGCGCGCCGAAACGCTGGGGTATCAGCGTCTGATTATGCTGGCGCTGCTGCTGCTGCCGCTGCGCGCCGTACTCGCCGCCAGCTTTACCAACCCCGGGATGATGATCCCGGTTCAGGTGCTGGACGGCATCGCGGCCGGTACGCTGGGCGTCGCCGTGCCTGGCTACATTGTGCAGCTGCTGCGCGGCAGCGGCCATGTTAATGCCGGGCAGAGTGCGGTGATGCTGATGCAGGGAGCGGGTGCCGCCTTTAGTCCGGCGCTGACCGGCATGATTGTCAGGCACTACTCTTATAGCGTGGCGTTCAGCACGCTAAGCGTGATTGCGCTGACAGCGCTGCTGATCTGGTGGCAGGCGAGGCGGTTCGCGCCGGTAAGTGAGGCATAAAAAAGGCCAGCACAGAAGCAACCTCACTATGCTGGCTGGCCAGCTGGCCGATAAATAATATGCAATGTCAAAGTCCGGGGAAGAAAATCAAAGCGCAGCCAACGCTATTTCTTTGCTTCTACGCCTGGTGTACTGGAGCGGATAAGGAACTGCTTTGTAACGTCGCCCAGATGATTGGCTGTCCAGTCGGCCATCGCCTGTTCCTGCTCGCGAATGCGGGTGAAAATTGACACGCTCTCGCTGTCGTTAAGCTGTTCCGCCGCGGCAATGAGCGCAGTGTAATTCGCGATCTCAAAGTTCTCAAAAACGTTGCCGCTGATGGCGCCTTTCACCACCTCATCTTCGGTCATCATTCCGCCAACTGCCTGGCCAAACGCCGACAGTTTTCCTGCGGCATCTTTGATCACCGAACGGGACGTGTCGTAACGGTCAATGACGCTCTGCACCAGCTGCTGCTGTTCACGTGTTTCATCAATGTGCTGCTCAATACGCGCTTTGAGATCGGGATAGTGTTCGAGCCGGGCTGCCATTTTTTCCAGCATGCTCTCCGCCTGCTTCTCCATAGCGTGTGCATCTCTGACCCAGTCAATAAAATGTTCTTCGTAAGTCATTAGATTCTCCCGTTAATGTTAAGCCTGTGCACCCTGTGCAGCATCTTTATCTGTGCCACGACGACTCTTTTTACCCCCTTTACGGCCCGCTTCAATTGCGCGCTCAGGGTTATTGCGAAAGTTACCGCCGCTGACCTGACCGCCTTTTTTCCCCGCTTCGCGGGCACGTTCAGGATTCAGGGCAAAATTACCGGCACCGCCACGTGGATTGCTCATCATTTACTCCTCAGAGGGTAAAGCATATTAAAGTATTTAGTTTGCAACTTAAGGTTAGCGTTATTTTCCGGATTAACAAGGGCGCCAGCCAGGAATAATCTTAATTGGGGTTTTTATATTTTTTATTTCTTTAAGAGCTAATTTATAAAATCACGATTCGTTTTGTGTACAGAGAAATACTATTTGTACAATGAATTTTATCTCGGTATTTTTAGATATTTATCCTTTATTTTTAGTGCCTTACTTCAATTAAGGGTGGTTTTTATAAGTTGTACGATTTTACTGTGTGTTGTACAGATTTATATTGCAAGGTAACAGAGTGTCGTATGAAGGGAATTAAGCGCAGCGGTGGAAAGTATTTCTTAAATTTAACATGTAATTTTTTGTCAGTTGATTTTTTTGACTGAGATCATTTCAGCCAGGGCAATAATATATTCTGGAGTGGTCATTACCTAAATTGAGACTTTCAGGTTATGCAGTGACTTAACGGGGCTCTGCACCTTATGATGGCGGCATCACTTATGCTCAGCCCGGTGAGCAAGCATGCAGGAATCACCCCGTAATGAATTTACTCAACGATCTCGATCTGCGTCAGCTGGAAGCGTTCGCAGCGGTTATTGCAGCGGGCAGCGTGACCGCCGCAGCCAAAGCGCTGAATCGCTCACAACCTGTGGTTTCACGCCAGCTGCAGGAGCTGGAGCTCTCTCTGGGCTATCCGCTCTTTATCCGCAACGGACCGCGTATTCACCCCTCCGAAGAGGCGCTGCAGCTGCATCAGTATGTGCAGAAAGCGCTGCTCTCTTTGCAGCAGATCCGGCTGCGGGCGCAGGAGATCGCGCAGCAGCAGCAGCGGCCACTCAGCATTGCGGCCACGCCGGCGCTGGCTGCAGGGCTGCTGCCACAGGCGCTGGCGGCGATTGGCCTGCACAATAAAGTGCAGATTATCAGTGAGTCTGCGGCGCAAACGGCGCACGCGGTGATCACCGCCGAGGCGGACATCGGCCTCTGCAGCCTGCCGCTGGAGCATGATGCGGTGGTGCTGCACTGGATTGGCCACGCGCGCTGCGTGGTGGCGCTGCCGGATAGCGATCCACTTGCGGCGCAGCCGCAGGTGTCGCTCAGCCAGCTGGCAGGCCGGCGACTTATCGCACCCTGGAATCCGCAGCGCCTGCGCGGGCGCTATGAAAAAGCGCTGAAGCGTGTCAATACGCCGCTGCCGGAAACCATTGAAACAAATTCATCAGCAAATATTCTTGGCTGCGTTCGTGCCGGGCTGGGCGTGGCTATTCTGGAGCCGGTTTCCGGCTGGGGAATGCCGCTGGCTGGCGTCACTATCTGTACGCTGGAAGAGGATATTCCTTACTACTTTGGCGTGGTCACGCCGCAGGGACGGCAGATCACCGCGGCAGCACAGGCGCTGGTAGAAGCGCTCGCCGCCGCGGCTGCCGCGCTGTTGCCCGATTTTCAGCGGCTGGCCTCAAGCGAACACACCCGCGTTATGCGGCTTATCAATCAGCTTTAAGGCGTCTGCAGGGCGTGGCAACTGGCTTATACCCATTCCGGCATAAGATATAAGAAATCCATTGGTTAAATGCTGAGCGCTATTATTGACTCCGCCCGGTCGCAGGAGGAGTATGCAAAGCCTCAGCTTTTATTATGCGTATTAACAATCATTAGCCGGTAACTATGTGTTATCAGGATAATAAATCCGGCGGTTGTGGGTATGCGTTTGACAGCGTTTTTTGCGCTGACATCAGGGGATACTTATATGACTTCAGCTGCCGACAGTCTGGCTGCGCTGGAAGCTCAGCTACAGCAGGACCTGGAATACCTTGAACTGCCCGCAAAACCCTGGGTGCCTGTGCACACGGCTTATGACCAGCCGGTGCGCGATGTCGTCGTGATCGGTGCCGGAATGTGCGGCCTGGCGGCGACGGCCCGGCTGCAGCTGGCGGGCATCACCAATAGCATCGCTTACGACACTGCACCAGCAGGGGAGGAGGGGCCGTGGGTCACCTTTGCCCGCATGGAGACGCTGCGTTCCCCTAAATCGCTGCAGGGACCGGCACTCGGTCTGGCCTCGCTGACCTTTCGCGCATGGTACACCGCGCAGTGGGGAAAAGCGGCATGGCAGGCGCTGGACAAAATCCCGAAAGAGATGTGGATGAACTATCTGGTCTGGTACCGGCAGGTACTCAATCTGCCGGTACAGAACGGCGTCCGCGTTACCGCCATTGAACCTGCCGGGGCGCTGATTGCGCTGACGCTGGAAGGCGCAGCGCCGGCACGCGTCTATACCCGCCGGCTGGTACTGGCAACCGGCCGTTCCGGCCTGGGCGGCGTTGCCGTTCCCCCCTTTTTGCAGGGCGTCGATCGCCGCTTCTGGGCACACTCCGCCGACAACATCGACTTCCGTGCGCTGCAGGGTAAGCGGGTTGCGGTGATTGGTGCTGGTGCTTCGTCAATGGATAATGCCGCAACCGCGCTGGAGCAGGGCGCTGCCAGGGTGGATCTGCTGATCCGCCGTAAAGCGATGCCGCGCATCAATAAAATGACCGGTATCGGCAGTCAGGGCGTGGTACACGGTATGCACCAGCTGCCGGATATGTGGAAATGGAAGTTTGTTGATTATACCGCTGCCACCCAGACGCCGCCGCCGCGCGCCTCCACCCTGCGCGTTTCGCGTCATGAAAATGCCCGTTTTTTGCTGAACTGCGCTATCAATGCCGTCAGGCCCGAAGGGGATGAGCTGGTCATTGAGACGACGCAGGGGCCGCTGCGCTATGACTACCTGATTGCGGCTACCGGTTTCAGCAACGATTTCAGCGGCCGATCCGAATTCGCCGCCATCGCCCCGCACATCCGCCGCTGGGCAGACGGTCGCTATCAGCCTGCCATGGGGCCGGCGCGCCAGAATATGCTGGAGGCGCCTGACCTGGGACCCGGGTTTGAGTTTCGCGAGCGCTCCCCCGGCGCCTGCCCGATGCTTTCACATATTCACTGTTTCAATGATGCCGCGATGCTGACGCACGGCAAAGTCTCCGGTGATATCCCCGCGGTCAGCGCCGGTGCCGATCGGCTGGTGCGGGCGATTGCGGCCTCGCTGTTTGCCGAGGATGTGGAGCAGCACTATGCCAGCCTGCAGGCGTATGACACGCCTGAATTACAGGGCGATGAATGGGTGGACGCCACCCCCTTACTGAATCAGGAGAACGCGTTATGAGTGACGCTATCGATCGCGCCGCCGGGCTGACCCCTGACGCGGCGCTCTACCAGACGCGGCGGCTGCGGCCGGAGTTTGTTGATGGCGCCGAGGCGTGCCGTCGCTCCGTGCTGACACCGGAAGATGACCAGGGGCTCTCTGCAGTCCTGCGGCTGGCGCTGGCGCAGCGCATGGCGCGGCTGAATCAGGACAGTGCGCTGGAGCAGGCGTATCAGCATGAGCTGGCGCAGCTGCAGCCGGCAGATGAGCTGCTGGCGCTGGCAGAAGGCGCGATGCCGGCAAGTGAACCGCTGGCGACGATTGTGCGTCATACCGATCTGGTCACGTCTCAGCCGGTGCAGGCCACCGAGCAGCACATCCGGCTGCTGGAGCAGGCGGGGCTGAATAACCCGCAGATTGTGGCGCTCTCTGAGCTGATCGCCTTTGTTAACTTCCAGACGCGCGTGGCGGCTGGCCTGCGCCTGCTGAGGTCAGCATGATCCCTTCTGTTTCCCTGAAGCCGCTGCACTGGCACCCCTATATTGCGCCGGTCAGCGTAGACGACGCCACGCCGGCCCAGCGCGATGCGATGAAAATCACACCGTCTAACAAGAAGGTGTCGGAGTATGTCCGCACGCTGGTACACGATCCGGAAAGCTACACCGCACGCACCGGGCTGTTCAACGCCATCATGTATGTTGAAGGCGGCCTGAATCGCGCCGATCGCGAGCTGGGCGCGCTGGGCGCGTCAATCGTGAACGGCTGCCGCTACTGCGCGGTGGTGCATGCGCGCCGGCACGTGCAGCTGGCTGAAAACGACGCGGTGGTCAGTGCAATCTATTTTGACCGCGCCGATGCGCTGGGCGAGCGCGACGCCGCGATCTATCACTTTGCCCGCCGCCTGTCGGTCACGCCAGCCGAAGCGACGGCAGAAGATATTGCGCCGCTGCGTGCGGCCGGAATGGACGATCGGGAGATTATCGACCTGATCCACGCTATCGCCATCTTTGGCTGGGCCAACCGTCTGATGCATGTGCTGGGCCATGCTGACCTGAATAAATAGGGCAATGCCATGTTAGAACTTAATAATATTACGCTCGCCTATGGTAACAACCCGATTCTGAAAGGGGTCGATCTGACGGTAAAGCGGGGCGATGTGGTGTCGATTATCGGGCCAAGCGGCACCGGTAAAACCACGCTGCTGCGCTGCATTAATTATCTGGCAAAGCCCACAGCCGGAACGATCGCGCTCGATCAGATCCGCATGGATTATCGCAAACCCGATAAAGCGGCGATCCAGGCGATCCGCCTGCGTACCGCGATGGTATTTCAGCAGTTCAACGTCTTTAAGAACATGACGGTGCTGGAGAATGTGATGGATCCGCTGATCGTGATCCAGCGCAAAAGCCGCCAGGAGGCGCGGACCATCGCGCTTGAGGAGCTGGAGCGGGTCGGACTCGGCGCGAAAGCCGATCACTATCCTTCCCAGCTATCTGGCGGACAGCTGCAGCGCACCGGCATTGCCCGCGCACTGGCGGTGCGGCCGGAGGTCATTCTGTTTGATGAACCGACCTCTTCGCTGGATCCGGAGCTGGTGGGTGAGGTGCTGAAGGTAATCAAAGATGTCACCTCCTCAGGCATCACCTCGCTGCTGGTCACGCATGAGATGCAGTTTGCGAAAAGCGTCTCTAACCGCATTGTGTTTATGGATCAGGGGGTGGTCGCCGCGCAGGGTACGCCGGCAGAGATGTTTGAAAACCCGACCCTGCCGCGCCTTGCCCAGTTTCTCAGCTCAGAACGCATATTCTAATAATCAGAGGAATCAAGATCATGCCTGCACTTAAAACAACATTACGTCGCCTGGCCGCGCCTGGCATCATCGCACTGGCGCTGGTCAGCGGCAGCAGCTTTGCCGATGCGGTTCGCACCATCAAAATCGCTACCGCTGCAGAGTCCAAGCCGCTCTCCTGGGGCGCGATTGGTCATGAGCCGCAGGGCTATGAGCCCGACGTGCTGAAAGCGATTAATGCCAGACTGCCGCAGTACAAATTTGTGATGGAAGGCGCCGCGGATATCGCTCAGGAGACCGGGCTGGCGACCGGCAAATATGATATGGCAACCGGCGGCTACTATAAGGCCCCGGCGCGTAGCAAGCAGTTCCTGATCCCGGATGCACCGATGGGTGCCAGCCTGATGAAGATCTACAGCCGCAGCGACAGCACCATTCAGGGCATGAAAGATCTGGTGGGCAAAAAGGTTGTCCCGGTGACCGCTGGCGGTGGCGTCTACAAATTTGTGACGCAGTGGCAGCAGGATAATCCGAACGACAAGATCGCCATTAAAGCCTCCAGTGCTGGCGTGCCCTATCCGGATCGCCTGAAAGAGGTGCAGAACGGCAAGTATGACGCGCTGATCCTGCCATCCAACCTCGGCGAGCAGACGGTCATTGATAACCAGAAACTGGCTATCAAAGCGAGCGAACCGGTGGCGATCAACAACACCTATGTGCTGCTGCATCGTTCGGCAGAGAATCAGGCGCTGAGTCAGGACATTACAAAGGCGCTGCAGGATCTTAAGGTGGACGGCACGCTGGATAAGCTGGCGCAGAAGTGGTTTGGTGAAGACGTCACGAAATATATGCAGTAACGGATTCACAAGCAGATACCGCGCCGGCTCTCTGGCAGGCGCGGCTCTATAGTAAGCAGGAGTGTTTCACCGTGAATCTATCCGCCATGATCCCCGAGCTGCTGTCAGCGCTGCCGCTGACGCTCGGTATTATGTTTGTTGCGATGCTGGCTGGCTTTGTTCTGGCGCTCATCACGACGCTTTTCCGCGTCCGTCGTATTCCGCTGGTCAGCCAGCTGGCCGATCTGTACGTCTCTTATGCGCGCAGCGTGCCGGTGGTTCTGCAGCTGTTTGTCGCTTTCTACGGCCTGCCGCTGATCACGCAGCAGCTCGGCTTTACGGATTTTGTTTCACCTAATCTGGCCGCCATGATTGGCCTGAGCTTCTATCACGGCGGCTATCTCTCCGAAGTGATGCGCCCGGCGTTTCTGGCGGTAGAGCGCGGTCAGCACGATGCGGCGGACAGCCTGGGTTACGGCTTTCGTCACAAGATGCTGCGCGTGGTAGGACCGCAGGCGGTGCACTTTGCGCTGCCGGGCTATGGTAACGCGATAATTTACCTGATCCATAATGTTGCGCTGGTGATGTATATCGGTGCCGCTGATGTCATGGCGACGGCGCATCTGATTATGGAGCGCGATTATAACCAGTATCAGTTTGGTACCTATCTGGTGCTTGCGGTGATCTATTCGCTGCTCTGTCTGGTCGCCTGGCTGATTATTCGTTTCTTTGAACAGCGTCATGCGAAGTACAGCGCCAAAACGGCGCGCGTCAAGCTGACCGCCAGCGTCTGAGCAGGAGAGCGCGCATGTTTGATACTGAAGTACTACTGCCCGATTTCTGGAGCATTCTGGATGCGGTGCCGGTTACGCTGCTGATGGCGGTAACGGTGTTTATCTGTTCCACGCTGCTGGGCGGGCTGTTTGCATATATTGAGCATCAGCGTATTCCGCTACTGCGTCAGCTGGTGATGGTTTACAAAATTGCCTTTAAAGGCGTGCCGATGGTGGTGGTGATTTTTCTCGCCTACTACGGTCTGCCATCCGCGCTGCATTTCTTCGCTACGCTGTTTAACGTTGAGGTGAATGCTCACTCGCTGCCTAACTGGGTGATTATCATCGTCGCGCTGAGCGCCTGCGTAGCGGCGTTTCAGGCAGAAGTGTGGAAAGGGGCGCTGAACTCGTTTGACAGCGGCCAGTCCGACGCCGCGCTGTCGCTGGGTTACAGCGGTGGCCAGCTGTTCCGGCGCGTGATGTTCCCGCAAATCATCGTGGCGGCGATCCCGGATCTGGCCAACGCCTTTATGGTGATTATGAAAGCGCTGTCGCTCGCCTTTGCTATCGAAGTAGTGGATATCTTTGCGCAGGCGCAGCTGACGGCGGCGCTGAACTTCTACTATCTCGAAGCGTTCCTGATTGCCGTGGTGTTTTATATGGTGATTGCGTGGGTGGTGACCAAGGTCGCCGATATGATTGAAGCGCGGTTGCGCGTCAGGACCTGAGAGAGAGAGGAGGCTGACGCCGGTTCTGTTCGCCACAGGGGCGTGGGGCACGGGACTGGTTCCGTTCGCCACAGGGGCACGGGGCCGGTTCCGTTCGCCGTCAGCTGCGGCGGCGTCCTCTGCACTCCCCGGCCCTGCGCCAGCCCCGCCCGCCGCTGCGCGGTTCCCTCGCTCACGCCCGCTTCCCGGGGACCGGCCGCTATTCGCTCCTGCTCACCGCGCCCTTTCGCCGACGTCCTGTCGGCTCATCCCGGAATCGCGCCCTCCCTCGGCGGACCCGGATGGCGCTTCCCCCGGCTTCCACTTTTTTCTCTTTCCTGGTTTTTTTTATGGCTGTGGATTTTGTTCGCAGGTTCAGACCCTGCAACCTTTTAAGAATGAAAAAATGAATGTGCAGGCGGGAAGGGGGCGCTATCCGCAGCGCCGGGCGCAGAGTGACGGCCAGGGCGAGCCGGCAGGACGCCGGCGAGAGCGCGGGCTGAGCAGGAGCGAATCCGCGCGGTCCGTTAAGGCCGGAGGGATAAGTCCGGGAATTCGCGAGGACGGCGCGGGGCGCGGATTGCTAAGGGGCGCGCCCACCCGCCCCTTAGCCCGTCCGCGTGCGCAAGCGCCGCTGAAACTGCCAGAAGCCTGGCGGGCGGAACCTCTCAGTGCCGCGCGCTGCCGCACCCAGCCTCGCGCTGCTCAGCGCAAAGCTCCGCGCTATTTTCTCAGCCCCGCGCTGCTTCGCGCCCAGCCCCAACAGACAAAGCAAACTGAAAACTGGCCGATAATGCGCCATTACTTCTGCGGTTGGGACAATTTTCCGAAACTCGTCGGCTTTTCACCTCGTCTGTTTACAGAAAATTCAGGACAGGCAAAATAGCGTTTATTTTCTCACCGTAATTGACTATGTCTGAAGAAGCCCTGCGTCAGCAGATCCAGAACCTGAAAAAACACAACGCGCGCCTGAAGCGCATTGCGCATGATGCGCGCAATAAACTCAGCGCTGCGCTGGATGGCACCGGACTCTGCCTGTGGCAGCTGGACATTCCCAGCGGCAAACTGGTGATATTCAACCGGCGCTGGGGGGCGATGCTCGGCTTTCAGCCGAAAGAGACCAAAGCGCGGTTTGATGCCTGGCGGGAGTGCCTGCATCCGGAAGATGCTGATGAGGTGCTGCGGGCGTTTTACGACCATATCGAAGGGCGGGCACCGTGGTATGAGGCGCTGCACCGCATGATTGGCAAAAATGGCAAAATTACCTGGGTGCTGGACCGCGGTCGCGTCAGCGAGTGGGATGCGGCGGGTAATCCGCTGCGTGTGACCGGTACGCATATCGATATGACCAAAGAGAAAAATTATGAGGCTCAGCTTGCGCTGCTGGCGCATCACGATCCGCTGACGGGTCTCGCCAATCGCCATGCGCTCTCCGTTCAGTTTGCGCAGATGCAGGCCGGAGGGCCGCTCTGTGTGGCGTTTATCGATCTGGACAACTTCAAACACGTCAATGATACGCTCGGTCATCGCAGCGGTGATGAAGTGCTGATCCAGCTCAGCCAGCGGATGCTGGACGCTCTGCCGCCTGTGGTGCTGGCAGGCAGGCTCGGCGGTGATGAGTTTGTGCTGCTGATGCCATTCCTGATCGACTACCCTAAAGTGCGGATTCTGGCGCAGGCGGTGCTGGAGGCGGCGCTGCAGCCGTTTGATGTCGACAACGGTCTCGCACAGATTGGCGCTTCAATCGGGGTGGCTCAGGTACGGGCAAAAGAGAGCTTTGATGATGCGCTGAAACGGGCGGACGAGGCGATGTATCAGGTGAAGCGTAACGGAAAACAGGGGATAAGGCTTGCTGCCTCCGGGCAGGAGAGACGCGACATTTAATTATTAAACGCATCCGCTGTCACCCCTGTTCGCGTAATGCGCCTAAACTTGTCTGTGATTATTGCTGCAGCGATCTCTGCCGGCAATAAAACTGCCTGTTATCGGCCACACACGGAGAATGAGATGAGCACTTTTCAGACTAAAGATGGCGTTACGCTCTGGTTCAAAGACTGGGGCAGCGGCCAGCCAGTGCTGTTCAGCCACGGCTGGCCGCTGGATGCGGATATGTGGGACAGCCAGCTGACTTTCCTCGCAGAGCGGGGCTATCGGGTTATCGCGTTTGACCGTCGCGGTTTTGGCCGCTCAGAGCAGCCGTGGGAAGGGTATAACTACGATACCTTCGCTGATGATATCCATGACCTGATCGAACATCTCCAGCTGGAAGAGATTACGCTGGTAGGGTTTTCAATGGGCGGAGGCGATGTCACGCGCTACATTGGCCGCTACGGCAGCGCAAAAGTAAAATCGCTGGTGCTGCTGGGTGCCGTGACGCCGGTGTTTGGCCGGAAAGCGGATCATCCGGAAGGCCCGGAACAGGCGGTCTTTGATGATATCAGGGCGGGATTACGTCAGGACCGTGCGCAGTTCATCAGCGATTTTGCCACGCCGTTTTATGGTCTGAATGCCGGACAGCAGGTTTCAGACGGGGTGCTGACCCAGACGCTCAATATCGCGTTGCTCGCTTCGCTGAAAGCGACTATCGACTGCGTTACGGCGTTTGCAGAGACGGACTTCCGGGATGATATCGCTAAAGTCGATGTGCCCACGCTGGTGATCCACGGCAGTAACGATCAGGTCGTACCCTTTGAGGCGACCGGCAAGCTGGCGCATGAGATGATTAAACATTCACAGCTGAAAGTGTATGACAATGCACCGCACGGCTTTGCTGTTACTCATCAGGATCGACTCAACGCCGACCTGCTCGCCTTTTTGCAGCAGCAGAAATAAAAAAAGGTCGCCTGCGGGCGACCTCCTCTGAACTGCAGGGCAGAGTTAATCTGCCAGCAGATGACCATACATCGTCAGCAGACGACGCGTCACGCCGTTGGTCCAGCCAAAACCGTCCTGCAGCGGATATTCGCCGCCGCCGCCCGGACGCGCCCGATCGCCGCTGATATCATATTTCTCAACCAGCTTGTGATGCAGCGAGTAGAAGTTTTTCACCGTCGTCAGCCAGTTCACCGCAATCTCAGTGGCCAGCGTCTCTTCACCGTAATGATTCAGCCCCACTACGGCCATCCACTGCAGCGGTGCCCAGGCGTTAGGCGCGTCCCACTGCTCGCCGCTCTCGACCATCGAGGTCAGCAGTCCGCCCTGCGTCAGCAGCAGCTGGCGCAGCGCAATCGCCTGCAGATGCGCCTGCTCAGGCGAAGCGAGGCCGAGGAACAGCGGTACAACCGCAGCGGCAGTAAAGGCGCCAAACCGCTCGTTGCGCCAGTCGTAGTCACGATAAACGCCTGCGGTGGTATCCCAGAGGTAACGGTTAATCGCCTGCTTGCGCGCATCCGCTTTTTTCTGCCACGCCAGCGCCGTCAGCTCTTCGCCCCGGGCGTGCGATAGCGTGGAGATCATCAGCTCCAGCTTGTAGAGAAACGCATTGAGATCGACCGGGATAAACTGCGTAGTACGGATACTCGCCAGTCGCTGCGGATCGCGTAGCCAGCGTGAAGAGTAATCCCAGCCGGATGCAGCACCGGCGCGCAGATCGCGGTAAACCTCACTGGCCGGACGGCTCGACTTGCTGGCCGTCTCCACATCTTCCACCCAGGATTCATCACGCGGTGTGTCGCGATCGTCCCAGTAGCGGTTGAGCAGAGAGCCGTCGGGCATGCGCACAACGTGACGATAAGCCTGATGCGGCATCAGCTCACCTGCGCCATCCATCCAGAACTGATACTCTTTCATCAGCTGGTCAAGGTAGCGTTTGGCACCGCGAATGCCATCCTCTTCAAACAGCTCCACCATCAGGGCAAATACCGGTGGCTGCGAGCGGCTGAGATAGTAAGTACGGTTTCCGTTAGGAATATGACCGTAGTTATCGATCAGCCAGGCAAAATTGTCCGCCATATGACGCAGCAGATCGTCACGTCCGGCATCAGCCAGCCCCAGCATGCTGAAATAGGAGTCCCAGTAATAGGTTTCGCCAAAGCGGCCGCCGGGTACCACGTAAGGTTTTGGCAGCGGCAGCAGCGAGGAGTGTGGCATATGCTGCTGAGGCATTTTTGTCAGCACCGGCCACAGATCATCGATGTGCTCTTTCAGCGTTTTATCCGGATTTGAGACATAAAAGCTCTCATTTACCTGCGGCAGGTAAAAGTGCTCATGAATAAACTTTTCCAGATCGAGATCGCCCGCCCGTTTGCGGCGACGATAGCGGATAAGAATATCCAGCGGATCGAATTTAGGCGCACAGTCGGGAAATGTTTTGCTGTCAGCAAAAATATGAGAGGTCTGAACGTGTTCAAACATCTCCAGATAGCGATCGGCAGGCGTCAGCGCATCCGGTGCCGGCAGTCCCTGAATCAGCTCAGGTTCTGGCTCCGAATCTTCTGCGCCTTCACGCACGAACTCATGAGGATCGTATTGATACCCCAGATCAGCATGGGCTTCGTGTTCACCGAACACCTGGCGTGGCTGGTGGTTAGTATTAATAACGGCCTCCTGAAATTCCTGGTTGCTCAAAAGACAAATTATAGAGGGTTCGCGGTTGCAGACAACAATGCGAAATATCTATGAACGTAATAAATATTGTCGATGGATCGCCGTTTTTGCCTTTTTTGCAATATTAACAACGGCCTGTATTTAAAGATATTTAAGGTGTTTCTTAAATATACCTTCAGAAAGCGCACCGGATTAATCTGCAAATAAGAAAATCGCCAATTTCAGGCGCCGCTCTCCCTTTTTTCTTGATCAATTTATGCGGTTGTTTTCTGCACCCGGTGCGCGACTTACGCGTTACAGCCATCCGGGCGTCTGTACATCCGGAATCTGCACAGGACCTCGCCGCGGTAAATTTTTTGCCAGATGAGCAGGCGCTAAGCGAAAACGTTATTAATTACCTTTCGCTATAAACAGGTTTTTTTTAATTTTAATTTAACTAAAAAACGGCCGTGCAATAATTTTTACACTGCGCTGGCGCAAACATCAGGCTGCCGTTTTGGTTGTTACCGTAATTAACAATCAAATGAACTGCTTAAAGAAGTAATCTCTTTTACAGCCGCTAAGCTTAATAACAACATTGTCACAATAGAGCAGGATAATTAACCTTAACTCAGTGATTTTAAACAGATAGTTTCTCGCAAAAACAATGATCTTAATCAAGATTTACTGGTATAGTTTTATTCACTCCTACTTTTCCGTTTGTTCCTGCCGGTTTCTCACATTTGGCGGGAATTGATGACGGCGTAGCAGAAATTATTCTGTGCGCCATCTTTGTTAATAATAAGTAAAAATTCCGCGTAATTTTGTGGCAATGAGGTAAGCAATGTTTGGATTAGATGCTTTTCATCTGGCCAGGATACAGTTCGCGTTTACTGTCTCCTTCCATATTATCTTCCCGGCCATCACTATCGGGCTTGCCAGCTTTCTGGCAGTGCTTGAGGGGATGTGGCTGAAAACCCGTAACGAAACCTATCGCGATCTCTATCACTTCTGGTCGAAAGTGTTTGCGGTGAACTTCGGTATGGGGGTGGTCTCAGGTCTGGTTATGGCCTATCAGTTCGGGACCAACTGGAGCGGGTTTTCGCAGTTTGCCGGGAGTATTACCGGTCCGCTGCTGACCTATGAGGTGCTGACTGCCTTCTTCCTTGAGGCGGGCTTCCTCGGCGTCATGCTGTTTGGCTGGAACCGCGTCGGACCAGGCCTGCACTTCTTCGCCACCTGTATGGTCGCGTTAGGTACGCTGATCTCCACGTTCTGGATCCTCGCATCAAACAGCTGGATGCACACGCCGCAGGGCTACATCATCCAGAATGGTATTGTGGTGCCGGAAGACTGGTTCAAAATTGTGTTTAACCCCTCATTCCCTTATCGGCTGTTCCATATGTCGGTGGCGGCATTCCTTGCCAGCGCCTTCTTTGTGGGCGCGTCCGGGGCATGGCATCTGCTGCGCGGCAATGACAACCCGGCGATCCGCAAGATGTTCTCAATGGCGCTGTGGATGGCGCTGATTGTTGCTCCGATTCAGGCGATGATTGGCGATGCGCACGGCCTGAACACGCTGGAGCATCAGCCGGCAAAAATTGCTGCCATTGAAGGACACTGGGAAAACCCGCCGGGTGAAGCCACGCCTCTGATCCTGTTTGGTATTCCGGATATGGAAGAGGAGCGTACGAAGTATGCGCTGGAAATTCCTTATCTCGGCAGCCTGATCCTGACGCACAGTCTTGATAAACAGGTTCCGGCACTGAAAACCTTCCCGAAAGAGGATCGGCCTAATTCGCTGGTGATCTTCTGGTCGTTCCGCGTCATGGTGGCGATGGGGCTGCTGATGATCACGCTCGGCGTGTTCAGCCTGTGGCTGCGTTATAAACAGCGTCTTTACAGCTCACGACCGTTCCTGTGGTTTGCGCTGCTGATGGGACCATCGGGCCTGATCGCTATCCTTGCTGGCTGGTTCACCACTGAAATCGGACGTCAGCCGTGGGTGGTTTACGGCGTGCAGCGCACAATTGATGCGGTTTCAGCGCATGGCGACCTGCATATGAGTATCAGCCTGCTGGCCTTTATCCTGGTCTACTCATCGGTGTTTGGCGTGGGCTATGTCTATATGATGCGCCTGATCAAAAAAGGTCCGCACACCGGTGAAGGGAAAGATGTCCGTCACGGTGGTCCGGGTCAGGATAAGACGCCAGCGCGCCCGCTCTCTGCTGCACATGAGAGCCTGGATGCTTCGCAGGAGGGTAAATAAATGATCGATTTTTCCGTTATCTGGTTCGCCATCATCGTCTTTGCCACGCTGATGTATATCGTGATGGATGGCTTTGACCTGGGCATCGGTATTCTGTTTCCGTTTAACAAAGATGCCGTTGAGCGCGACATGATGGTTAACACCGTGGCGCCGGTCTGGGATGGTAATGAAACCTGGCTGGTGCTGGGCGGAGCAGGGCTGTATGGTGCCTTTCCGCTCGCCTATGCGGTGATCGCTGATGCACTGGCGATCCCGCTGACGGCTATGCTGATCGGCCTGATTTTCCGCGGTGTGGCGTTTGAATTTCGCTTCAAGGCGACCGAAGAGCATCGTGCATTCTGGGATAAATCGTTTATTGCCGGCTCGCTGCTGGCGACCTTCAGCCAGGGCGTGGCGGTCGGTGCGATGATCAACGGTTTCCCGGTTAAAGGACGTGAGTTTGCCGGTTCAGCTCTGGACTGGCTGGCCCCGTTCCCGCTGTTCTGCGGCGTGGGTCTGGTCGTGGCCTATGCGCTACTGGGCTGCACCTGGCTTATCATGAAAACCGAAAATGAACTGCACCGTAAAATGTCTGCGCTGGCTACGCCGCTGGTGATTGCGCTGCTGGTGATAGTCGGCATTATCAGCCTGTGGACGCCGTTTGCTCACGAAGCGATTTCGCAGCGCTGGTTTACCCGGCCAAACCTGTTCTGGTTCCTGCCGGTGCCGGTACTGGTTCTGCTCTGCTCGTGGGGGATCATGCGCGCCATCAAACGTGAGGCGCACTATTCGCCGTTCCTGCTGACGCTGGCGCTGATTTTCCTCGGCTTCTCCGGGCTTGGCATCAGCGTCTGGCCAAACATTATTCCGCCATCCGTAACTATCTGGGAAGCGGCATCGCCGCCGCAGAGCCAGGCCTTTATGCTGGTGGGCAGCCTGCTGATTATCCCGATGATTCTGGGCTATACCTTCTGGAGCTACTATGTGTTCCGCGGAAAAATCAAAGCTGACGCAGGATACCATTGAGATGCAAACGGAGGTCAGCAACATGAAACAGCACACTGAACACAAAGCGCCGCTCTGGAAGCGGGTGATGTGGCTGGTGATCATCTATGGTGCAAGCGTGCTGGCACTCGGCGTGGTGGCATCCCTGTTTCGTATGATGATGACCGCGGCAGGTATGCGTTCGCATTAATATCTGTCTGCAGCAGAGCGGCACAGCACAGCGTGCCGCTCGCCTTGCGTTAAAAAAAGTTAGTAACCTAAGCAATTAGTGCGCCGCCCTGAGCGGATCCTTTACTCTTCCTTACGTTGGTTAGGCGATTTTGTTATATTTATGTGACAAATAATGCATTAACGCGCGCTTTCCTGACTCATTCAATTAGAACCATGCTTAGCCTGAACCTGAAAAAGCAGTATATCTCTGACCTGGTTGACTGGATTGAAGCCAACCTGACCGATGAGCTTAATATCGATCTTATCACCCTGAAATCAGGCTATTCCAAATGGCATATGCAGCGCATGTTCAAGGAGATGACCGGCCAGACGCTGGCCTCCTACACGCGCAAACGCCGCCTGACTTTATCCGCTATGGCGCTTCGCTTAACCAGCATGCCGCTGATCGACATCGCCGTACGTTTTGGCTTCGACAATCAGCAAAATTTCACCCGCGTGTTCAAAAGCCATTTCTCGCTGACGCCTGGCGCCTATCGTCGTATTCCGGAAATGCGCATGAAAGCTTTTCACAGCCGCATCTCTGCGCCGCGCCCGTGGGTTAAAGCACGGCTCGCCGAGAAGCCGGAAATTCGTCTGAGTGGAGAGGTGGTGGAGTGGGAGTGCCGCTTTGGCGAATATATTGACCATCACAATCATATTGTGGCGCAGCATACACGCGACTTTATCGCCTTTGCCGGACAGCACGCCACGCGCGGCTGGCTCGGTTTTCAGTTCAGTCCCGGCGTGAGCTCGCTCGATCAGCAGCATATCAGCCTGTTTCAGGCGCTGGAGAGTGAGCACGCTGACGTTCTGCCGCAGCATGTGCAGAACTGGACCGGCGAGAGCGGGCTGTATGCAGAGATCGACTGGCATGGCGCGCCGGAAGAGATCAACGCCTTCACCGCCGAGATTTACTACAACCATCTGCCCGCGCTCGGCGTGGCACGCCGGCCCGGTAAAGATCTGCTCAGGCTCGATTTGAAATACAGTACGCCGCAGCTGCTGCAGGGCACCTTTCATATTCCGGTAGCACTGGAATAATCAGCAAATTGTGCGGCTAAATGTGACAAACCGCACAATTTTATAAACCCTGCGCCGGTAGCGGCGTAAAATTCTGCTCCGAAGCCTGACCTGCCGCGCCATGTGCTGGCAGCGCAGCATCAGGCTGGATGGCTCTCTGCATTCCCGATCCGCTCCGGATCTTTAAATGAAACCCTAAATTATCATGCGACTTTTACCGTTGTTCTTGTCCGCGGCGCTTGCCGTTTTTTCATCGCTGGCCGGTGCGCAAATGGCTGAGCCATTTTCACCCCCCGGTGGCCTGCATCCGCACCAGCAGCGCTGTGCTCAGCAGGAAATTGTGGGTGATAACGCACTGCCTCAGTATGAAAACAGTGAGAACGTTTCTCTCTGCTGCAGCGATCTGCACGCCTGACACCTGCCGCCGCTCTCCGCTAATGCGGCAACCGCATTTTTCGACATTGTTTCCCGGCGCGGTCACCGCTATCGTTTCGCCACGTAATGAGAATTATTTACATTAATTTAGCGTGGCGGCACAGGCGGAGTGCGCTGCTGCCGCTGCCGGGAGAAGTGAATTGTCACAGAAAAAGAGTCGTGCACCGCAGCGAGTGCGTAATGAGCTGCGCTTTCGTCATCTGACGGTAGCCAGCAAAACCCGTGTTGCCGGCGTCTTCTGGCGCATTGTATTTACCGGGGCCGATCTGGCAGGCTTTCATTCCCCCTCGTTTGACGATCACATCAAAGTCTTTTTTCCCTCCGGGCCGGGCTGCGATGTTGCGCTGCCGCAGCTGAGTGAAGAGGGCATCGTCTGGCCTGAGGGCGTGCGTCCCGCCGCGCGTGACTACACGCCGCTGGCGTTTAACGGCGTCGACTCTCTGACGCTCGATTTCTATATGCATGATGACGGAGTGGCGAGCGGCTGGGCAGCTGCGGCTAAGCCTGGCGACCGGATCGCGATGGGCGGGCCGCGCGGCTCCTGCATTATGCCGGTGGATTACGCCTGCCAGGTGTATGTCTGCGATGAAACCGGGCTGCCTGCTTTTAAGCGGCGCTATGCGGAGCTGCAGGCGCAGCACGTTCACCTGCTGGCGTTTACGGATGCCGCTATCGGACACGACTATCTGGAAGAGATGGAGGGCGTTACCGTCCACTGGCTGGGCAGCAACCGTATGGCGACCACTACGCCAGCGCAGCTGACGGCAGAACTGTCTGCCATCGATTTTACCGGCGATGACTATTTTGTCTGGCTGACCGGAGAAGGCAATGCGGTGAAGCAGCTCAGCGACTATTTTACGCAGCAGCGCGGCGCGGATACGGACTTTGTCCGCGCCGTCGCCTACTGGCATCAAAAGTCACCTGAAAAGTAAGCAGCGGCAGATATCCCGCTGCCGGCGAGCGGCGCTAGCGCCGTTTGTCGGCATGGCCCAGTGAGCGATCCGGCCAGCAGTAGTCGCGCACGCGCTGTTTCAGCGTGACCGCATCCGGAAAACCGCCGTCGCGTTTGCGCTCCCAGATAACCTGACCATCCACGCTGATCTCAAAGACGCCGCCGGTACCAGGCTGCAGCGTGACCGCGCTGAGATCGTCGCTGAACGTCTGCAGCAGCTCCTGAGCCATCCACGCTGAACGCAGCATCCAGTTGCACTGGGTGCAGTAGTGCAGGGTAATCGCGGGCTTAGACATCGTTAACTCCCTGACGGCAATCCACTATCAGCCGGCCGCGCACGTTGCCCGCCAGCAGCTGTTCGGCACCTTCCTGCGCTTCGCTGAGCGGAATGATGCGGGTTATCTGCTGCAGCAGCGCGCTGTCGGCCTGTTCTGCCAGCCGCTGCCACACCTGCTGGCGCAGCGCCTGCGGACACATAACGCTATCGATACCGGTCAGCGTGACGCCGCGCAGAATAAAGGGGGCCACGCTGCCCGGCAGATCCAGTCCCTGCGCCATTCCGCACGCGGCCACCACGCCGTCGCGCCGCATCCCTGCCAGCACGTTGGCCAGCGTATGGCTGCCCACGGTATCAATGGCGGCAGCCCAGCGCTCTTTTGCCAGCGGTTTACCCGGTTCGCTGAGTTCAGCACGATCGATTACCGCTGTGGCGCCCAGCGTATTGCACAGGTAGTCGCGCTCAGCTGCGCGTCCGCTGGCGGCGACCACCTCATATCCCAGGCGTGCCAGCAGGCTCACCGCAAAACTGCCTACGCCGCCGCTGGCTCCCGTTACCAGCACCGGGCCGTGCTGCGGGGTGATGCCCTGTTTTTCCAGCGCCATCACGCAGAGCATCGCGGTAAAGCCGGCGGTGCCTATCGCCATCGTCTGCTGCGGACTGAGCGCATCCGGCACGCTGACCAGCCAGTCGCCGGAGACGCTGGCTTTCTGCGCCAGTCCTCCCCAGTGCTTTTCACCCACGCCCCAGCCGGTCAGCAGCGCCAGATCGTTCTGCTGCCACGCCGGATGGCGGCTATGGGTCACGCGGCCCACAAAGTCGATGCCTGGCACCATGGGAAACTGGCGTACGATCGGCCCTTTGTTGCAGATGGCGAGCGCATCTTTGTAATTCAGCGTGGAGTAGCTGATATCGAGGATAACATCCCGATCGGGAAGCTGTTGCTCGGAGAGATCCTGCAGGGAGGTGCGATACCCCTGTGCATCATTTTCAATGACTAATGCTTTGAACATGCCGCCTCCGGCGATAGGAAGTGTGCAGCCAATAGTACCCCTGATTGTGAGCGGCAGCAAAAAATGCCATTATCGCGACCGGCGGGTGTCCTGCACCGGTCACGCCGTTCCTTTCTGTGCCACTGGCACCCACTCATCCTGTTATGCCGGGGATTTGAGTTATGAACCCATTGAAAATAGCCGCCAGCGTCGCAATTGCGCCGGGCCTGAGCCTGAATACCACCCGCGATGTCGTGACGTTCGACACGACCGACTTTACTGACGTTGCCGCGGTGGTGCTCTCACTGGCGGATACGCGCAGCGGCGTACTGATGCTGCTGCGCCAGACCGGATTTAACCTGCCGGTATTTGTGGCTAACGCGTTTGATACTGCAGTGCTGGATCTGCCTGGCGTGACCGGAGAAATCAACGGCGCAGCTGAAGAGTGGCAGGCGCTGGAGCAGGCTGCGCAGCAGTATGAGGCGGCACTGCTGCCGCCTTTCTTTGATACCCTGACGCGCTACGTCGATATGCAGAACAGCACCTTCGCCTGCCCGGGCCATCAGGGCGGGGCGTTTTTCCGCCGCCATCCCGCCGGGCGGCAGTTTTATGAATTTTATGGTGAAAACCTGTTCCGCTCTGATATGTGTAATGCAGATGTCCGGCTGGGCGATCTGCTAATCCATGAAGGCTCGGCGAAAGATGCGCAAAAGTTTGCAGCCCGCGTTTTTAACGCCGACAAAACCTATTTTGTGCTGAACGGAACATCAAGCGCTAATAAAGTCGTCACCAATGCGCTGCTGACGCGCGGCGACCTGGTTCTGTTCGATCGCAATAACCATAAATCCAACCATCACGGCGCGCTGCTGCAGGCGGGCGCCACGCCAGTCTACCTGGAGGCGGCACGTAATCCGTTTGGCCTGATTGGCGGCATCGACGCGCACTGTTTCGATGAAAGCTATCTGCGGGCAGAGATCGCAAAGGTTAACCCTGAACGCGCCAGGCAGGCGCGGCCATTCCGGCTGGCGATTATCCAGCTCGGCACCTATGACGGCACCGTTTACAACGCGCGTCAGGTGGTGGACCGCATCGGTCATCTGTGCGACTACATTCTGTTTGACTCCGCGTGGCTCGGCTATGAACAGTTTATTCCGCTGATGGCAGCGGGTTCACCGCTGACGCTTACCCTGACGGAAGACGATCCGGGGATCTTTGTCACCCAGTCAGTACACAAACAGCTGGCGGGCTTTTCGCAGACCTCACAGATCCATAAAAAGGATAATCATATCCGTGGTCAGCAGCGCTTTTGCCCGCATAAGCGGCTGAACAACGCCTTTATGCTGCACGCCTCAACCAGCCCGTTTTATCCGCTGTTTGCCGCGCTGGATATCAACGCGCGTATGCACCAGGGCGAGGCAGGACGCAGCCTGTGGCACGACTGCGTCATACAGGGCATTGATGCGCGTAAAGCGATCCTGCAGCGCTGCACCATGATTAAACCGTTTCTGCCTGCTCAGGTACACGGCGCGCCGTGGCAGCAGGCAGACAGCGCCGCTATTGCCCGCGATCCGGCTTACTTTAGCTTTGAGCCCGACGCAGAGTGGCACGGCTTCAGCGGCTATGCGCCGGGCCAGTATCAGATTGACCCCTGCAAGCTGCTGCTTACCACGCCGGGCATCGACGCACGCAGCGGCGCGTACAGCGACTTTGGCATTCCGGCCACCATACTGGCGAACTATCTGCGTGAGAACGGCATCGTGCCGGAGAAGTGCGATCTCAACTCCATTCTGTTCCTGCTGACGCCGGCAGAAAGCGCGGAGAAGATGGCGCATCTGGTGGCGATGCTGGAGCAGTTTGAACAGCAGGTGCGCGAAGATGCGCCGCTGGCGGAAGTGCTGCCGAGCCTGTATCGCAAGCATGCGGAGCGCTATCGCGGCTATACGCTGCGCCGCCTCTGTCAGGAGATGCACGATCTCTACGTCAGTTTTGCCGTTAAAGATCTGCAGAAAGCGATGTTCCGCGCTGACTGTTTCCCGCCGGTAGCGGTCAATCCGCAGGATGCGCATCAGGCTTATATCCGCGGTGAAGTGGAGCTGGTGCCGGTCGCAGAAGCGGAAGGGCGCATCGCGGCGGAAGGGGCACTACCTTATCCACCGGGCGTGCTGTGCGTCGTGCCCGGCGAGGTGTGGGGCGGGGCGGTACAGCGCTACTTCCTCGCGCTGGAAGCGGGCATCAACCAGCTGCCGGGCTTTTCACCGGAGCTGCAGGGTGTTTATATCGCGGAACAGAGCAGCGGCTATAAGCAGCTGGTGGCGAATATGCTGACCTGAGCGTATCGCGCCCTGACCCGATCGGGCAGGGCGCGACAATCCGGCGCATTTAATAGCGGTGATAGCTGCGCTGCGCCTGGTTAACTTTATAGAGATAACGACGCGACTCGGCAGAAGGATGGCGGCTGGTCAGCGTCTGGTAGACATCGGCTGGCGACATATCGTTGATCAGCGAAAATGCTCGGTCTTTATCGCTGGAGAAGACGCGCAGTACGCTGCCGGCACCGCCGTTATACGCGGTGATCACCGCATAGCGACGCGAAGTGGGATCCTGAATGCCGCCCAGATAGCTTTTCTGCAGCAGCGACAGATAAGCCGTACCGGCATCGATGTTGTTTTCCGGGTCCAGCAGATAACTGCGGCTCGGCTTGCCCCATTTACCTTTCATGCGGAAGACGTCAACGCCGGCAGTATGCTGCACCACCTGCATCAGCCCCAGCGCATCAGCGTGGCTGACCGCATAGGGGTTAAAGCTCGATTCGGTCTGCATAATCGCCAGAATCAGTGAGGCATCGACACCATACTGCTCAGCAGATTTGCGCACCATCGGCAGATACTTATGTGCACGCTTGTCGAGATGGTTCGGCACCATCGGAATGGTTACCGACCATATCACATGCAGCCCGGCGGTGCGTTTTTGCAGTTTGTTCTGGATCAGGTAGTCCGCAAAGCTGGCGGCGCGCCCCTGCCAGCGGATTGGCTGCCCGGTATTATCCAGCACCTGGCCATACAGCAGCGGCTCTTTACTGATCTTAATATCGTTGGCGTCAGAGTAGAGATCGACATTGCCCGGATCGTCGCCGATCAGTAGGGTGGTGACGATCGCCTGGCGCAGGCTGGCCATGGGATCGGTACCGGAGATGGTCTCAATGGTGATACTACCCTTGTCGAAGTTGATGTGACTGCGGGTGTAGTAGCTGTCACTGTACTTCACATAATCTTTCGGCCCGGCGATAAGGACTTCATTAATGCCCCAGATATTTTCAATATTGGCGGCAAACTGTCCCATCAGAATGTCAAAGCCGTTGGTATCTTTAACCCACTCTTCGTGATACTGCGATTTTTTTTGTCCGGAGCAGGAGATTAATAGCGGCGCGATCGCCAGCAGGGCTATCAGTTTTTTATTCATCGTGAATCTGTGCCTGACTCAAAAAAGCGGGCCTCAAAGGAAGGCCCGGAACGGTTATTTTTCTGGCGGGGTAAAACCTTCGATATGCACATCTTTGCCTTCAAACAGGAAATTGACCATCTCCTTTTCCAGCACTTTGCGATCTTCCGGATTCATCATGTTGAGCTTTTTCTCGTTGATCAACATGGTCTGTTTCGACATCCACTGCTGCCAGGCTTCTTTAGAAATCTCATTATAGATGCGCTTGCCCAGCTCGCCGGGATAGAGCTGAAAGTCCTGGCCTTCAGCGTCACGTTGCAGATAGGTACAAAAAATGGTGCGGCTCATTACTCTTCCTCTTCGATCGCGCGCGATGACAGTGACAGCTGCTGCGGATGGCGTAATTCATGCAGTAAACGCTCTACCGGGGCAGCAAGGCCCACTGACGGTGGTTGCGCTAAGTTATACCAGAGACCGCCCGCTTCATCCATCAGCGACCCGGCGGATGGCTCTGCCAGCCACATCGGCACAATATCCAGATGGAAATGGCTAAAGGTGTGGCGAAATGCCGTCAGCTGCTGCAGATTGCCGCTAATACCGTGCTGTGTCAGCCACTCCCGCAGTGCATCCTCGCTGCTAAACTGCGGAAAGCAGTAAAGGCCGCCCCACAGTCCCGTGGGCGGACGCTGCGCCAGCCAGACATTATCGCCATCCTGCATCAGCAAAAACCAGCCGCTGCGTACCGGCAGAGTGACTTTGGGCTTTTTGCCCGGATAGTCAGCCCAGCTCTGGCTGGCATACGCTTCACAGCCGCTATTAAGCGGGCAGATTTCACACTTTGGCCGTGAACGGGTGCAGACCAGCGCTCCGAGATCCATCATCGCCTGATTAAACTGGCTGACGCCCTGCGCTGGCGTCACTGCTTCGCTAATCTGCCACAGCTGCTTTTCGACCTCTTTTTTGCCAGGCCAGCCACCGATTGCGTAGCAGCGCGCCAGCACGCGTTTGACGTTGCCATCCAGAATCGGAAAATGCAGGCCAAGCGACAGTGAAAGGATCGCCCCGGCGGTCGAGCGACCCACGCCCGGCAGAGCAGCAATTGCCGTGAAGTCCGGCGGGAACTCACCGCCGTGCTGATCCACGACCTGTTTAGCCGCTTTATGCAGGTTGCGCGCCCGCGCATAGTAGCCGAGGCCGGTCCAGAGATGCAGCACTTCATCCAGCGGCGCGGCAGCAAGATCGCGCACGGTGGGGAAGCGCGCCATAAAACGTTCAAAATAGGGAATAACCGTGGCAACCTGCGTCTGCTGCAGCATGACCTCTGAAAGCCACACTTTGTAGGGCGTCTTTTCCAGCTGCCACGGCAGCGTTTTACGGCCAAAGCGGTCATACCACTTCAGCACCTGTTGCGCGAATTGCGACGCCTGCATCATATGAAGGAAATTTTCCGTGTTTACTCTACAATCAGGCAGGAATTGCAGCACAGAGCGTCAGGGGTGTAAACCGGAAGATTGCAAAGGCTTGCTTCTGACCTTTAACTTTGCATAATGCCCGTTTCCCCGAACAGGCTAACCAGCAGGCTTCAACATGATAAATGACGTCATCACTCCGGAATTTGATGAAAACGGGCGGCCGCTGCGCCGTATCCGCAGCTTCGTACGCCGCCAGGGGCGGTTAACGAAAGGCCAACAGCTCGCGCTGGATCAATACTGGCCGGTGATGGGCGTTGAGTATCAGCCCGCGCCGCTGGACATGACCGCGCTGTTCGGGCGCGACGCACCGCTGGTGCTGGAGATCGGTTTTGGTATGGGCGCCTCGCTGGTCACCATGGCGCAAAATAATCCGCAGCAGAACTTCCTGGGCATTGAAGTGCATGCGCCGGGCGTAGGTGCCTGCCTGGCATCTGCGAAGGAAGCGGGCGTAGAGAATCTGCGGGTCATGTGCCATGACGCGGTAGAAGTGCTGGAGCATATGATCCCGGATAACTCTCTGCGCATGGTGCAGCTTTTCTTCCCGGATCCGTGGCACAAAGCGCGTCACAATAAACGCCGTATCGTGCAGGCGCCGTTTGCTGAACTGGTGCATCGCAAGCTGAAGCTTGGCGGCGTGTTTCATATGGCCACCGACTGGGAAGATTACGCGACCCATATGCTGGAGGTGATGAACAGCGTAGCGGGTTACGTTAATCAGTCAGCCACCCAGGATTACGTGCCGCGTCCTGAGACGCGTCCATTGACTAAATTTGAGCAGCGCGGGCAGCGACTGGGCCATGGCGTGTGGGATCTGATGTTTGAGAGGGTAAAATAATGGCCGTACAGCGCAGTCGTCGTTTACGTAAGAAACTGCATATTGATGAGTTTCAGGAGCTGGGTTTCTCCGTAGCATGGCGTTTTGCCGAGGGAACCACCGAAGAGCAGATTGATGCCACGCTGGATCAGTTTATCACTGAGGTGATCGATCCAAACGGTCTGGCTTATGACGGCAGTGGTTATCTGGTATGGGAAGGCCTGGTCTGCATGCAGCAGACCGGAAAGTGCACCGATGAGCATCGTGAACTGGTGCGCAAGTGGCTGGAAGGGCGTGAATTGTCTGATATCCAGATAACGGAACTCTTCGACGTCTGGTGGGACTAAGTTGTAGTGCGACATTCGGGTGCGCATTTCTGCGCGCCCTGTACTGCACTGCGCCAGGTGCGCATTTCTGCGCGCCCTGTACTGCACTGCGCCAGGGGCGCATTAATGCGCCCCCTGCGATGTAATTTGCCGCAGCGCCATTCATGGCGCCCGCGCCATTGGCCGCACAATACCCACCCCGCACAGCACATTCAGGAGATCTCATGATTCGTAAGGCTCTGTTCGCCGCGCTACTGCTGACGGCAGCGCAGGCACACGCTGACTACCAGTGCAGCGTTAATCCGCAGGATGATGTGGTGATCACCCCACAAAGCGTTCAGGTTGTCGGCAGCAACGGCAATCTCACGATGACCCCACAGGGTGATGTCACCTTTAACGGCAAAACGGTTACCGTTGATAACGCGGCACGTCAGCAGGCGATTGATTACCAGAGCGCGCTGCGTCGCGATTTGCCGTGGGTCAGCAACGGCGCAAAAACGCGCCTTGAACGCGGGCGCGCCGCACTGGATAAAGTGATCGTTGAGAAACTGGGCAGCGACAGCAATGTGCGCAACCGCCTGACCACGCTGGATAGCCAGCTGAAGCAGCAGATGAATCGCATCATTGAGCAGCGCCAGGATGGCCTGACGTTCCACCACCAGGCAATAAACCAGGTGCGCGCTGACGGACAGAAGCTGGTACAGAGCACGCTGGGCGGCGTACTGCAGGATAGCCTGAATGAGATGGGCACGCAGCAGGCGACCAGCGGCAGTAATCCGCTGCAGGCGCTGATGGGCAATCTGGGTGGTCTGCAGCAGTCGATTCAGACTGAATGGAACAACCAGGAGCGCGATTTCCAGAACTTTGGCCATGAGGTCTGCAACCGGGTCATCGCGCTGGAAAACCAGCGTAAAACGCTGGTGAAGAGTATTAACTAGCAAAAAAAGAGCGGCCACCGGGCCGCTCTGATTACATAAACAGTTCCAGCAACGAATTCAGGAACAGTTTGCCTTTCTCGGTGATCTGCCACTCGCTGGCGCTCTCAGTAACATAGCCTGCGGCGATAGCCTGCTCCATCTGCGGGCGGATCGTCTGTTCATCCAGCCCGGTATAACGCTGAAACTCCACGCGCGGCGCCGCTTCCAGCAGGCGGAACCGGTTCATAAAGAACTCAAACGGCTTATCTTCGTCCGCCACTTCATGTTGCTTATCAAGATAGTTGCCCTTCATAAAGCCGCGCGGATGACGGGTTTTGACCGTCCGCACAATGCGGCCATCCGCCTGCGTCAGCTTACCGTGCGCTCCGCAGCCGATACCGAGATAATCACCGAAGCGCCAGTAGTTGAGATTATGCTCACAACGATAGCCCGGCTTCGCGTAGGCTGAGGTTTCATACTGCTGATAGCCGGCAGCCGTCAGCAGCTGGTGCCCCTGCTCGTAAATATCCCACAGCGCATCATCATCCGGCAGCTGCGGTGGTCGGGAACCAAACAGCGTGTTCGGCTCAATGGTTAGCTGATACCAGGAGAGATGCGGCGGGTTAAGCGCAATTGCCTGACGGAGATCGTCCAGCGCCTCTTCCAGCGACTGGTCAGGCAGGCCATGCATCAGATCCAGATTAAAACTGCGCAGCCCGAGCGCGGCGGCCAGTTCAGCGGCGCGTTTCGCCTCCTGCGGTCCATGAATACGCCCCAGCCGCTCCAGCTTCTGCGGACTAAAACTCTGCACGCCGATGGAAATGCGATTGATCCCCGCAGCCTGATAGCCGCTGAAGCGATCGGCTTCCACCGTGCCGGGATTCGCTTCCATGGTGATCTCCGCATCAGCCGCCAGCGGCAGGCGCGCCCGTACGCCATCCATCAGCGTCTGCATCGCGTGGCTGCTCAGCAGGCTTGGCGTGCCGCCGCCAATAAAGATGGTGCGTACCTCGCGTCCGGCGGTCAGAGGCAGGTCCTGCTCAAGATCCTGCAGCAGGTGCTGCACATACTCCAGATGCGGGACTTCCCCTTTCAGCGCGTGTGAGTTGAAGTCGCAGTAGGGGCACTTCTGTACGCACCACGGAATATGGATGTAGAGGCTCAGCGGTGGTAACTCAGCCATTGCGCATCGCGTCCAGCAGCAGCGTTAACGCTTTACCCCGGTGGGAGAGGGCACGCTTATCCTCTTTGCTCAGTTCAGCGGCGGTTTTACCCGCTTCCGGTACAAAGAAGATGGGATCGTAGCCAAAGCCGCCTTCACCAGCCGCCGTACGGGTAATTTCGCCCGCCCAGCTGCCGTGAAACACCAGCGGTACCGGGTCAGCGGCGTGCCGCACATAGACCAGCACACAGTGAAACTGCGCCTGACGCGCGCCATCCGGCACATTTTCCAGCGCCAGCAGCAGCTTCTCCAGATTTTGCTGGTCGCTGGCTTCTGCGCCAGCATAGCGTGCGGAGTAGATGCCGGGCGCGCCGCCCAGCGCATCTACCGCCAGACCGGAATCATCCGCGATAGCCGGCAGGCCGGTTATCTGCGCCGCGTGACGCGCTTTAAGCAGCGCATTTTCAATGAAGGTCAGACCGGTCTCTTCGGCTGACTCCACGCCAAGCTCCGTTTGCGCCACGATATCCAGCCCGAAATCAGCGAGCAGATCGGCCAGTTCGCGAACTTTGCCCGGATTACCGGTTGCGAGAACAACTTTTTGCATAACAGTTCCAGATTAACAAATTACAGCAGATACCAGAGACCCGGGAACAGGTCCATGCCAAGGAAATTCAGCGCATAGAGCACCAGAATGACAATCATGGCGGAGAAGTCGATACCGCCCATAGCGGGCAGCATACGGCGAATAGGTGCCATCAGCGGTTCGGTAAGCTGTATCAGCACGTGATCCAGCGGCCCGCGTCCCTGACTGATCCAGCTCATCAGCGAGCGGATAATAATGACCCAGAACACCAGATTACCGGCTGACTTCAGCAGCGACAGCAGTCCTACCAGCAGATTGGTGGGATCAACCGAGAAAGCGCCGACCTGAATCAGCAGCAGAATCGGATACTTCAGCGTGGTCAGCACAAACGCCAGCAGCAGCGAGGCGGTATCGATGGGGCCGATAGCGGGCAGCACGCGACGCAGCGGTTTGATCACCGGCTGCGTAATCTTCACCACAAACTGCGCCAGCGGATTGTAGAAGTCGCAGCGTGACCACTGCATCCAGATACGCAGCAGCAGTACCATGACGTAGAGATCGATCAGCGTTTTGACTAAAAACGTCAGTGTTAACATGGAGTTCCTCAGTTATTGTTGTGAAGGTCGCGCATAATCCCGCGCGCCAAACAGGGCGGTGCCAATTCTTACCATAGTGCTGCCGGCCGCGATTGCCGCTTCCATATCGTCGCTCATGCCCAGTGAAAGCGTATCAATGGCGGGATAGTCGCGCTGCAGCGCATGAAACGCACTGGCCATTTGCTGGCAGACGGCCAGCTGGCGTGCATAATCCTGCTCGGGAGCCGGAATCGCCATCAGGCCGCGCAGGCTCAGGCGGGGCAGGGCGGCGATAGCCGCGGCCAGCGCCGGAACAGCCTCCAGCATGATGCCAGATTTACTGTTTTCGTCACTGATATTTACCTGAATTAACACGTTCAGCGGCGGCAGGTGCGCCGGACGCTGGTCGTTAAGCCGCTGCGCAATACGCAGGCGATCAACGGTATGACACCAGGCAAAATGTTCGGCGACCAGACGGCTTTTATTGGATTGCAGCGGACCGATAAAGTGCCACTGCAGATCGCCTTCCGTCATCAGCGCCGCAATCTTTTCCACCCCTTCCTGCACGTAGTTTTCGCCAAACGCGCGCTGCCCGGCGGCAACCGCTTCTGCGACAGCGCTCGCAGGTTTGGTTTTGCTTACTGCAAGCAACGTAATCTCTTCTGGCGCCCGGCCGCAACGCACGGCAGCGGCAGCGATACGCTCGCGTACCTGATGTAAGTTGTGCTCAATGGAAGTCATAGTCAGGAGAAATAAATGGATTTAGATGAAATTGTGGCCCTTAGTGTAAAGCATAACGCCGCCGATCTGCACCTGTGCAGCGGACATTTACCGCACTGGCGGCGGCAGGGCGTGCTGGAGCCGGTGCCGCAGCAGCTGCCGCTGCCATCTGCGTGGCTGGAGAGGTTTGCTACGCGGTTTCTCAGCGCTGCGCAGCAGTCGGAGCTTGACGTCACCGGACAGGCGGACTTTGCCCTGACGCTCAGCAGCGGCGTACGGCTGCGTGCCAATCTTTTCACCCAGCGGCACGGATTATCACTGGCGCTGCGGCTGATTGCGCAGACGATCCCGCCGCTGGCGCAGCTGCGCCTGCCGCCTGCCGTGCAGCAGCTCCTGCAGCTGCAGGAGGGACTGGTTCTGATTAGCGGTGCAACCGGCAGCGGCAAGTCGACGACGCTGGCTGCACTGGTACAGGCGCTGAACCAGCAGCAGGCGCGGCATATCATCACTCTGGAGGATCCGATCGAGTTTGTGCACCGGAGTCAGCGTTCGCTGATTCAGCAGCGTGAAGTGGGGACGCACTGCCTCTCTTTTCAGCACGGGCTGAAAGCGGCGCTGCGTGAAGATCCCGACGTTATTCTGCTGGGTGAACTGCGCGACAGTGAGACGATCCGTTTAGCCCTGACCGCCGCTGAGACCGGGCATCTGGTGCTCGCTACGCTGCATACCCGCAGCGCGGCGCAGGCGGTTGATCGTCTGGTTGATGTCTTTCCGGCCGAAGAGAAAAACCTGGTGCGCACGCAGCTGGCGGGCAGCCTGAAAGCGGTAGTGGCGCAGCGGCTGGTGGCGGCGAAAGCGGGCGGACGTGTTGCGCTGTATGAGGTGCTGATCGCCACGCCTGCGGTAGCCAGCCTGATCCGTGAAGGCAAAGGACATCAGCTGCCGGGCGTGCTGCAGACCGGTGCGCAGCATGGCATGCAGACCTTTGCGCAAAGTGAACAGGCACGCCGCGCGGAGGGCATTATTGACCAGGCAAGCGGATAGCGGAGCTGAAGCAGCACTGATGCTACAGCTGTGCGCCCGGTCAGCTCCCGGCATCGGCTACACCTGCTGACCGGAGTGCGCTTTATCGCGTTTACGCTGCTTGCAGCGTCAGTGGGTTTCGAACCAGTCCTGCAAAATAATCACGGCCGACTGTGAGTCTACCTGTCCTTTCTGCAGTGCACGAAAGCCGCCGCGCTTAAAGAGATCGGCGCGCGCCTCAACGGTACTCAGGCGCTCATCCTGCAGCTCAACGCGTACGCCAAAGCGGCCGTGCAGGCGATTGGCAAATTTGCGTGCGCGTGCAGTCAGCGGCTGTTCGGTGCCGTCCATATTCAGCGGCAGGCCGACCACCACGTAGTCAGGCTGCCACTCCTTCAGCAGTTTCTCAATCAGGTTCCAGTCTGGCGTGCCTTCCTGAGCTTTCAGCGCTGTCAGCGGGCGTGCGGTGCCGGTGAGCTGCTGACCCACGGCAACACCGATGCTTTTGGTGCCAAAATCAAAGCCGAGCAGCGTTGCATTCTGCATCAGGCGTGTCCCGCATCGCTGGTCATGTTATGAATATCGACACCCATGCTGCGGGCGGCTTCGCGCCAGCGTCCGGCAATCGGCGTCTGGAACAAAATTTGCGTGTCGGCCGGGGTCGTAAGCCAGGCGTTCTCCAGCAGCTCGTTCTCCAGCTGATCTTTTTCCCAGGCGCAGTAGCCGAGTGCGACCAGCACATTCTCCGGCTGCTGAGCAGTGCCGATCGCTTCCAGCACATCGCGCGAGGTAGTAATCACGGTGTTGTCTGAGATGCGAATACTGGAGGCATAAGTATGCTGCGCAGAGTGCAGAATAAAACCGCGATCTTCCGCCAGCGGACCGCCGGCAAACACCGGTTTATCGAGCTTAATCGACGGATCGCGCTCTGACGGAGTGATTTTTAGCTTCTTCAGAATACCCTCTACCGTCAGGTTCTCCATCGGTTTATTAATAATCAAACCCATCGCACCCTCTTCATTATGCTCGCAGATATAGACAACAGAGCGTTTGAACAGAGGATCCTGCAGAGAGGGCATCGCTATCAAAAAATGATGCTGTAAATTCATTGTCACTCATTTACCGAAGAGAACCGGCGCCAGTGCGGCAGCGCCGGTATCAAAGGGGTTAGGGAGTTTGCACTCCGGCTGCGTCCTCAGCCCAGACGTTTTTCGATCGCGTCCATCAGCATTCCGGTAACTGAAATCGGGAACGCCGCTTCAATTTCCCGTACGCAGGTTGGGCTGGTGACATTCACTTCAGTAAGTTTATCACCGATGATATCCAGGCCAACAAAAATCAGCCCCTTCGCTTTCAGCGTGGGACCGACACGCCGTGCAATTTCCCAGTCGCTGTCAGAAAGCGGGCGCGCTTCGCCGCGACCACCGGCTGCAAGATTGCCGCGCGTTTCGCCGCCCTGTGGAATACGCGCCAGGCAGTAAGGCACCGGCTCGCCATCGACGACCAGGACGCGCTTATCGCCCTCTTTAATCGCCGGCAGATAATTTTGCGCCATGCAGAAGAACTGGCCATGGTTGGTCAGGGTTTCTGTGATCACGCCGAAGTTTGCGTCATCCTGCTTAACGCGGAAAATGGATGCGCCACCCATACCGTCAAGCGGCTTCAGAATGACATCACCATGTTCCTGCCAGAAAGCGCGCAGCTGCTCTTTATTACGCGTGACCAGCGTATCCGGCGTCAGATCTGCAAACCATGCAGTATAGAGCTTTTCGTTACAATCGCGCAGGCTCTGCGGTTTGTTCACAATCAGCGTACCCTGCTCCTCAGCCCGCTCCAGCAGATAGGTCGCGTAAATAAACTCGGTGTCAAAAGGTGGATCTTTACGCATCAGCACAACGTTGAGATCGGCCAGCGGGATAGTCTGCTCGCTGCCAAACTCATACCACTGCGAAGCATTCTGCTCCACGCTCAGCAGACGCGTACGGGCGTAGGTCACGCCGCCGCGCAGAGAGAGGTCGCCCATCTCCATGTAATGAATTTCGTAGCCACGACGCTGTGCCTCCAGCAACATGGCGAAGCTGGTGTCTTTTTTAATATTGATAGACGAAATCGGGTCCATCACAATGCCAAGCTTAATCATTATTCTCTCCTCAGAGGGGATATCAGCGACGTCCTTCTATGCGAAAGCGTCGTGCTGTGTAGTAGTCTGCGTCTCTTTTACGGCCCGAATTATCCCTTAACCGAGATCGCCAAACCTCACCTGAAGTGCCGTTATAGCGGTGAGGGCAGTGGTTTCCGTGCGCAGCACGCGCGGCCCCAGTAATATATCCGTAAAGCCCTGCTGCGCCGTCATGGCGATCTCCTCAGCAGATAATCCCCCTTCAGGGCCAATCAGCAGCCGCACCCGCTCAACCGGTTGCGGCAGGGTGTTGATGCTGTGGCTGGCGCGTGGATGAAGATTCAGCCTGATGCCCTCATCAGCTTCGGCACACCAGGCTTCCAGCGTCATCGCGTCACGAATCAGCGGTACGCGGTTGCGGCCACACTGCTCGCAGGCGGCGATAGCAATCTTCTGCCACTGCTGGATCTTCTTTGCCAGCCTTTCTGCATCCAGCTTCACGCCGCAGCGCTCAGAAAACAAGGGCGTAATCACGTTTACGCCCAGCTCTATCGATTTCTGGATGGTGAATTCCATTTTTTCACCACGCGACATCACCTGACCCAGATGTAAATGCAAGGGGGATTCCCGGTCATCAGGCTGACCGCTAAGAACCCTTACTTTTACACGCTTTTTATCCGCCTGGGTGATTTCGGCGTTAAAAGTCAGATTAGTGCCATCAAACAGTTCAAGCATCTGCCCGGCGCCCATGCGCAGCACGCGGCCAACGTGGTTAGCCGCGTCATCTTCAAGAAAGATTTCACTGTCAACAGAGAGCGGTTCGGGGTGATAAATGCGGGGTATACGCATGCGGTTCCTGCCAGCGTTATTGCCGCATCCCGTGATGCGGCGCAAAAATAATAAGCTAGTTTAGGGTAGCGCTTTTAGCGCTGGCAAGCGCGCTGTACATACGGGTTGTGATTTCCCTGCACCTGAGCAATACGGCTGTCGCGCTCGCACTCCCAGACGCTGACCGGATAGAGCTTATCCCAGGCGCTGAACAGCTGAGTCTGCTGGCGGGAGAGGCGCAGCTGATAGCGATCGCGCATGTAAAAGTAGGTGCGTGCAATGGCGCCGCGCGCGCGGGCCGGCGGTTCAGCCAGCTTCTGTTTGAAGTCCACTTTCATCGCGCACTGCCCGTAAGGCTGCTCGCCGCCGTTCCACTGGCTGTACTGGAAATTGTTTCGATCGCCGTTAACCTCGCCGATAGCGGGCTGAAGATTATGCAGATCGCTCTCTATACGGCGATAGACCGGATCTTTGGCGCAGTTTTTTCGCCCTCCCTCCTGCCAGCACTGGCGCTGATGGCCAAATTCCCACGCCGGAACCACATGTTCCCATTCAATGCGCCCGGCGCGGTTGGCATTTTTTCGTACGCTATAGCCGCAGCTTTTAAGATCGGGCACGCCTTTTTTTCCCTGCCAGCTGATCGTGCAGCCGCAGTAGAAATCGGGCGCATCCGCGTTGATTTGCGATGCAACCACTTTTGCCTGGCGAAAATTATTCTGATGAAACGAAGAGAAGCTGAGGCTGTACGCGCTAAGCGGTGCCAGCAGCAGAGGAAGAAGTAACAGCGTTTTGCGAGACATATTCCAGAAATTTACCCGATACCCAAAAAAGGGCGGCAGGGTAGCAGAATGACCGGAGCGGGGAAATGGGATTAGCGCGCTATATGCTGCTGAATTCGCCGGGCTGCAGCAGTGAACCACAGCGAACGCAGCGATATTCACTTTCTCCGCGCAGCACGCGATTATGCCGGCGCACGGTCAGCTGATGCTGCTGACAGCTGCAGCGATAGGTGAAGGTGTTGGTGCGCACCGAGTTCAGGGCAAACTGATGAGTACGGCGTGCCGGCACGCCGAGCACCGTCTCCATCATCCACTTCCACTCTTTGCCGTGCGGCGCAACGCGCCCGAAGCGCTTCCACACCAGCAGGTGCGCCAGTTCATGCGGCACCACTTCGTCGGTGAACGCCTGCAGATTCTCCTGCAGCAGCACCGGATTCAGCCGGATCTCCCACTTCTCCAGCCAGGCGGTACCTGCGGCAGTGCCGCGCTGCTGGTAGAGCAGTGCGGGTTCATCAAAGGTGCATTCAAGGCGCTGTGCGGCGAGCTGCAAAAAGTGCCGCAGCGATCGCATGACCGCCTGCTGACAGGCGACAGGTACGCGGGTCGTTTTCATGGCGGGCAGCATACCATACGCTGCGCTGGCGCGGCAGCGGGCAGTCGCGCCCATAAAAAAGGGCCGCCCGCAGGCAGCCCTTGTCACTCAGTAAAACATTACTGCTGACCGATGTCGCGCAGTTTTTTACCTGCCATCAGGTTACGCTCAATGTGCTCCAGCGAGACGTTTTTGGTCTCCGGGATCAGCACCAGCGTCAGCACAATGAAGAGCAGGTTCAGGCCGGCATAGACCCAGAAGGTCGGCGCGTTGCCCAGCGTGTTCAGCATGGTCAGGAAGGTAGCGCCCACGATCATGTTGGCGATCCAGTTCGTGGTGGTCGAGACGGTAATCCCGAAATCGCGCCCTTTCAGCGGCTGAATTTCAGAGCAAAGCACCCAGATCAGCGGGCCGGCTGACATGGCAAAGCCGATGATAAACATCAGCAGCATCGCCACGGCGAAGTACTGTGCGCCCTGAGAGTGGATGCCCAGGTGCAGCATGGTGCCGAGAACGCCCATACCGGCCGCCATAACCATAAAGCCCAGCACCAGCGTCGGTTTACGGCCCCAGCGATCGACCAGACCGATAGCGATAAAGGTCGCCAGAACGTTGACCAGACCAACAATCACCGTACCCCACATCTGCTGCGTGGTGTTGGCGAAGCCGGCAATTTCAAAAATTTTCGGCGCGTAATACATAATGACGTTCATGCCGGTGAACTGCTGCATCACCTGCAGCAGCACGCCGAGGAACACCGCACGACGGAAGTTGCTGTTGCCCTGAAACAGCTGCCAGCCAGACTGTTTTACTTTCAGGCTCTCACGGATCTCATCCAGCTCACGTTTTGCCTGTTCGCTGGTGTCGCGCAGGCGATCCAGCACGCGCTGCGCATCGCGGAAGTTACCTTTCGCAGCCAGCCAGCGCGGGCTGTTTGGCAGGAAGAAGACGCCAACCAGCAGCAGAATCGCAGGGATAGTGATCACGCCCAGCATCCAGCGCCACTCTCCGGATGCGCTGAACGCGGTATCAGAGAGGTAGGCGCCCAGAATACCGATGGTGATCATCAGCTGATAGAGCGAAATCATACTGCCGCGGATTTTCTCTGGTGCAATTTCAGAGAGATAGAGCGGGGCAGTATAAGAAGCCACGCCAACTGCCAGGCCCAGTACTACGCGGGCAGCAATCAGCATCTCCGGGTTTGGCGCCATAGCTGACCACAGCGAACCGATAACAAACAGCACAGAGCCGGCCATCAGGCTCTTTTTACGACCCAGGTGTGATGACATCCAGCCGCTGCCGATTGCACCGACCGCCGCGCCAAACATCATCGAGCTGACAATCCACTCCTGCTGGTGAGCAGTAACGTTGAAATCTTTAGCGATAAAGGGCAGGGCACCTGCGATGACACCGATATCCAGCCCGAACAGCAGGCCGGCTAACGCCGCCAGAAAGCAGACAAACAGGGTCATCGCCTTGTTTGAGGTTCTGCTTTTGTGAGTATTACCAGGCATAAAGCCTCCGAAAGTTATTTGTCTTGTTTTTTATTAATGCTAAGAGACCTGTACACGATAAAAAGTGAGCGCGATCACACGAATGTAACCGCTTACACACGCCGAAACCCTGTAATCCAGCATTTTTTGCCCGGAACAGTCTCTTCGCCAGTAAGGTATAGCACCCTTCAAGTTTCTGACATCGCTTTAAATATTGCCTATCAGACGACGCTGAAAATAACGCATTTTCAGAGTGATGACTACGCTGAAAAATCTCTAAATTACAGATTAAAAAAGAGTTTTAGAATGTAATCGTTAACACTTTGTTATCACAGCGGTGATAAGAGTGTAGCCAGTGAAAAATTTTATGCCCGGGAAAGCCTGAAGCCAGCTATGCCGCAGGATTTCACCCGGCAGGGAGCACGCAGGGCGATTAACGGCACGGCACCCAGGGGGCGCATTAATGCGCCCCTGGTTCAGATGATGTACGTAACCAGGGCGGCATAAATGCCGCCCCTGTGGTTACACATGACCCACCCCTGGTCCGGATGAGTTACGAAATCAGAGCGGTGGGGTACGTTCAGGCATAAAAAAGCCCGCACAGAGCGGGCTATTAAACAGAATACTCTGCGCTTACAGGCCAGCGGCTTCGCGCAGCAGGGCGGCTTTATCCGTCTGCTCCCACGGGAAGTGTTCGCGGCCAAAGTGACCGTAGGCGGCGGTCTCTTTATAGATAGGTTTCAGCAGATCCATCATCTGAATCAGACCGTAAGGGCGCAGGTCAAAGAATTCACGAACCAGCAGCGTCAGCTGTTCGGTCGGTACTTTCTCAGTGCCAAAGGTTTCTACCATGATCGACGTTGGCTCTGCCACGCCGATAGCGTAGGAAACCTGAATCTCGCAGCGATCGGCCAGGCCGGCAGCAACAATGTTTTTTGCCACATAGCGCGCGGCGTAGGCTGCAGAGCGGTCAACTTTTGATGGATCTTTACCGGAGAAAGCACCGCCACCGTGACGAGCCATGCCGCCGTAGGTATCAACGATGATTTTACGGCCGGTCAGGCCACAGTCACCCATCGGGCCGCCAATAACAAAGCGACCGGTCGGATTGATATGGTATTTAGTGCTGGCGTTGATCCACTCAGCAGGCAGCACCGGCTTAATGATCTCTTCCATCACCGCTTCACGCAGATCGGCCTGAGAAACCTCTTCTGAATGCTGGGTTGAGAGCACGACAGCGTCGATGCCAACAATCTTGCCACCATCATACTGGAAGGTGATCTGGCTTTTGGCGTCCGGGCGCAGCCAGGACAGCGTGCCATTTTTACGCACTTCAGCCTGACGCTGCACCAGACGGTGCGCATAGGTAACCGGCGCAGGCATAAGCACATCTGTTTCGTTAGTTGCGTAACCAAACATCAGACCCTGATCGCCCGCACCCTGCTCCAGCGGATCGGTACGATCTACGCCCTGATTAATATCAGGTGACTGCTTGCCAATGGCGCTCAGTACGGCGCAGGAGTTGGCATCAAAGCCCATATCAGAATGAACATAGCCGATCTCACGTACGGTATTGCGGGTGATCTCTTCAATATCGACCCAGGCGCTGGTGGTGATTTCACCGCCTACCAGTACCATACCGGTTTTGACGTAAGTTTCGCAGGCCACGCGCGCTTTCGGATCCTGTTCGAGGATGGCATCCAGCACGGCATCGGAAATTTGGTCAGCGATCTTATCAGGATGTCCTTCTGATACGGACTCAGATGTAAAAAGGTGTTTAGCCATTCTGTTCTTTACCTTAGAAATGGGTTGAATTCGACTGCATAGCGCCAGTGAAAAACCTGCTTAGCGCCCCTTCAGGCAAAGCCACGAGCAGCAGGGAGTGTCAGCACGCCAGGCTCACACCGCCTGGAACTTATTCAGTTTAGATGGAAAACCATCTGGACGGCTATTTTAGGTTACCCGATGTGCATTTTACCAGAGCTTTTTCTGATTCGGTTTGTTTCAAAAAGCGGCTTACTGGAAGCTTTTGCTGACAGCGCGCGCAGGGCGGGGACAAAGATTTTGCAATTTTACCCGGCTGGCGGTATAAAACGCCGCTATTGATGCCAGGACGCCGTCAGGCGTTGCACGATCAGATACCGTGTCTGATTTTTTTCCGCTCCGTTTCCGCATGCTGCCCGCAGGCGCTGGAGGTGAGTAAAGTAATGAACCGTTCCCATCTGCTCTCTGGTTCACAGCGCATATTTTGCGCGCTGGCCTCTCTTTCTGCTGTTCACTCTTCCTGTTCTTTCTGTCGATGTTTGCCGCCGCGCAATCATGACGACATGCATAGCCATTAAACTGCGGCTGAAATCAGACACCAGCACACGCGCGTGATTTATACCCGCAGCCGTGCCAAATCCGATTGGATTTCCACTGACTGCAGCACGATGTTTTACACTTACTGGCAGTAACACCCGGGGTAACCTGATGAGGCGGGACACGCAGCATGAATAAGTTTTTAGCCGCAAACGCACCAGCAGTACCTGATAACTCTCTACTATTTCAACAGAAAACTGAGGTTCGCGATGTCTGACGACATGAAGAATATCAAGGGTTCGTCAGCTGGCGAACAGGGTGTCCTCCGCTCAATGCAGGAGGTGGCGATAAGCGATCAGGAAGCGAGCCGTATGCTGCGCACCTATAACATCGCCTGGTGGGGCAACAACTATTACGACGTAAACGAGCTGGGCCATATCAGCGTATGTCCGGATCCCGATCGGCCTGAGGTGCGGGTTGACCTGGCGAAGCTGGTCAAAGAGCGGGAGGCTGACGGTCAGCGTCTGCCGGCGCTGTTCTGTTTTCCGCAGATCCTGCAGCATCGCCTGCGCTCCATCAACGCGGCGTTCAAGCGCGCACGCGAATCCTATGGTTATAAAGGCGACTACTTCCTGGTTTATCCGATCAAGGTTAATCAGCACAAGCGCGTCATTGAATCGCTGGTTAACTCGGGTGAACCGCTGGGCCTTGAAGCGGGCTCAAAAGCAGAGCTGATGGCGGTACTGGCGCACGCGGGCAAAACGCGCACCGTTATCGTCTGTAATGGCTATAAAGATCGTGAATATATCCGGCTGGCGCTGATCGGTGAAAAGCTCGGCCATAAAGTCTACCTGGTGCTGGAAAAAATGACCGAGGTCCGTCTGGTACTGGAAGAGGCGGAGCGTCTGAATGTGGTACCGCGTCTCGGCATCCGCGCGCGCCTGGCCTCGCAGGGCTCGGGTAAGTGGCAGTCGAGCGGTGGTGAGAAATCGAAGTTTGGCCTGGCGGCATCTCAGGTGCTGCAGCTGGTGGATATCATGCGCAAAGCTGGCCGGCTTGACAGCCTGCAGCTGCTGCACTTCCATCTCGGCTCGCAGATGGCGAATATCCGCGATATCGCGACTGGCGTACGCGAATCTGCCCGCTTCTATGTTGAGCTGGCAAAGCTTGGCGTAAATATCAAATGCTTTGACGTCGGCGGCGGCCTGGGGGTGGACTATGAAGGCACCCGCTCCCAGTCTGACTGCTCGGTAAACTATGGCCTGAATGAGTATGCCAATAATGTTATCTGGGCGATTGGCGACGCCTGCGAAGAGCATGGTCTTGAACATCCGACGGTGATCACTGAGTCAGGCCGCGCCGTAACGGCACACCATACCGTGCTGGTCTCTAACATCATCGGCGTAGAGCGTAACGAATTCAGCACGCCGGTCGCACCTGATACGGATGCACCGCGCCCGATTCAGAGCCTGTGGGATACCTGGCAGGAGATGCATGAGCCCAATGTGCGCCGTTCGCTGCGTGAATGGCTGCATGACAGCCAGATGGATCTGTTTGATATCCACACCGGTTACTCATCCGGCACCTACGATCTGGGACAGCGCGCGTGGGCGGAACAGCTCTATCTGAGCATTTGTCACTACATCCAGCAGCATCTGGATCCGAGCAATCGTGCACACCGCCCGATTATCGATGAGCTGCAGGAGCGTATGGCAGATAAAATCTACGTTAACTTCTCTCTGTTTCAGTCGATGCCGGATGCCTGGGGTATCGATCAGCTCTTCCCGGTTATGCCGCTGGAAGGTCTGAACAAGATGCCGCAGCGTCGCGCTGTGCTGCTGGATATTACCTGTGACTCCGACGGGACAATCGACCATTACGTTGACGGTGACGGGATCGCAACCACTATGCCGATGCCTGAATATGATGTGGATAATCCGCCAATGCTGGGCTTCTTTATGGTGGGTGCTTATCAGGAGATCCTCGGCAATATGCATAATCTATTTGGTGACACCGAAGCAGTAGATGTGTTTGCTTTCCAGGATGGCAGCGTGGAAGTGCAGTTATCAGATGAAGGGGATACCGTCGCTGACATGCTGGAATATGTACAGCTGAATCCGGACGATCTGATGACGCTATTCCGCGATCAGGTGAAACAACAGCAGGATATAGATGAAGAGCTGCGATCGCAGTTCCTTGCCGAGTTTGAAAGCGGCCTTTATGGTTATACCTATCTTGAAGATGAATAATCAGTAATAACGTATCGGGCCCTGCGGGGCCCTTTTTTTTTTGCTGTAAAATTTTTTCTGGTTTGTGACGTAATTCACTATTTCATACGAGCGCCACTTCCTCGTTTTCTTCTGCCGCTGCTGTCCAATCAATTTGGCTTAAAAATCAATATCCTCTACCGGTATCGCTCGCTCTGGCACTGCATTTTCTTATGTATTGATAAATTTTTTTATGTTTCGCTTATCCTTAAATCATAATTTATTTATGTTTTTAATAAATAAGAGATGCTTTTAGCCGTGATGCATCTGGCGCATTTACTGGCGCCAGGTTTCCTGAAAAATAGCCGGTTATTGCTAAAGTGAAACGCTAATAACGCTGCGCCTTAACATTGATTTAACTTAAAATCAGTAATATAACGCTAAGTGAGGCGCTGATGCTCGCGCAGTGCAAGAGAACAGGCTTATTTACAGGTGCCAGTTATAGAATATTACCGGAACGGTTGTCAGAAAATGATTGGTTTTAGCTATCGTTTCATGGCCATTTTTAGCTGAAAACTATTTTTCAAAATGTAAATTGCAGGCTAATCTCCAGTTGCTATAGTAATTTTTGTCGATGTTTCGATTTCAGATAACATGAATAAATCTGATATTTAGAGTCTTATCAGCAGCGTCTTCAGGAAGGGTGCCATGACCGAGCGTTTTAATCCGGTTTTCTTGCTGGAACCCGTTCATAGTCTGACCGGAGAGGTGACTTCATGGGAGCTGCTGACACGTTTTAAAGAAAAAAAAGCGACAACTACACAACGCAATCCCGACAGAGAAGAGCATTTTTTCTCTCTGCTTTCTGCCGATGAGAAATGGCAGCTATTCCTTCACCAGGTCGAAAATATTATTCAGCTTAGTCAGCAGGGGTTTAACCAGGTTATCAGCGTAAACGTAGACAGAGATATTGTTGCCGGCATATTTGCAGACGAAGTCATTCAGGAAAAACTGGCGTCTGTTGCATTATTGCGGCTGGAAATCTCTGCATTTTTCACCTCGCGTTTTAATAGTGAGGATCTGCTGACCCTTAAAGGCGTAGCGAAAATTACGCCGGCTCCTCTCTGGCTCGACAATTTTGGTCCGGGTTATTCAAGCCTGACCATGCTTGACAGCGGAATATTTGAGATCGTCAAGATTGATAAAGCGTTTTTCTGGCAATTCAGCGAAGACCGCACCTTTGACATTCTGCTTAATCACCTTAATCAATTATGCCGCGGCGTCATTGTTGAGGGGGTTGAAAATCAGCACTATGTGGATCTGCTTGCGCATAAGCCCATTTATGGCATGCAGGGTTACCACTGGCAGAGTGTTTATCTTGATGATTTATTTGCGTAATTCAGCACACAGCTTTGCGATTATGGTCTGCGCAGAAAGTCATTTCAGCTGAAAAGGTAAGCGTGCCTGCTGCGCTTATATTCACTTCTGAATCACGCTTCTGTATTCCGCATAACGCCTGATGTCCTTTCTGAATCCGCAATTAAACCTGTTCAGCGCTGTTCTTACTCTTTTACCGGAATAAGAACGGCCGATGAAGGATGTAAGTAATTCACTGAATTACTTGCGATAGCAAGCGGTATCTGATGATACCGGGCGTGCCAGTAACGCTCATAAACTTATATCTGCGCGGGATCCCGATAACATGAACAATATTTCTATCACGCCCAAAGGTGGGACGATTGCTAACGAAGTGAGCGGTACTCAGGTTACGCTGAACGCACCCAGTGTGGTTAAACTTAACCTGAATCAGGCTGACATTAAGGCTTTCACACGCAATGGTAATGATTTAGTCGTAACCACTAAATCAGGTGAAACACTTGTTATTCATGATTTTTACAGCGCCAATGGCGACAGCGATCTGGTCCTGCAGGACGATCGCGGTGCGCTCTGGTGGGTTGAAGATCCCGGCACAGAGGGCTTTCAGTATGTGTCGATCGACAGCACTGAAGGCCTGCTGGCAGAAAACGTAACGGATAACGGCACGATTGCCGCATTCGGTATTGGCGGCGCGGCTCTGGCCGGTATCGGGGCGCTGTTTGCGACCGGCGGCGGTGGCGGTGGCGGTGGCGGTGGCGGTGGCGATGACGATACGGGTAATTCCGGCGGCGGCACTAATCCCGGTAACGGAGGCAACAATCCTGGCGGCGGCGATCCCGGCAACGGTGGCGGCAATCCTGGTAACGGCGACACCACCGCACCCGATCCGGCCGGAAATATCGTGGTCAGCGACAATGTCGGCAGCAGCCAGGGGCCGTTACTCAACGGGCAAACCACCGATGACAATACGCCAACGCTGACCGGTACGGCGGAAGCGGGAGCCGTGGTTAAAGTGTATGACGGTTCCGTTCTGCTTGGCAGCGTCACGGCGGGAGCAGACGGGCGCTGGAGCTTTACCACACCGGCACTGAATAACGGCAGCCACACGCTGAGCGTGACGGTCACCGATGCGGCAGGCAATGTTAGTCCCGCCACCAGCGGATTCGTGATCAATGTCGCCGCCGGCATCGCACCTACCAGCAGCACGCTGGAAATCACCGATGACAGCAGCCCTGCGCTGCGTACGCTGCCGGACGGGTCCAGCACGCGTGACACCACCCCAACCCTGAGCGGGCTGGCGGGCGCCAATGAGCTGGTTACGCTCTATAACGGCACTACCGTACTTGGCAGCACGCTTGCCGACGCAAGCGGGCAGTGGAGTTTTACGCCTGCAGCGCTGCCGGATGGCAGCTACGCCTTCCGCGCGGTAGCCACCGATGCCGCCGGAAATAGCACATCATCCGTCACGCTGACCATTACTATTGATACGGTGCCGCCAGCCGTCGCCAGCGATCTGCTGCTCAGCAGCGACAGCAGCGGCCCGCTCGCGCCAATTGCCACGAATGGCGTGACCCGTGATACCACGCCGGTGTTAAGCGGCAGCGCTGAACCAGGCAGCGTCATCACCGTACGTGACGGCACGACGGTACTGGGCAGCGCTATCGCAGACAGCGACGGGCGCTGGAGTTTTACCACCCCGGTGCTGAGTGAAGGCAGCCATACTCTGACTACTACCGTGACGGATGCGGCAGGCAATACCGGCCCCGCTTCCGCTCCGCTGCAGCTGACGGTTGATACCACGGCTCCGGAGGCGATAACCGATGTGCGGGTCTTTGACGACGCGGGCGACAGCCAGGTTGAGCTGCCGCAAAACGCCACTACTGATGACAATACGCCCGTGCTGAGCGGCAGCGGGGAGCCGGGCGCCTCGGTCAGCATCTACGATGGTGACGTACTGCTTGGTGTGGCCCTGGTTGACGTTAACGGCAGCTGGCAGTTTACCACCCCTGCGCTCAGCAACGGCGCGCACAGCTTCACCGTTATCAGCACTGACGCGGCCGGTAACATTGGTCCGGCCAGCACACCTTTCACGCTTAACGTCCAGGCGGATCTGCCGCCAGCGACCACGCCGCTGGAAGCGGTAAGCACCGGTGATAATACGCTGCAGCCGCTGACCGACGGCGCGACCACGCGCAGCGAGGAGTTAACGCTAAGCGGCGTCAGCACGCCGGGCAACCTGATTACACTCTTTGACGGAAACACTGAAATCGGCAGCGTTGTCGCCGATAGCAACGGCCAGTGGTCGTTTGCCCTGCGCGGTCTGTTCCAGGGGCTGCACAGTTTCTACCTGCGTACTACCGATGGCGCAGGCAACGTCACGCAAAGCGCGCCGCTGAATATCACCGTCGACAGCGTGGCACCGGCAGCGGCTGATGCGCTGACGCTAACCGGCAGTGACGGCAGCACCGTAGTCAATATCGCGCCGGAGAGCACCGTTAACGATGCCCGGCCGGTGCTGAGCGGCACGGCGGAACCGGGTGCGCTGGTGACGATTCGTGATGGCGACACCGTGCTGGGCAGCGTGACCACCAACAGCGACGGCAGCTGGCGCTTTACCACGCCGCAGCTGGGTGAGGGCAGCCACAGCCTGACCACCACCGTAACCGATCTGGCTGGCAACAGCAGCCCCGTCTCTGCGCCGCTGAATTTTACCGTAGATACAGTCGCACCAGCGGCGGTCAGCAATCTGCAGGTCACTGATAACGCAGGCGGTAGTACCGGCCCGCTGACTTCAGGCCAGCTCACCGATGACAACACGCCGACGCTGAGCGGCACGGCCGAAGCGGGCAGCGTGGTGCGCATTTATGACGGCGACGTGCTGCTGGGCAGCGCCGTTGTGGATAGCAACGGCAGCTGGAGCCTGACGCTGCCGGCGCTGAGCAACGGTCAGCATAACATTACCACCACCGTGACCGACGCTGCAGGGAACGTCAGCCCGGCGTCACCGGCGTTTACGCTGGCGATTGATGCCGGCAGCGTGCCGGCAACCAGCTCACTGGAGGTAACAGATGACAGCGGCAGCACGCTGGTTACGCTGGCAGATAACGACAGCACCGGCGATAACACCCCGGTGCTGAGCGGCGTCGCCACCGCTGGCGACGTGGTCAGACTCTATAGCGGTACTACGCTACTGGGCAGCGTCGTCGCAGACGGTGACGGCCAGTGGCGCTTTACGCCTGCCGCGTTAGCCGACGGCCCCTATGCGTTCCGGGCGGTTGCCACCAGCGCAGCGGGGGCGGAGACCTCCTCATCGGTTATCAATATCACCATCGATACCAGCGTGCCCGCCGCGCCGTCCGGCGTTCAGCTCAGCAATGAAAATGGCGATCCGGTTACGCCAGGCAGCAGCACCAGTCTCACTACGCCGACGCTGAGTGGCACCGCGGAGCCTGGCTCCACGGTGACCATCCGCGACGGTGATACGGTGCTTGGCACCGCCACCACGGATGCTCAGGGCAACTGGAGCTATACCACGCCGCCGCTCAGCGATGGCGAACACGCGCTGACCAGCACGGTCACCGATGCGGCCGGCAATACCGGCCCCGCTTCTGCACCGGTAGCGGTAACGGTAGACACGCAGCCACCGGCCGCCGCCAGCGGTCTGCAGCTGAATAACCAGGAGGGTAACGCGCTGCCGGCGGGCGGTGCCACGAATGAAACCACGCCGACCCTCAGCGGCAGCGCCGAGCCGGGCAGCATCATCACCGTTTCTGATAATGGCGACGTTCTGGGCAGCACCGTGGCGGGCAGCGACGGCAGCTGGAGCTTTACGCCGCCGCAGCCGCTGGATGAAGGCCCGCACGCGCTTACCACCACCGTAACCGATACGGCGGGCAACACCGGGCCGGCCAGTGCCCCGGTCAGCGTGGTGATCGACACTACTGCACCCGCGATCGCCAGCGATCTGCTGCTGAGCAACGGGCAAAACGGTAACGAAATCACCGGCATCACTAACAGCACTAAGCCGGTACTCAGCGGAAGCGCTGAGCCAGGCAGTACCGTCACCGTTTCTGATAACGGTAACGTGCTGGGCAGCACCACCGCCGGTAGCGACGGCAGCTGGAGCTTTACCTCACCGGTACTGCAGCCGGGTGAACATAGCCTGACCACGGTTGTCACCGATCCGGCTGGCAACAGCGGGGCAGCGTCCACGGCAGTGGTGTTTACCATCGATACGACTGCGCCAGCGGCACCCGCTGCTCTGCAGGCGGCTAACGATGAAGGTACTGCGCCGGTTCCGGTTAACAACGGTCTGACGAATGACGCTACGCCGCTGCTGAGCGGCAGCGGCGTGGCCGCAGGCAGCGTGGTGACAATTTCAGATGGGGATGAGGTACTGGGCTCCGTTACCGTGGGAGAGGGGGGAAGCTGGAGTTTTGCCCCAGACGAACCGCTGGCAGACGGTGAGCACAGCCTGACGGCCGTCACCACCTCACCGGCAGGGAACAGCAGTGCGCCTTCTGCACCGCTGGTGCTGACCATTGATACTACACCGCCCGTTGCGGCAGGCGGCCTGCAGCTGAGTAACGATCAAAACGGTAACGCCATCAACGCCGGCGGCGTAACTAACGACACCTCGCCGGCGCTGAGCGGCAGCGCTGAGCCAGGCAGCACGGTCAGCGTCTATGATAACGGCACGCTGCTGGGCAGCGTCAGCGCTGACGGCACCGGAGCGTGGCGCTTTACGCCGGAAACGCCGCTGGCAGCCGGACCGCACAGCCTGACTACTACGGTCACGGATGCGGCGGGTAACCGCGGCGATGAGTCTGAACCGCTTAACTTTACGGTTGAAACCACGCCGCCGCCTGTGGCGGACGATCTGGTGCTGAGTAATGACAGCAGCGGCACGCTGGTGACGGTCACCAACGGGACTACCAGTGATACTACCCCGGTGCTGAGCGGCACGGCGGCTGCGGGCAGCACGGTAACGGTACTTGACGGCACCACGGTGCTGGGCAGCGTGGTCGTGGATGACGGCGGTACATGGCGCTTTACGCCAGAGTCGCCGCTGAGCGAGGGTCCGCACAGCCTGACGGCTACGGTAACCAGCCCGGCGGGTAACGTCAGCGAGCCTTCTGCTGCGCTGGTGTTTACCGTTGATACTATTCCGCCAGCGGCGGCAGGCGAGCTGCAGCTCAGTAACAACGACGGCGAAACGCCATTGCCGGTTGATAACGGCGTGACCAACACGACGTCGCCGGTGCTGAGCGGCAGCGCCGAACCGGGTGCGCTGATCACCGTTTCCAATGGCGACACGGTACTGGGCAGCGTAACCGCAGATACAGACGGCAACTGGAGCTTCACGCCAGAGGCACCGCTGCCTGAGGGCGATTACAGCCTGACCACTACCGTTACCGATCCGGCGGGCAACGTCAGCGCGCCATCGGCACCGCTGAATTTCACCATTGATACAACGGCACCCGAAGCTGCAGAGGCTTTGCAGGTCAGCAATGAGGCGGGCGGCGTGGCGCGCCCTGTCGATGAGGCCGGTGCGACTAATACCACCTTGCCGGTGGTAAGCGGCACGGCGGAAGCGGGCAGCATCGTGACCGTCTATAACAACGGCGAAGTACTGGGCAGCGTCACTGCAGGCAGTGACGGCGGCTGGCGCTTTACGCCGGATGCGCCGCTGGCTGAGGGCGATTACAGCCTGACCACGCGAGTGACTGACGCCGCCGGTAACACCGGCGCGGCCTCCTCTGCATATAACTTCACCATCGATACCACAGCCCCTGGCGCCGTAGTCGACCTGACCGCGAGGGATGACAATAACGCACCGATCACCGGCGTCACCAACGACGCCACACCGGTGCTGAGCGGCAGCGCTGAGGCAGGTAGCCTGGTAACGCTCTATGACGGAACAGCCGCTATCGGCTCTGTCCGGGCAGACGCAGACGGGGCCTGGCGCTTTAGCGACACGGTCCTGACCGATGGCGCACATACCTTACGGGCCACCGCGACCGACGCCGCAGGCAACGTCAGCGCTACAGGCAACTCTGTGACCCTGACGGTGGATACCAGCGTGCCGGCTGCACCTGCTTTCTCCGTCACTTCCGGCGAAGGCGTGCCGGTTGCCAGTAACGGTTACACCAGCGACAGTACGCCGCAGCTCAGCGGTACGGCCGCCGCCGGCAGTCTCATCACTATTTATAATGACGGCACGGCTATCGGCAGCGTGGTAGCCGGTGGCGATGGCGGCTGGCAGTATACGCCCGCAGCCCTGGATGATGGCAGCTATGCGCTGAGCATTACGGAGACGACGCCGGCGGGCAACGTCAGTCCGGCCTCGGCAGTAACCACGATTAACGTGGATACGCAGGCACCGGAAGCGGCGCAGAACGTGCTGGTTAACAATAATGAAGGCAGTACGCTGGTGCCGATCAACAGCGGTGACGTGACCAACGACGCGACGCCGCAGCTGATCGGTTCAGCCGAGCCGGGCAGCGTGGTGCTGATCTATGACGGCGCTACGCAAATCGGTTCGGTTACCGTGAACAGCAGCGGCAGCTGGCAGTTCACGACCGGCGCGCTTACGCAGGGCGAGCATAACCTGAGCACCGTTGTCAGCGACGCAGCCGGGAACACCAGCCCCGCTTCGCCCACAATCACCTTTACCGTGGATACGGTCGCACCGGCTGCGGCCACTGAGATCGCGCTGGTGAACAACAATGGCGCTACGCCGCAGGCGATTACATCCGGCTCCACCACCGGTGACAACACGCCTGAGTTCTCCGGTCGCGCAGAGCCTGGCAGCACCATCGTTGTATCTGATGGCAATCTGATCCTCGGGACCACCACGACCGATGCGCAGGGTAACTGGAGCTTCTCGCCGATCCTCAGCGACGGCCCGCACAGCCTGAGCGTGACGGTCACCGATGCTGCCGGTAACAGCAGCGCGCCGGGTGCGCCGATCGCCTTTACCGTGGACACCACGGCGCCTTCCGCCGTTACGCAGCTGACGCTGAGCAACGATAACGGCACTGCGCCGGTAGCCGTTCCCAACGGGGGCTTCACTAATGATGGCACGCCGCTGTTCAGCGGTCGCGGAGATGCGGGCAGCATTATTACCCTTACCGATCAGAGCGGTACGCTGCTGGGTTCCACCACGGTAAACGGACAGGGAAGCTGGAGTTTTACGCCTGCCACCGCGCTGGCGGACGGCAGCTACACCTTTACCGCCACGGCATCTGACACGCTTGGTAACGTCAGCGCACCGGTGACTTTCAGTGCGATCGTTGATACCACGCCGCCGGCGGTGGCAGCGAACATCGCGCTGACGAACAACGACGGCACCACGCCGGTGGCTATCGCCAGCGGCAGCATCACCACGGATAATACGCCGTTCCTCAGCGGCACCGCAGAGCCGGGCAGCGTGGTAACGATTCTGGACGGAACCGCAATACTGGCCAGCGTGACCACCGGCAGTAACGGACAGTGGGGCTATCAGCTGCCGCAGCTGGACGATGGCAGCTACAGCCTCACCACCACGGTGACCGATGCGGCCGGTAACACCGGTCCGGCTTCTGCTCCTGTCGCCTTTACCGTGGACGCCACGCTGCCGGATGCCACATCGCTGGTGGTCAGTAACGACAACGGTACGACACCGCAGCCTCTGACAAACGGCGCGCTGACCACGGACAATACGCCACTGCTGAGCGGCACCGCGGAACCCGACAGCCTGATTACGCTGTATGACGGCGGAGTGGTGATTGGCTCGGTGACGGCGGACGGCGACGGCAGCTGGAGCTTCAGCTCACCGGTACTGACCGACGGCCAGCACACGCTGAGCGCCACGGTCACCGATGAAGTGGGCAACGTCAGCGCACCGTCCGGTGCGCTGACCATCACTATTGATGCCACTGCGCCGCAGCCGGCAGGCGATCTGCTGCTGCAGAATGATATACAAGCGACGCCGGTAACCATCAATAGCAACAGCGTAACTCCTGATGCGACGCCGCTCATCAGCGGTACCGCAGAGGCAGGAGCGACCATTATTGTGTATGACGGTGCGCAGGAGGTTGGCAGAACCACCGCCGATCCTCAGGGGGCCTGGAGCCTCAACACCAGCGCGCTGGCTGAGGGGGCGCACACCCTGACGGTGACCGCCACCGATGTAGCGGGCAACGTCAGCGAGGTGGCGTCGACGGTCAGCTTTACGGTCGATACCAGCACGCCAGCCGCGGTGCTGAGCTTTGATATCTACAACAACGCCAGCACCACGCCGGTGCTGGTGGCGAACAACGGCTTCGCCAGTGACAGCACGCCGGTGCTGCGCGGAACCGGCGTCGCCGGCACGGTAGTGAATATCATTCAGGATGGAGCCATCGTTGGCACCACAACCGTGGGTGAGAATGGCGTCTGGCGTTATGAATCCGCAGCGCTGGACGATGCAACCTATGCCTTCAGCGTCTCGGTCAGCAACGCGGCGGGCACCGCCGGCCCGATTACCGGCCCGATTACCATCACTATCGACACGGTGGCACCGGAGGCAATTGACGATCTGCTTGTTACCGACAGCGTCGGCGGCGCTGAAGGTCCGCTGACGTCAGGCGCGATCACTGATGATAATCTCCCGGCCTTCAGCGGCACGGCGGAGACGGGCAGCACGATAACGGTCTATGACGACAACGTGCTGCTGGGAACGGCCACCGCTGACGAAAACGGCAGCTGGAGCTTTACGCCAGATGCCGCGCTGTCAAACCGCGAGCATAGCTTTACGTTCACCGTGACCGATGCGGCGGGTAACGTCAGCCCGGCTACTGACGCCTTCACGCTGACCGTTGAAGCCAATCTGCCACCGGTCGACAGCACGCTGCAGATCACCGATAACAGCGGCAGCACGCTGGTAACGGTAGCAGACGGGGCCGCTATCCGTGACAACACGCCGGTCCTGCAGGGAACGGGCCCGGCAAATGGCACTGTAACCATTTCTGATAACGGTACAGTGCTGGCTACTCTGCCGATAGACGCGAACGGACAGTGGAGCTATACGCCAGATCCGGTACTGGATGAGGGCGCGCACGCGATTTCTGTCGTCAGCACGGATGAAACCGGCAATCCTGGCGATCCGTCAGCGGTGATTAATTTCATTGTCGATACCGTCGTGCCCGACGTCGTCACCGATCTTGCGGCGGCCAATAACAACGGTGCCACGCCGGTGCCGGTAACGGATAACGGCGTGACTAACGACAGTACGCCACAGCTCAGCGGCACGGCGGAAGCGGGCGGGCTGGTGACCATCTACGATGGCAATACGGTAATCGCTTCGGTCACTGCTGACGGCGACGGCGCATGGAGCACCACGCTGCCGCTGCTGAGCCAGGGCGCGCACGCGCTTAGTGTGACAGTGACCGATGCGGCGGGCAACGTCAGCGATCGCTCCGGCGCGCTGAACATCACGGTCGATACGGTAGCCCCTGCGGCCGGCACGGTGAACGTCACCGCGGGTGATTCGGCTACGCCGCTCACCAGCGGAGCAACCATCAATGACAGTACGCCAGCGCTGAGCGGCACCACGGAGGCAAACGCCACGGTCAGCGTGTATGACGGCACCACGCTGCTCGGTACCGCTATCGCCAGCGGCGCGGGCGCCTGGAGCTTTACCCCTGCCGCGCTGGGCGAGGGCAGTCACGCCCTGAGCGTGCGCGTCACCGATGCGGCCGGTAATACCGGTATCGCCTCTGCCGTCACCACGGTGGTGGTGGATACCGTGGCACCGGCGGCTATCTCCGGCCTGACGGCGGTCAATAACAACGGCAGCACGCCGCTGACTATCGCGGCTGGCAGCACCACCAGCGACAACACGCCGCAGCTGAGCGGCACCGCTGAGGCGGGCAGCATCGTTACCGTGCGGGACGGCACCACCGTGCTCGGCTCGGTGACCGCCGGCACCAACGGCGCGTGGAGCTTTACCACCGCCGCGCTGGCGGATGGTCCGCACACGCTGAGCGTGAGTGCCGCCGATGCGGCGGGCAACGTCAGCCCGGTGAGCGATATCAGCTTTACCGTGCTGACCGCAGCGGTCGCCCCGGTCACGGCACTGACGGTAACGGATAACGCCGGCGCGATTCAGGGGCCGCTGACCAGCGGTACGCCGACTGACGATACCACGCCAACGCTCTCCGGCAGCGCCGCGGCAAACAGCGTGGTGGTGATCAGTGAAGGCACTACGGTGCTGGGATCGGTGGTGGCAAACGGCGACGGAGCCTGGAGCTTCACCCCTGCCGCGCTGAGCGAAGGTACGCATCCGCTCAGCGTCACGGTACGCGATGCGGCGGGCAGCAGCAGCGATCCGGTGAACTTTACCGTAGTAGTGGATACCACTGCGCCAGCCACCTCAACGCTGGTGGTGACCAACGATGTGACCAGCGCAACCATCCCGGCGGGTGGCTACAGCAGCGATGCGACGCCGACCTTAAGCGGCGTGGCGGAAGCGAACGCCATTGTCACGGTACGCGACGGTAACGCGGTGCTGGGCTCGGTGACCGCTGATGCGGAAGGACGCTGGAGCTATGTCAGCACTACGCTGAACCAGGGACTGCATACCCTGAGCGTCACCGCCACCGATGTGGCGGGCAACGTCAGCGGCGCGACCAGCACCACGCTGATTGTGGATAGCGTGGCGCCGGTCGCCGTGAGCGGCCTGAACGCGGCTAACAACAACGGCAGCGCGCTGGTGGCAATTGCCGCCGGCGGCACCACCAGCGATGCCACTCCGCTGCTCAGGGGCACGGCAGAGGCGGGCAGCGTGGTGACGATCCGCGACGGCGACACCGTTCTCGGATCGGTAACGGCGGGCAGCGGCGGCGCGTGGAGTTTTGTCACGCCGGCGCTGGCAGAGGGGGCACACACCTTTAACGTTACCGCCAGCGATGCGGCCGGTAACGTCAGCCCGAATGCGACGCTGACGCTGACGGTCGATACCACTCCGCCAGCCGCAGTAAGCAATCTGGTGGTCACCGATGACGCCGCGCCGAACACCGGTCCTCTGACTAACGGCGCCGTGACCAACGACACCACGCCGGTGCTGAGCGGTACGGCAGAGGCGGGGGGCGTGGTCACCGTCTATGACGGCACTGCAGTACTGGGTTCCGCTGTGGCCGACGGCAGCGGCGCGTGGAGCTTTACGTCGCCCGCGCTGAATAATGGTCCGCATGCGCTGAGCGTCACGGTGCGTGATGCGGCAAGCAACGTCAGCGCGGCGTCGCCCACGGTCGCAATCACCGTGGACACCGTAGCGCCGGCTGCGCCAACGCTGGTCGTGACCAACGACGTGGCGAACACTACGGTGGCGAACGGCGCAGCAAGCGGCGACAGCACGCCAACCCTGAGCGGCAGCGCCGAGGCCAATAGCCTGGTGATTATCCGCGACGGCACCACGCTACTCGGTTCAGTCACCGCCAGCGGTACCGGCAGCTGGAGCTTTACCCCTGCTACAGCGCTCGCTGAGGGATCGCATACCTTCAGCATCACCGCCACCGATGCGGCAGGCAACGTCAGCAGCAGCGTCAGCTCAACGGCGATCATTGATACCGTTGCGCCAGGTGCGGTTACCGGTCTGGCTGCCGCCAACAACAACGGCAGTACGGCGATCGCGATTCCCAATAATAGCGTGACCAGTGACAGCACGCCGCTGCTGACCGGATCCGGTGAGGCGGGCGCACGCGTAACTATCCTTGACGGCAATGTTGCGCTGGGCACGGCGATTGTCAGCAGTAACGGCAGCTGGAGCTTTGTCAGCCCGGTGCTGAGTGAAGGCAGTCACACCCTGAACGTGACCCAGACCGACGCCGCCGGAAACGTCAGTCCGCCAGCCAGCATCACGCTGACGGTGGATACGGTGGCGCCGGCAGCGGTCAGTAACCTGACGATCACGGACGATGTGGCGCCGGTGACCGGACCGCTGGCAAATGGCGCAGTCACCAATGACGCGACGCCAACGCTGAGCGGGACGGCGGAGGCGAGCGCGGTCGTCACGGTGTATGACGGCAGCACGGTGCTGGGATCGGTGGTGGCAGGCAGCGACGGCGCATGGAGCTTTACGCCAGCTGCGCTGAGCAACGGCGTGCATTCGCTGAGCACGACGGTACGTGACGCCGCGGGCAACGTCAGCCCGGCGACGCCGGCGGTGTCGATTACCGTTGATACCGTGGCCCCCGCTGCGCCAACGCTGGTGGTCACCAACGACATTAACAACACCACGGTGGTAAATGGCGGCGCGACGCGCGACAGCACGCCAACCCTGAGCGGCACGGCCGAGGCAAACAGTCTGGTGATTGTGCGCGACGGCACCACTGTCCTGGGGTCGGTGACCGCCAGCAGCAGCGGCAGCTGGAGCTTCACGCCGGGAACAGCCCTCTCCGAGGGATCGCACACCTTCAGCATCACCGCCACTGATGCCGCGGGTAACGTCAGCAGCAGCATCAGTTCGACGGCGATTATCGACACCACGGTGCCGGTTGCCGTAACCGGCCTGACCCTGGCTAATAACAATGGCAGTACGGCGATCGCTATCCCTAACAACGGCGTGACCAATGACAGCACGCCGCTGCTGAGCGGATCGGGCGAGGCGGGTGCACGCGTCAGCGTTTACGACGGCACTACGCTACTGGGAACTGCGACCGTCGGCGGCAGCGGCAGCTGGAGCTTCATCACGCCAGCGCTGGGTAATGGTCCCCATACGCTCAACGTGACGCAGACCGACGCGGCGGGTAACGTCAGCCCGCAGGCTTCGGTCACGCTGCGGGTTGACACCGTAGCGCCGGTGGCCAGCACGCTCACCATTACGGATGATGCGGGCAGCGCGCCGGTAACGCTGACCAGCGGTGCCTTTACGCGCGATACCACGCCGACGCTGAGCGGTACGGCAGAAGCGGGCGCGCTGGTGACCATTTTTGACGGCACGACCGCACTGGGTTCCGTCACGGTGGGTACGGGCGGCAGCTGGAGCTTTACCACCGCGGCGCTGAGCAACGGGGCGCATACCCTGAGCACCACGGTGACTGATCCGGCAGGTAACGTCAGCAGCACCAACGTAGCGACCACCATCACCGTTGACACGGTTCCACCGGCGGCGGTATCCGGATTGCTGATCAACAGCGCCGGCACCAGCGTCACCGGCAGCGGCGAGGTCGGCGCAACGGTGACGGTCCGCGACGCCAGCGGCGTTACGCTCGGCACCACTACGGTGGGCAGCGGCGGCAGCTGGTCAGTGGCGCTGAGCACTGCGCAGACTACCGGTGCCACGCTCTCGGTGACGCAGAGCGACAGAGCGGGCAACGTTTCGCCATCGGCGTCGCTGCTGGGAGCCATCCGCGTTGTGGCGACCAACGATGTTAGTGAGGTTGATTACGGCACCACGCAGGCCACCATCAATAACGGCACCGTGAACTCTTCGCACACGGCGCTGCTTACCCTGGGGGTCGGCTCGCTACTGGGCGCCAGCGTGCTCAATAACGGTAACGCCTATATCTTCAATGTGGGTCAGGACGATTTCCGCACGGTAACGCTCTACGGCTCAGTAAACAGTATCGGCGTGGCGGCTAACTACTCGCTAAACCTCTACACGCAGCTGAGTAACGGCTCCTGGCAGCTGGTGAGTTCGCAGAGCAACTACATCAGCTCTCTGCTCTCAATCGGAACGATTCGCGGCGGTAACGTCACCTACAGCAATCTGAGTACCGGTAACTACGCGGTAGTGGTCGGCGCGAATACCAACCTCAGCGTACTGCCCACCACTACCGTGAGCACGGTGTCAGACTACACCACGCTGGCGGTGACCACGGCGGCCACCGTCACCGGTAATCTGCTGGCGAACGACACCAGTTCGATAGCCGGTACGGTACCGGCCGGTGTGGCGGTTACAACGGCGGGCGGCGCAACGGTTGCTGGCACGGGTAATACGGTGATCAACAGCAGCTACGGTACGCTGACCCTGGATGCGCGAGGCAACTATACCTATGCGCTGAAAGCGGGACTGAATATCGACACGCTGCCGGCGACGGATACCTTTACCTATTCAGTGCGGGACGCCAGCGGCACGGTAACCTCCGCCACGCTGACGGTAACGCTGCATAACGGCCCGGCGGCCACGCTGTTTGCCGCCACCAGTCTGCTGGCGGAAAGCAGCAGCGCTGAGCATGACGCGAGCGGCAGCATCTGGGCTGACAGCGCCGGCACGCACAGCGGAACCTTAACCATCACTAATGCTCTGGGGGCAGAAACCACGGTGGGAGCGGCCGGTATGACGCAGGTAGCCGGTGAGTTCGGCGTGCTGCAGGTCAGCGCCAGCGGAAGCTACACCTACTCACTCAATGCGGATGTTAACGTCCAGAACATTACGCATAAGGAGGTATTCAGTTACACCCTGGCGGGCCGGGACGGCACCCTGACCAGCCACAGCTTCACCATTGAGCTGCACCCGACCATTAACGGAACCGGCGGTAACGATACGCTGACCAGCAGCGCCTACGATGACACCATCACCGCTGGCGCCGGCGCAGATACGCTGGTTTACCATCTGCTGGATCGCGCTGATGCCACCGGCGGCAACGGCCACGACACCTGGACCGACTTTAACGTCGCCCAGGGAGACAAGATTGATATCAGTGAACTGCTGATCGGCTGGAATGATTCCACAAGTAATATTAATGATTTCGTGAAAGTGGACCATACTTCTGATGGCAGCACCGTGCTTTCAATCGATCGTGACGGTAGCGGGACGGGCTACAGCACTACGCAGCTGATCACGCTGGAAGGCGTTAACGTGTCACTGGAGGAGCTGCTGCAGCAACCGCACCAAAACCACACGGCATAGTGGTGTGTGACGCAGGGAAGCATCACGGGCACAGGAGGTGCCCTTTCTCTATTCTGACTGGTGGATAATCGATGGATCTGATGCAATCCGGCGCACCTTTTCGCCGTTCCTCTCTGCCCGCCGCAGTAAGCGCGGGCTTTCTGTTGTTTTACAGTGCGCATCTTAGTGCCGCCAGTGAGACGCTGATACGCGCTGGATCTATTACGCAAAGCGAGCTGGTTCAGCAGCAGGAGCTGCCGTCGCTCGCGGGCGAAGTCGCCGAACCGGCGCTAAGCCGCGTGCCGGAGACCCTGACAATTGAGCAGGCGGTGCAGCGTGCGGTGCAGTGGCATCCTGATATCGCGCAGGCGATTGGCACCATGCTGGAGCAGGCGAATCAGGTCGATGTGGCAAAAGCAAAATATTATCCGCAAATCAGTGCGGGCATGAACAATGGCTATAGCAACAGTTACAGCGGCAGCGGCTTCAGCCCCTCATTTGTGCTGTCGGTGTCGCAGATGCTTTATGACTTTGGCAAAGTCAGCAGCTCGGTGCGCTCTGCCGAGGCGGGCGTGGCGCAGGAGCAGGCAAACGTGCTGGTGAGTATCGATAGCGTGGCGCACGATACCGCAGCGGCACTGGTTCAGGTGCAGGGCTATCAGCAGCTGGTAAAGATTGCCCGCGATCAGCTCAGCGCCCTGAGCCGGATTGGCGTACTGGCGCGGCAGCGTAATGAGGAGGGCGCGGCCTCGCTCTCCGACGCGACCCAGACCGATGCGCGTATTGAAGGCGCGCGCACCACCCTGACGCAGTATCAGGCGAGCCTTAACCGCTGGCGCGCAACCTTAGCCACCTATCTGGGCTGGCCGCTGGTAAAGCAGGTCAGCGACCAGTTTCCCGCAACGCTGACCCGCGGCTGCGCCAGTGGCAAAGCGGATGACAAAACCAATCCGGCGGTGCTGGCCGCGTGGGCGCAGGCTAATCAGGCGCAGGCCAAACTTGATAACGCCAGCGCGCAGAACCTGCCGACTATCTCGCTGGAACCGCAGGTTACCCACTATCTCAACGATCGCTACGCCGGTAGTCAGTCGCTGGACCGCACGCAGTACTCTGCCTTTGTCAAAGTCGAGATGCCGCTTTATCAGGGCGGCGGGATCACCGCCGCGCGTGACGCCGCCGCCAGCGCGCTACAGGCGGCGAACGCAGCGGTAAATTCGGCACGGCTGAAAGCGCGTCAGCAGCTGAGCGAGTCGCAGAATGAAGCGCTCAGCCTGTCGCAGAGTCTGGCGATCATGGGGCGCCAGCAGGCGCTGGGCGAGAAAACCCGCCAGCTCTATCAGGATCAGTATCTGCAGCTCGGCACGCGCCCGCTGCTGGACGTACTCAATGCCGAACAGGAGGTGTGGCAGACCCGCTTTACGCTACAGCAGACCGTAAGCCAGCTGCGATCGCTGCAGCTCGACTGCCTCTACAGCACCGGACAGATCCGTTCAGCCTTTACGCTTAATAACCAGCGCATCCAGACCGTGGAGATTCAGCCATGACCCAATTACCGATTCCGGACGCGCCTGAGGGCCAGTCCGCCAGCGGCGGCGAGCTGCCGCTTAACGGCTGGGCCACGGCCATTATTCAGATCGCCACCCACTACCGGCTGCCCTGTTCGCCGGGCATGATCATGGCGGCAGCGGAGTGGCAGGGCAAACAGACGCGCGATAAAGCGCTGCGCCATCTGGCACGTCAGGCGGGGCTGTCGCTGCAGCTGTTTGCAGAGGAGAGCCGGGAGATCACGCGCTGGCGCCTGCCGCTGGCAGTAGAGCTGGATGATGGCCAGGTCGGCGTGGTGACGGCGTTTGATGGTGATGACCGCGTTCGGGTGCACTTTTCCGGCGATGAACAGCCGACGCCGGTGATGCTCACCGATCTGCTGCCCGCCCTCCGCGTGGTGGCCGCGCTGCGACCGGTGGCGGCGGCGAAAGATAGCCGGGTCGATCGCTATCTCGCCACCGTTCGCCCCGACTGGCTGCGGCGGCTGGTGCTGCACGATCTGCGTCCCTACGGCTATGTGATGCTGGCGTCCTTCTTGATCAATCTGCTGGCGCTGGTAGGGATTGTGTTTTCGATGCAGGTCTATGACCGGGTGATCCCGGCGCAATCTTATCCCACGCTCTATGTCCTCTATGCTGGCGTGATCATTTCGGTGGTATTTACCTATATTCTGCGCGTGGGCCGCGATCACGTCACCGATCTGCTGGGCAAGCGCGCCGATATGCGCGTCTCCGATCGGGTGTTTGGTCATGCGCTGCGGCTGCGCAACAGCGTGGTGCCGCGCTCTACCGGCACTTTTATCTCCCAGCTGCGTGAACTGGAGGCGATCCGGGAAATGGTGACCTCAACCACCGTGACGGCGATTGTCGATATGCCATTTTTCCTGCTGTTTCTGCTGGTTATGGCGATTATCGCGCCACAGCTGGCGTGGATCGCCCCGGTGGCGGTGCTGCTGATGGTGTTGCCGGGCCTGCTCAGCCAGAAAAAACTGGCGAAGCTGGCGCAGCAGGCGCTGAAAGAGTCCACGCTGCGTAACGCAGTGCTGGTGGAGAGCGTACAGGGGCTGGAGGATATCAAGCTGATGCAGGCGGAAGATCGCTTTCTGCAGCAGTGGAACAGCTATATCCGTATCACCGCGCAGTCGGGCGTGGCGATGCGTAAGGTGATGCACTCGCTCATTAGCTGGGGCGTAACGGTGCAGGGGCTGGTTTACGCCAGCGTCATTGTGGTGGGCGCGCCGATGGTGATCAACGGCGATATCACCACCGGGGCGATTGTCGCGGCGTCGCTGCTCTCCTCGCGCATGATTGCGCCGATGGCAACGCTGTGCGGCGTACTGGCGCGCTGGCAGCAGGTCAGGGCGGCGAAAACCAGCCTCGACGGCCTGATGAATCTGCCGGTAGAGAACAGCAGCGATGAGACGCGTATTCACTGTCCGGTGCTGTTTGGCCACTATCAGTTCACCGACGCCATGTTTCGCTACTACAGCGACTCGCTGACCATGGCGCTGCGCATTAAATCCCTGACCATTCAGCCTGGGGAGCGTATTGCGGTGCTGGGCCGCAACGGCTCCGGTAAATCCACGCTGCTGCAGGCGATGGCGGGCGGCATGGATCTGGTGAGCGGTGAGCTGCGGCTTGATAACCTCAGCCTGCCGCACATTGACGTGGCCGACGTGCGGCGCAACGTCGGGCTGCTGACGCAAAACGCGCGTCTGTTTCACGGTACGCTGCGTGAAAACCTGACGCTCGGCGCGGCGCACGCTACCGACGACGCCATCTTCTCTGCGCTGACGGTGAGCGGCGGAGCGGAATTTATTCGCCGCCTGCCGCTGGGGCTGGATCACCCGATCATGGAGGGGGGCACCGGCCTCTCCGGCGGGCAGCGGCAGTCGCTGCTGCTGGCGCGCATGCTGCTGCGCGATCCTAATATCGTGCTGCTGGATGAACCCACCGCCGCGCTCGACGACCATACGGAGAAAGAGTTTATTGAGCGCCTCGGCGCATGGCTGAACGGCCGCACGCTGATCGTGGCGACGCATCGCGCCGCGATTCTGTCGCTGGTGGATCGGATACTGGTGCTGAAAGAGGGGCAGCTGGTTATGGACAGTCCGAAAGAGAAAGCGCTGCCGCCAGCGCGCAGCGGCGGAAATCTGCCGGAGGTGAACGCATGAAGCAGCTGCCGGCAAAACTGCGGCTGGTCACGGCTGCTGAAACAGACGCGTCAGACGATCTGCTGGGCGAACTGAAATCGGAAACGCACTACAGCGGGGCGGTGCGGCTGATTGTTATCAGCGCCGCGCTGATGCTGGTCGCGCTGATCTGGGCGTGGTTTGGCGTGCTGGATGAAGTCTCAACCGGGACCGGCAAGGTGATCCCCAGCTCGCGCGAGCAGGTGCTGCAGTCGCTGGAGGGCGGTATTCTGACGGAGCTGTACGTGCATGAGGGCGATCAGGTGCAGGCGGGTGAGGTGGTGGCGCGTCTCGATCCGACCCGTTCCCAGTCAAGCGTGGGTGAGAGCGCGGCACGCTATCGCGCCGCGCTGGCGGCGGCGTCACGCCTGCGGGCAGAGGTTAACGACACCCGGCTGACCTTTCCGGATGAGCTCAGAGGCTGGCCCGATCTGATCGCGGCAGAAACCCGTCTCTATAATACTAAACGGGCACAGCTCAACGACGCGACGAAGCAGTTTAACGCGTCGCTGGCGCTGGCTAACCGCGAGCTGGCGATTACGCAGCGGCTGGCAAAGAGCGGGGCTGCCAGCAATGTGGAGGTGCTGCGCCTGCAGCGTGAAAAATCCGATCTGGAGCTGAAGCTGACCGATATGCGTTCGCAATATTATGTCCAGGCGCGTGAAGAGCTGGCCAAAGCGAGCGCGGAAGCGGACAGCCTCGCTGAAGTGATTAAAGGACGCGAAGATACGGTGACGCGACTGACGATCCGCGCCCCGATGCGCGGCATCGTTAAAAATATTAAAGTCTCCACGGTCGGTGGCGTGGTGCCGCCTAACGGCGAGCTGATGAACATTGTCCCGCTCAACGACCGGCTGCTGGTGGAGGCGCGCCTGTCGCCGCGCGATATCGCCTTTATTCATCCGGGGCAGCGCGCGGTGGTGAAGATCTCCGCCTACGATTACGCCATCTATGGCGGTCTTAACGGCGTAGTGGAGAGCATCTCGCCGGATACCATCCAGGATGAGGTGAAACCAGAGATCTACTACTATCGGGTGTTTATCCGCACCGATAACGACTATGTGCAGAACAAAGCGGGCCGGCGCTTTTCTATCACGCCCGGCATGGTCTCCACGGTGGATATCAAAACCGGAGAGAAAACCGTGATGGATTATCTGGTCAAGCCGTTTAATAAAGCTGAAGAGGCGATGCGCGAGCGCTAAGCGGATGAGGATTGCAGGGGAGTATATTCCCGGCGATAATCACGCCATCAATCCCTTCCTCGTCGGGCTTAACGACGCGGAAGGGATTTTTTTATACCTGACCCGTAATCAGGCCGGTGCTGCCTGACGTAAAGAGGATGAATTATGTACAACACCCTGGGCAATCAGTATGACAACTCCCTGGTTTCCAACGCCTTTGGCTTCATGCGTTTTCCGCTCAACTTTCAGCCGTATGACAGCGATGCTGAGTGGGTGATCACCGGTGTGCCGTTTGACGCCGCTACGTCGGGCCGTCCGGGCAGCCGTCTGGGGCCGGGCGCGATTCGTCAGATCTCAACTAACCTGGCGTGGGAAGGGTGCCGCTGGCCGTGGGAGTTTGATCTGCGTCAGCGCCTGAATGTCGTGGACTGCGGTGACCTGGTTTACGCATTTGGCGACTCGCAGGATCTCTCAGACAAACTGCAGGCGCATGCGGAAAAACTGCTGGCCAGCGGCAAGCGCATGCTGACCTTTGGCGGTGACCACTACATTACGCTGCCGCTGCTGCGCGCCCACGCGAAGCATTTCGGCAAAATGGCGCTGGTGCATTTTGATGCGCATACCGACACCTACTCTAACGGCCCGACGTTTGACCACGGCACCATGTTTTTCACTGCGCCAAAAGAGGGGCTGATCGATCCGCAGCACTCGGTGCAGATCGGTATTCGTACTGAATTTGATAAGAGTCTGGGCTTTAACGTGCTGGACGCGGCGCAGGTTAACGATCGCAGCGTGGATGATATTCTGGCCGAGGTGAAGCGCACCGTGGGCGACCTGCCGGTCTACCTGACGTTTGATATCGACTGCCTCGATCCGGCGCACGCGCCAGGCACCGGTACGCCAGTGATTGGCGGCCTGAGCAGCGACAAAGCGACCAAACTGGTGCGCGGTCTGCAGGGAATGAATATTGTCGGCATGGATCTGGTTGAGGTGGCGCCGGGTTACGATCACGCCGATCTGACCGCGCTGGCAGCGGCTACGCTGGCGCTGGATATGCTGCACGTGCAGGCAGCGAACAAAGGCTGATAGCAGCAGCCCTTCTCCCGTCGGGAGAAGGGCTGCATCAGGCGCTTATTTACCGTCTGCGGCGATACGATCGCGGATATGCTGCGCGCGCGCTTCTGAATCAGGATGGGAGTCAAACATCGAACTCTGATGCCCCTGATCCATCTTCGCCAGCTTCTCAAAGCTGGTGGCTAAACCGAGCGGATTGATGCCGCGCTTTTTCAGCAGATCATATGAGTAGTCATCTGCCTGCGACTCCTGAGTCTGCGAGAACTGCGCGTTAACCAGCTTCTCGCCGATATCGCCCAGCTGCGACTGCGACAGCGAACCAATAATACCGCCGACCGAGGCGGCAGCCCCGCGTGCGGCTTCGGTGGCAAAAGCAACCTGCATTGCTTTACGCGTGTGGCCCAGCGCGACGTGACCCATCTCATGGCCCAGCACGCCTTCCACTTCATTATCGGTCATCATATCCATCAGGCCGCTGTAAACGCGGATGCAGCCGTTGGCCATCGCCCAGGCGTTGACATCTTTGGTGACGTACACCTTGTAGTTCGCCGGCGTGCCGTTGATATTGTCGCCCAGCGCGGCAGCGATCTTATTCAGACGCTGCTGATAGCTGCTGTTTGCCGCCGCGACCTGATTCTCTTTATCCATTTGTGCACAGGACTGGTCACTCAGCTGTTTTACCTGCGCATCGCTGAGCGAATAGGCCTGATAGGCCTGCGCGCCCGACTGCAGCAGCGCGTTGTTATCAAACCCCTGACAGCCGCTCAGTAGCGCTGCCATTCCGATTGCCGTAACCGTAGCCCGGATTTTCATATCATCATCCTTTAAGTAACTCGTCGTAAAAACAGACACCTGAAAGCAGGCCAGATGTATAAACCCGATGTTTATAGCGCGCCCGTTTCGCAGTTGCTAGCAGACGCGGCTTAAAATGCAATCGCAGCCATGATAATTAGCACGCGGATGCATGTACTTTTGTGCCGATTTTCATGTACATTGATGGGCGACTTCTTTCACGCTTCGCCTTATAACTGATTAATTACAATACGTTAAGCGCGGCGGAGCCTTAATCCGATCTGGAGTAGAACATGCCCTCTCGTAAAGAGCTTGCCAACGCCATTCGTGCGTTAAGTATGGACGCAGTACAGAAAGCTAAATCGGGACACCCGGGTGCCCCGATGGGCATGGCGGATATCGCTGAAGTGCTGTGGCGCGACTTCCTGAACCACAACCCGGTTAACCCGCAGTGGGCTGACCGCGACCGCTTCGTGCTCTCGAACGGGCATGGCTCTATGCTGATCTACAGCCTGCTGCACCTTGCCGGCTACGATCTGCCAATGAGCGAGCTGCAGAACTTCCGCCAGCTGCACTCTAAAACCCCAGGTCACCCGGAATATGGCTACACGCCAGGCGTGGAAACCACAACCGGCCCGCTGGGTCAGGGTATCGCCAACGCCGTGGGCTTTGCGATCGCCGAGCGCACGCTGGCCGCACAGTTCAACCGTCCGGGTCATGATATCGTAGACCACCATACCTATGTTTTCATGGGTGACGGCTGCATGATGGAAGGGATTTCGCACGAAGTCTGCTCTATTGCCGGTACGCTGAAGCTGGGCAAGCTGGTCGCGTTCTATGACGACAACGGTATCTCCATTGATGGTCACGTTGATGGCTGGTTCTCCGACGACACCGCAGCACGTTTTGAAGCCTACGGCTGGCATGTTGTGCGCGGCGTGGATGGTCACGACGCAGAAGCGATCAAACAGGCGGTGGAAGAGGCGAAGCGCGTCTCTGACAAGCCGTCACTGCTGATGTGTAAAACCGTTATCGGTTTCGGTTCACCTAACAAAGCGGGCACGCACGATTCACACGGCGCGCCGCTGGGCGACGATGAAATTGCGCTGACGCGCAAGCAGCTGGGCTGGAGCCACGCGCCGTTTGAGATCCCGGCCGATATCTATGCGCAGTGGGATGCCAGAGAGGCGGGCCAGGCGAAAGAGTCAGCGTGGAATGAGAAATTTGCAGCTTATAAGGCGGCTTTCCCGGCGCTGGCTGAAGAGTTTACACGTCGCGTTAACAATGAGCTGCCGGCTAACTGGCAGGCGGAGTCGCAGCAGTTTATTGAGCAGCTGCAGGCGAACCCGGCTAAAATCGCCAGCCGTAAAGCCTCGCAGAATGCGATTGAAGCTTTTGGCAAGCTGCTGCCGGAGTTCCTCGGTGGTTCTGCCGATCTGGCACCCAGCAATCTGACTATGTGGTCCGGTTCTAAACCGATCAATGAAGACGCAGCGGGTAACTATATCCATTACGGCGTGCGTGAGTTTGGTATGACCGCGATTGCCAACGGCCTTGCGCTGCACGGCGGTTTCCTGCCTTATACCGCGACCTTCCTGATGTTTGTTGAGTATGCCCGCAACGCAGCGCGTATGGCGGCGCTGATGAAGATCCGTCAGATCATGGTTTATACCCACGACTCTATCGGTCTGGGTGAAGATGGCCCGACGCACCAGCCGGTTGAGCAGATGGCCAGCCTGCGTACGACGCCAAACATGAGCCTGTGGCGTCCCTGTGACCAGGTTGAGTCTGCTGTCGCGTGGAAATATGCCATTGAGCGCGTCGATGGCCCGTCAGCGCTGATCTTCTCCCGCCAGAACCTGGCGCAGCAGGATCGTACCGCTGAGCAGCTGGCAAATGTGGTACGCGGTGGCTATGTGCTGAAAGATTGCAACGGCACGCCGGAACTGATCCTGATCGCTACCGGCTCTGAAGTTGAGCTGGCGGTAGCTGCCGCTGACAAACTCAGCAGCGAAGGCCGCAATGTGCGCGTGGTCTCCATGCCATCAACGGATGCGTTTGATAAGCAGGATGCCGCCTACCGTGAAGCGGTGCTGCCGAAAGCGGTTGGCGCACGCGTTGCCATTGAAGCGGGTATTGCCGATTACTGGTTTAAATATACCGGCCTGCACGGTGCGGTCGTGGGTATGACCTCATTTGGTGAATCTGCACCGGCAGAGCTGCTGTTTAAAGAGTTCGGCTTTACCGTTGAGAATGTGGTTAATACCGCAAAATCTATTCTGTAATCCGGAGTCGCCTTAAAGGGCGGGTTACCAGATCAGATATTGTGAACCACAGGGTGCGCATTGATGCGCGCCCTGTTTTATTTTCTTCGCCTTCTCCACCTGAAACGTTTCAATTATTCCTGCAGTAATCGATTAATCGCTGCATTTTTGTGACGCAGATCCAATAATCATCACCATCCTTGATCGCAATCATTCCGGTTATTCCTCGCATGCTTTATTCTGGCTGAACCGTTTCAGTTAGCAGGATATCTCTCAGCAATGCTCCAGGCGCTGCGTAAGAATTCCCTGTACAAAATGGCATGAAACGCTCAAGGTATCTGGCACATTTCAGAGGTGCAGTTGCAGGAAAAGCGATGACCATTCGTATTGCTATCAATGGCTTTGGTCGTATCGGGCGCAATGTGTTGCGTGCGCTCTATGAAACGGGACGCCGGGCGGAAATTACAGTTGTGGCGATTAACGAGCTGGCAGACGCCGCCGGTATGGCGCATCTGCTGAAGTATGATACCAGCCACGGTCGCTTCGCCTTCGACGTGCGGCAGGAGCGCGATCTGCTGTGGGTAGGGGAGGACACTATCCGCATCCTGCATCAGGCTGAGATCGGCACGCTGCCGTGGCAGCAGCTGGACGTTGATGTGGTGCTGGATTGTACCGGCGTTTACGGCAGCCGCGCCGACGGTGAGGCGCATCTGCAGGCGGGCGCCAGAAAAGTCCTGTTTTCGCATCCGGGCGGCAACGATCTGGATGCAACCGTGGTGTTCGGCGTAAACGAACAGGCTCTTAAACAAACTGACCGCATTGTGTCTAACGCATCCTGTACCACCAACTGCATTATTCCGGTGATCAAGCTGCTGGATGATGCCTTCGGGATCGAGTCCGGCACCGTGACCACGATCCACTCAGCGATGCACGATCAGCAGGTGATCGACGCCTATCACAGCGATCTGCGCCGCACCCGTGCAGCGAGCCAGTCGATCATTCCGGTCGATACGCGGCTGGCTGCCGGCATCACCCGCATTTTTCCGAAATTCAACGATCGCTTCGAAGCGATAGCGGTGCGCGTACCCACTATCAACGTGACGGCGATTGATCTGAGCGTCTCGGTACGGGCGGCGGTAAAGGCGTGTGAGGTCAATGCGCTGCTGCAAAACGCATCAGCAGGGGCATTTCGTGGTATAGTTGACTATACGGAATTACCGTTAGTCTCAGTAGATTTTAACCACGATCCGCACAGTGCCATCGTTGATGGTACGCAGACGCGGGTCAGCGGTCATCACCTGATCAAGACGCTGGTCTGGTGTGACAACGAATGGGGCTTTGCTAACCGGATGATCGATACTACGTTAGCAATGGCCGCAAGCGGTTTCAGGTAAGACGCGGATGGCGTCTGGCAAAACTTACGAGAATCAACGAGAGGATTCACCATGTCTGTAATTAAGATGACCGATCTGGACCTTGCTGGTAAGCGTGTTCTGATCCGTGCCGATCTGAACGTGCCAGTGAAAGAAGGAAAAGTGACATCTGACGCACGTATCCGAGCTTCCCTGCCAACCATCGAAGCGGCACTGAAACAGGGCGCGAAAGTGATGGTTACCTCTCACCTTGGTCGTCCGACCGAAGGTGAATATAACGAAGAGTTCTCGCTGCTGCCGGTTGTTAACTATCTGAAAGAAAAACTGAACGGTACCCAGGTTACGCTGGCGAAAGAGTATCTTGACGGCGTGGAAGTCGGCGCGGGCGAGCTGGTCGTGCTGGAAAACGTGCGCTTCAACAAAGGCGAAAAGAAAGATGACGAGACGCTGGCGAAGAAGTATGCCGCGCTGTGTGACGTCTTTGTGATGGATGCGTTTGGTACCGCGCACCGCGCGCAGGCTTCAACTCACGGCGTGGGCAAGTTTGCGCCAGTCGCCTGCGCAGGCCCGCTGCTCTCTGCTGAGCTGGAAGCGCTGGGTAAAGTCATGAGCAACCCGGAGCGTCCGCTGGTTGCCGTAGTTGGTGGTTCAAAAGTATCGACTAAATTTGATGTGCTGCAGTCGCTGGTAAAAATTGCGGATACCGTGATTGTGGGCGGCGGCATCGCCAACACCTTTGTGGCTATCGACAACAAGGTCGGTAAATCACTCTACGAGCCGGATTTCGTTGAAGCGGCCAAAGGCCTGCGTGACCAGTACGGTATTCCGGTGCCGACCGATTCCCGTGTGGGCACGGAATTCTCTGAAACTGCACCTTCTACCGTGAAAAAGGTTTCAGAAGTGCAGGATAACGAAGAGATTATGGACTTCGGTGATGAAACCGCACAGAACATGGCGAAGATCCTGAAAGAGGCCAAAACCATTCTGTGGAACGGCCCGGTAGGCGTCTTTGAGTTCCCTAACTTCCGTAAAGGCACCGAAATTGTGGCCAATGCAATTGCCGACAGCGACGCGTTCTCTGTAGCAGGCGGCGGCGACACTCTGGCGGCTATCGATCTGTTCGGTATCGAAGAGAAGATCTCTTACATCTCAACCGGTGGCGGTGCATTCCTGGAGTTCGTGGAAGGCAAAAAGCTGCCTGCGGTGGCGATGCTGGAAGAGCGCGCTAAGCAGTAATTCTGGGGGCAGCGCTCTGGCGCTGCCTTAAAACTGGCCCCGAGCGGGGCAAATAAATCCCATTCCCTTCGGGAATGAACGGTAACGAAACGGGACACAACCATGTCTAAAATTTTTGATTTCGTAAAACCCGGCGTTGTCACTGGTGATGACGTTCAGAAAGTCTTCAAGGTAGCGAAGGAGCACAAATTCGCTCTGCCTGCAGTTAACTGCGTCGGCACGGACTCCATCAACGCGGTACTGGAAGCTGCTGCCAAAGTTAAAGCGCCGGTCATCGTTCAGTTCTCTAACGGCGGTGCTGCATTTATCGCCGGTAAAGGTTTCAAAACCGACAAACCTCAGGGCGCGGCAATTTTCGGCGCTATCGCTGGTGCGCACCATGTGCATCTGATGGCTGAGCAGTATGGTGTGCCGGTTATTCTGCACACTGACCACTGTGCGAAAAAACTGCTGCCGTGGATCGACGGTCTGCTGGATGCCGGTGAAGAGCACTTCAAAAAAACCGGTAAGCCGCTGTTCTCTTCACACATGATCGACCTCTCTGAAGAGTCGCTGGAAGAGAACATCGAAATCTCCAGCAAATATCTGGCGCGTATGGCGAAAATCGACATGACGCTGGAAATCGAACTCGGCTGCACCGGCGGTGAAGAAGATGGCGTGGACAACAGCCATATGGACGCTTCAGCTCTCTACACCCAGCCTGAAGATGTGGATTACGCCTACACCGAGCTGAGCAAAATCAGCCCGCGTTTCACTATCGCCGCCTCTTTCGGCAACGTGCACGGCGTGTACAAGCCAGGCAACGTGAAGCTGACCCCAACCATCCTGCGCGACTCACAGAAATATGTGTGCGAGAAGCATGGTCTGGAACATAACGCGCTGGACTTCGTGTTCCACGGCGGTTCCGGCTCTTCCGCAGCAGAGATTGAAGAGTCAATCAGCTACGGTGTGATCAAAATGAACATCGATACCGATACCCAGTGGGCAACCTGGGACGGTATTCTGCAGTACTACAAATCTAACGAAGCGTACCTGCAGTCGCAGCTGGGCAACCCGAACGGCCCGGATAGCCCGAACAAGAAATACTACGATCCACGCGTCTGGCTGCGTGCAGCACAATCTTCAATGGTTGTGCGCTTAGAGCAGGCGTTCAAAGAGCTGAACGCAGTCGACGTACTGTAAGTCCGCTGCAGTAAAAAGGCCCCATTGGGGCCTTTTTTATGTGCTTTTCACGATGCGGCACCGTACTCTCTTCCCGACAAAACCACACGTCAGCCCGCCATACTTTGCCGCATACGTACCAGCAACCTGCAGGTCTGTGCTGCGCTAATCTGCATCAATTCCGGTACGTTTTTCCCTCAATACAATGTTAAATCAGCTTAATTTTGGCGCTTCATGCTGTTTTTGTTTAACCTTGAAGCCTGGAGTGCCGGAGTCAATCTGGCCGTTTTTGTAATTTCCCGCGGGAAACTCAACAACAGGGCTGACAAATGGAAGATTTAAATGTCGTAAATGGCATTAACAGTGCAGGTGGATGGCTGGTGCGTAACCAGGCGCTGATCCTGAGCTATGCGGTCAATATCGTGGCAGCAATTGCGATTATTATCGTGGGTATGATTATCGCGCGTATTGTTTCAAACGGCGTGAATCGTCTGCTGGTGGCACGCCACATCGATGCGACCGTGGCAGATTTTCTCTCAGCCTTAGTCCGCTATGGCGTTATCGCATTTACTATCATCGCAGCGCTGGGGCGGGTGGGTGTACAGACCGCGTCAGTTATCGCCGTGCTGGGTGCAGCGGGTCTGGCCGTAGGCCTGGCACTGCAGGGCTCGCTCTCTAACCTTGCCGCAGGGGTACTGCTGGTGACTTTCCGTCCATTCCGCACCGGCGAATTTGTTGACCTCGGTGGTGTGATGGGTACCGTTCAGAATGTGCAGATCTTCTCAACCACGCTGAAAAGCGCGGACGGTAAAATGGTGGTGGTGCCGAACGGTAAAATTATCGCCAGCAATATCGTTAACTTCTCCCGTGAGCCGATCCGCCGCAACGAATTTATTATCGGCGTGGCCTATGACGCGGATGTCGATCAGGTAATCGATCTGCTGCGAGAAGTTGTGGAAGCGGATGAGCGCGTGCTGAAAGATATGGGTATTCAGATTGGCCTGAACGAGCTGGCGGCTTCGTCACTGAACTTTGTCGTGCGCTGCTGGAGCAAAAGCGGCGACCTGCAGAACGTTTACTGGGATCTGATGAAAAACTTTAAGCGTACCCTGGATGCGCACGGCATCGGCATCCCTTATCCGCAGATGGATGTGCATCTGCACCAGGTTAAGGGTGAGGCGCAGGAGCAGCCGGTTAACCTGACTAAATAACGTTAGCGTAAGGCACCTGCGGGTGCCTTTCTTATTAACAACGCTAATGACCGATTAAATCTTTCAATTTCCGCTAATACCCTCCGGCCGATATACTGCGTCCATCCTCTTCTCTTTTCAGGTTATTCAACGTGTTATCAATTTATCTGCAGGGGCTGGCGCTGGGCGCTGCACTGATTTTGCCGCTGGGCCCGCAAAACGCCTTTGTTATGAATCAGGGCATCAAGCGCCACTATCATCTGATGACTGCCACGCTCTGTACCCTGAGCGATATTGCGCTGATCTGCGGCGGCATATTTGGCGGCAGCGCGCTGCTGCATCAGTCACCGCTGCTGCTGACGCTGATCACCTGGGCTGGCGTTGCGTTTCTGCTCTGGTATGGCTGGGGAGCGTTACGCAGCGCATGGCGCGGCGGTATTGCGCTGGAGCAGGACAGCGCGCTGAAACAGGGGCGCTGGCGCATCGTCGCCACGATGCTGGCGGTGACCTGGCTCAATCCGCATGTCTATCTGGATACGTTTGTGGTGCTGGGCAGCCTCGGCAGTCAGCTGCCCGCCGCCGATGCCCGCCGCTGGTTCGCGCTGGGCACCGTCAGCGCCTCCGTAATCTGGTTTTATGGTCTGGCGCTGCTGGCGGCCTGGCTGTCGCCCCGGCTGCGCACCGCGCGCGCGCAGCGCATCATCAACCTGCTGGTCGGCAGCGTCATGTGGCTTATCGCTTTCCAGCTGGCGCATCAGGCGCTGACGGATTAAAAAAGTAAAACGCGCAGGGGGCATTATTGACGCGACGAGGCTGCTAAGATTGAGTTTTTAGCGCCAGGAGGTGACCGATGTCTTCTCAACCTAACCAGAGCCTGATTGACGGTATCCGCTGCCTGCAGTATCTGGTCTCCAGCGACAGAGCCATTGGCGGGCGTGAGCTGGCGCGTCAGATGGGTATGAACAGCACGCGCGTTAACCGCCTGCTGATGACGATGGCGTCGATCGGCCTCACCGTTCAGGATGAGCAGCGTCGCTATCTGCCAGGACCGGGGGTTCACGCCCTGGCGGCGCAGGCGATTCGGGGCTCCTCGCTGTTTGCGCAGGCGCTGCCGCAGCTGGAGCTCTATGCACCGCACGATATCGTGGTGGCGCTGGGCGTGCTGTGGGAAGATCAGGTCATCTATATCTGGCACTCAGAACCCGGTGAACGCACCCGCACCAGTCAGGCGCTGGCCGGATTTCGCATGCTGCCGGCGTGGCAGTCGGTGATTGGCATGGCGCTGCTGGCCGCAGAGCCCGATGTGCAGCTGCAGCCGCGTTTTGCCGCGGCGCAGTGGACGCAGATGGCGCCTCTGCTGGCGCGCAAGCGCCAGAGCGATCATCTCATCTGGCAGCGTGATGATGGTGAGATTGGTATGGCGCTGCCGATCAATCATAATCGCGCAGCGCTGGCGTTCGCTAAAATCTGGCAGAGGGATGACGAGCATCTGGCGCAGCGGGTGACGCAGCTGAAAACGCTGGCGCAGAAGATCACCGGCGAGCAGTAATCTCATCGGGGCGGCCAACGATAAACAGATAGCTGCCGATCCCCACCAGCGCCAGGGCGGCGATAAATATCAGCGCCGGAGCAAAATCACTGCCGTCGATCAGCGCGCCAATTGCAATCGGCACCACAATCGCGGAGAGCGCACCGGTAAAGTTAAACATCCCGCCTGCCAGCCCGACCAGATGACGCGGCGCCAGCGTGGTGACAAAAACCCAGGTTATGGTTGCCAGCCCGTTGCCGAAAAAAGCCAGCGACATAAATAGCACGATCAGCGTGGTGTTATCCGTGTAGTTGGCGCCGAGAATAAACAGCGTCATCGTCAGCCCGAGCAGAACCGGCAGCTTGCGCGCTACGCTCGCTGAAACGCCGCGCCGCATCAGATAATCGGAGATAAACCCCGCCAGCAGCACGCCACAAAACGCCGCCAGATAAGGCAGCGAGGCGACATAACCGCTTTTGATGAAATTCATATGCCGGTACCGGACCAGATAGGTCGGAAACCATGTCAGAAAGAACCAGAACGTAGCGGAAATAGAAAACTGGCCCAGACAGATGCCCAGCAGTCTGCGGTTGCACAGCATCTGCTGCACGTCGCTCAGGCGTAGCGATGTGCGCCCGGCGGATGCGCTGTCGGGCAGCGCGCCATTCTCCAGCAGCCAGGCGCGCTCTGCGGCTGATACCCGTTTATGCTCGCCAGGCTCGCGATAGAGCGCAAACCAGACGCCCGCCCACAGAATGCCGGTCAGGCCGGTGATAGCGAACAGCCCGCGCCAGCCAAATGCGGCTTCAATATGAAACAGCAGCGGCGTGACGCAGGCGAGACCAGCAAACTGCGCCGAAGAGTAAATGCCAATGGCGCTGGCGCGCTCATGCAGGGGAAACCAGCCGGAAATAATACGGTTATTCGCCGGCATCACCGGCGCTTCAAGCGCGCCGACGCCAAGCCGCAGTCCGACCAGCGCCGCCACGCTGCTGGCGCAGACGTGCAGCAGGGTGATAAGCGACCAGCCGATCATCGCCACGCCATACACCATACGCGCACCAAGTCGATCAATCAGCCAGCCGCCCGGGATCTGCAGCGCGGCGTAGATCCAGCCGAACGCAGAAAAAATCAGCCCCATCTGCAGCGGCGTGAGCTGTAACTCAGCGCTCAGCGCTGGTGCCGCCACGGCCAGATTAGCGCGATCCATATAGTTGATAATGATGTTCACAAACACCAGCGCCAGCATCAGAAAACGCGTGCGCCCGACGCGCACGTCAGCAGCAGGCGCGCCAGGGCTTGAGGGATCGTGCGCCATGGGCAGGGTTCCTGGAAACAGAGAGTATCCATCAAGCGAAACGCACAATGCTGTTTTTAGCAACCCTGTAGTGATAAGTTTGCAGCCGGCAGCAGGTTAAAACGCAGCGCGAACGAACTTTTCTGTCTGCGTAAACTCAGAGCATCACGCATAGTAAAGCGGTAGCGGTTTCGCCATAGTGGCAGCCGGTAACCCGATTTCCAAGGAGGAGTTTGTGAAACTGAAAGCACTGGCGCTGGTCGCCGCAATGAGCACTGTCGCACTGTCGGGCATGGTACAGGCCGGAGAAGTGCCTGAAGGACCGCACGTGGTCACTTCCGGTCAGGCAAGCGTTGATGCGCGTCCGGATATGGCGACGCTCTCAATTATGGTCAGCGTGGCCTCCAAAGAAGCCGCCGATGCTAAAAAACAGGCTGACGCGCGCGTTGCGCAATATTTTGATTTTCTGCAAAAGAGCGGTATCGAAAAGAAAGATATCGATGCGGCTAATCTGAGCACCCAGCCAGAATATGACTACACCAAAGAGGGTAAGTCGGTACTGAAAGGCTACCGCGCGGTACGCCAGGTGGAAGTGACGCTGCGTCAGCTGGATAAGCTGAACGATCTGCTGGATGGCGCGCTGAAGTCGGGTCTGAACGAAATCCGCACCGTTGAGCTGGGTGTGGCAGACGCAGAAAGCTATAAAGAGCAGGCGCGTAAAGCCGCAATTGCTAACGCGACGCAGCAGGCCAGCGCGCTGGCAGAAGGCTTTAACGCGAAGCTGGGACCGGTCTACAGCGTTCGCTATCACGTAGCCAACTATCAGCCGATGCCGATGGCGCGCATGTATAAAGCTGCCGCCGCGCCGGCGGATACCACCGCGCAGCAGACGTATGAACAGCAGAGTATTCACTTTGACGATCAGGTCGATGTGGTGTTTGAAATCAAACCAAACGCCGCGACGCCCTGATAGCTGACGGCCGCAGCGGCATCTGCCGCTGCGCTATGCTCAGGCCGTGACCTCATCCTGACGCAGTACCCGATGCCCGTGAGCAATCAGCGCGTCGGTGACGCTGCGCATCAAACGACTCTCAGGCGCAAAGCGGTGCCAGTAGAGCATCCGGCGCTGATAGAGCCCCGGCGTCAGATCCACCAGCTCTCCCTGCGCCAGTTCGCGCTCAATCTGCAGATGCGGGATCATACAGCAGACCGATCCCTGCCGCGCCAGCTGCACAAACGCCTCTGACGAGTTAACGATATGGCAGGGTACGCTGCCCGGTGACAGATCGAAATTCTGCTGCAAAAACGCCTGATGCATATCATCCAGATGGTCAAACGCCACTGCCGGCGCTTTCAGCAAAGCAGATCGCGTCACGCCGTTGGGGAAATAGCGGGCGGCAAAATCGGGTGAGGCGCAGAACAGGTAGTCGAGCGCTCCCAGCTGATCGACCAGGCAGCTCGGCAGCGGCTGCGGCTGGATACTCACGGCGCCCACCACTTCACCGCGGCGCAGACGTTCCTGCGTACGCGTTTCATCTTCTACCTGCAGATTCAGCCGCACCGGGGAGTCCGCCAGCACATCTTTCAGCGCCGGCAGCAGCCAGGTAGCAAGGCTGTCGGCGTTGACCGCCAGCGAGAGCAGCAGCGGCGTGGTCCCGCTCTGATCGTCACCCAGCCACTCCTCCTCCAGCAGCTCTACCTGATGCAGCAGCGCCAGCAGCTTCTGCCCCTGCTCAGTCGGGCGGGGCGGAACGGTGCGCACCAGCAGCGGCTGACCAAACAGGTTTTCCAGCTGTTTGATACGCTGCGATACGGCTGACTGGGTAATACAAAGCTTCTGTGCGGCGCGTTCAAAGCCGCGCTCGCGAATCACTGCATCCAGCGCCTGAAGCGTACGGTAATCCGGGCGTTTCATTATTGTTCTCTCTCGTTCAGGGTGGAAAGTACTATGCCACAAAATGGCCGCGCTGTGCGGCGGGTGCATTTTTGCGGACTGGCTTCCAAAGGTAAAAATCGGTGGTGCGTGAGTCGCGCACTTTTACAGCGCGTTGTTTTATACTACGCGCACTTTGATGTCGCACAGGTTTTAAACATACCATGACCCAGGATGAACTGAAAAAAGCGGTAGGGTGGGCGGCGCTGCAGTATGTGCAGCCAGGCACCATTGTTGGCGTAGGCACCGGCTCAACGGCCGCGCATTTTATCGACGCGCTGGCCACCATGAAGCACCAGATTGAGGGGGCGGTCTCCAGCTCTGAAGCCTCCACCCTGAAGCTGAAATCGCTGGGCATACCGGTTTTCGATCTTAACGACGTGGATGATATCGCGGTCTATGTCGATGGTGCCGATGAGATCAACCCGCATATGCAGATGATCAAGGGCGGCGGCGCGGCGCTGACGCGCGAGAAGATTGTGGCGGCGGTCGCACGGAAGTTTATCTGTATCGCGGATGCGTCCAAAGAAGTTGATATCCTTGGCCGTTTCCCGCTTCCGGTTGAGGTGATCCCGATGGCGCGTGCCTATGTCGCGCGCGAGCTGGTTAAGCTTGGTGGCCAGCCGGAGTATCGGCAGCAGGTGGTGACCGATAATGGCAATATCATCCTCGACGTGCACAATCTGCAGATCCTCGATCCTGTCGCGATGGAAAAAAACATCAACGCGCTGGCGGGCGTGGTCACGGTCGGCCTGTTTGCCACGCGCGGCGCTGATGTCGCGCTGATTGGCACGCCGGATGGCGTCAAAACCATTCTCAAATGATCTCTCCGGCGCGCCTGACGCGCCGTTTTTCCCCCGGCTAATTCTGCTTTTCTTTATCAGCCTGAATTTGGTGACTTATGTCACAAACAGAGCATGGAGAGCCGATTCCTGCTCTCTGCTCCCGGCATCCTGCGATTTTGTATGGATTTGTGCTGCCTGAAAGCCGGGGCGTGCTGCCGTGGTCGCAATCGTTTGTATTGCCGCATTGCCAGAATTTGTTATTTTGGCAGAAGGTAATCTTATGGCACTCCACGTTGAATTCTGAATAGGGTCGGGAAATGGCAAAGGTATCACTGGATAAAGACAAAATTAAATTTCTGCTGGTGGAGGGCGTGCATCAGAGCGCGCTGGAGAATCTGCGCGCGGCAGGCTATACCAACATTGAGTTTCACAAAGGGGCGCTGGATGCGGAGTCGCTGAAAGCCTCTGTCCGTGATGCGCACTTTATCGGTATCCGCTCCCGCACCCAGCTCACGGAAGAGATCTTCGCCGCAGCGGAAAAACTGGTCGCGGTCGGCTGCTTCTGTATCGGCACCAATCAGGTCGATCTCAACGCCGCCGCCCGGCGCGGTATTCCGGTCTTTAACGCCCCTTTCTCCAACACCCGCTCCGTGGCTGAACTGGTGATTGGCGAGATGCTGCTGATGCTGCGCGGCATTCCGGAAGCGAACGCCAAAGCGCATCGCGGTATCTGGAATAAAGTGGCAACCGGCTCCTATGAAGCGCGCGGCAAAAAGCTGGGTATCATTGGTTATGGTCATATCGGCATGCAGCTCGGCGTGCTGGCTGAAGGCCTGGGGATGCACGTTTTCTTTTACGATATTGAAAACAAGCTGCCGCTGGGGAACGCCACGCAGGTACGTCACCTGTCGGATCTGCTCAATATGAGTGATGTGGTCAGCCTGCATGTGCCGGAGACCGCCTCAACCCAGAACATGATTGGCGCGGAAGAGCTGGCGCTGATGAAGCCGGGCGCGCTGCTGATCAACGCCGCACGCGGCACCGTTATCGATATTCCGGCGCTGTGCCATGCGCTCTCCAGCAAACATCTGGCGGGTGCGGCTATCGACGTCTTCCCGACTGAACCGGCAACCAACAGCGATCCGTTTAATTCACCGCTGTGCGAGTTTGATAACGTTATTCTGACGCCGCACATTGGCGGTTCAACGCAGGAAGCGCAGGAGAATATCGGCCTGGAAGTCTCGGGTAAGCTGGCAAAATACTCCGACAACGGCTCGACGCTCTCTGCGGTTAATTTTCCGGAGGTATCACTGCCGATGCACGGTGCCAGCGCCAGCCGTTTGCTGCACATTCACGAAAACCGTCCGGGCATTCTTACCGCCATCAACCAGATTTTCGCTGAGCAGAATATCAATATCGCGGCGCAGTTCCTGCAGACCTCGCCACAGCTTGGTTACGTGGTGATTGATATCGATGCGGAAAAAGATGTGGCGGATAAAGCGCTGCAGCTCATGCGCGCTATTCCGGGCACTATGCGCGCGCGCCTGCTTTACTGATTGGTGACGGGCATATGCCCGTCAGAACGAAGCATCCCACTGCCACAGCTTTGCCGGCGTCAGCACGGCGGGTAGCGGGATGTCCCATGCGGCTGCCGGCAGCGCCTCAACGCGCTGGCAGTCGTGGGCAATGCCAATCGGCAGACAGCCGTGGCGCTGCCAGTTCTGCAGCGTGCGATCGTAAAAGCCGCCGCCCATCCCCAGCCGTTGTCCACTCTCATCAAACGCCACCAGCGGAACCAGCATGACATCCAGTCGATCCAGCGTCGTCATCTGCGTAATATCCAGTGGCGGCTCCGGAATGCGCAGCTTATTCATGACCAGCTGCGTCTCAGGGGTATAACGCAAAAACAGCAGGTTGCCTGGCGCAAACGGATGCAGTACCGGCAGATAAACCGCTTTTTTTTGCTGCCAGAGACGGGCAATCAGCGGGCGGGTATTGATTTCACCGTCGGTAGAGAGAAACAGCGCAATGCTTTGTGCCGCTGAGACAGGTGCCAGGTTAATCGCGTGCTCAGCCAGCTGTTCGGCCGCTTCACTCTGCTGTTCAGGCGTCAGATGCCGGCGCAGATGGCGGATATGCTGACGCAGCAGCTGGCGTTCAGAATAATCGATAGCGGACACAGGATCCCCCTAAAGAGTGGGTTAGCTTGCGCTGACTATAACATGCAAAAGAAGGGGAGGGGGACTGGCTTCAGGTAGCAGCCGCAGTCTCGGCTGACGCTACTACCTGAAATGATGCCGGATAAAACAGAAAAGAGATCTCCGAGATGCCGCCGCAGGCTGTAACCCTTGAACCCTTGGTTCAAGGTGAGTATGCCGTCGCAACCATCAGGCTTCTCGGACGAACCGAGCATGCTCACAGGCTACAGAGCGTCACACTCTGTTGGTATGAAATATCGGCTCAGGGGACTGGCCCGCTTGCAAACATCTCAGAGAAACAGGACTTCATCGTTGCTCTGGCATGAGAACCATGAAGTATTATTCGAATTTAGGGCCCTGGCGGTCGGTAATGCGACCCTGCTCAACTAAAGCCTGTTCAATCGTCTGCTGCAGCATGCGGATACGTTGTTCCATGTTTGCTGCGTAGTCTCGCGTTTTACCTTTCTCTTGCGCCAGCTCGTGGCAGATATTTAACGCGGCGATGAACACCAGTTGCTCTGTATTTGTGACTCTAGTGCGAACTTTTAAATCTTGCAACCGTTGATTGAGGTCCTCTGCGGCAAGATTTAGTGCATCCTGCTGTTCAGGCGGACAATTTACTCTCAAAGAACGACCAAAAATTTGTATATCTACCGGTTGTGCAGACATGCCACCATCCTGACTGATTACTTCGTTCGCTCCACCCGGCTCGCCACTGGCCCGGAAGGTGCGCAACTATATAGACGCGGGTAAGAAGATACAACCCCTTTTCTGGAAACCCTGAGGCACCTGGTGGTAGCATATCACGAACTTATTCTGCCAACGACGACCAAAGCTTATGTCTTTACAGAACGCAACACCCACTTACAACGCGCTGGCCGCAGCCCTCTCTCAGCAGGGTGTGGGCATGACGCCTGCCGAAATGCATGGACTGCTGTGTGGCATCCTGTGTGGCGGTAATCAGGACGCCAGCTGGAAGACGCTGGTGCACGATCTGGCTAATGAAGGCATGGCCTTCTCGCAGAGCCTGGCGCAGCCGCTGCAGGCGCTGCATGACAGCCTGACTACGACCCTGGAAGAGGATGGCTTTCTGTTTCAGCTGATGCTGCCGGATGAAGATGATATTACCGTGTTTGACCGGGCTGATGCGCTGGCGGGCTGGGTTAATCACTTCCTGCTTGGCCTGGGCGTTACGCAGCCTAAACTGGATAAAGTCACCGGTGAAACCGGCGAGGCGATTGACGATCTGCGTACCATTGCTCAGCTTGGCTATGAAGAAGATGAAGATCAGGAAGAGCTGGAGCAGTCGCTGGAAGAGGTGATTGAGTATGTGCGCGTCGCGGCGCTGCTGTGTCACGACACCTTCACACGCCCGCATACGCCAACCGCACCGGAAGTGCAGAAACCTACGCTACACTAAGCGCGTCATTGCGGGCAGCGCTGCTGCCCGTTATCAACAGGGAGTGCAACTATGATCACACTGGAACAGTTCCGGCAGCGTCGTCAGGCGCTGATTACGCAGATGGCCCCCGGCAGCGCGGCGCTGATTTTTGCAGCACCTGAAGTCACGCGCAGCAACGACACCGAATATAGCTACCGCCAAAACAGCGACTTCTGGTATTTCACCGGGTTTAACGAGCCGCAGGCGCTGCTGGTGCTGATCAAAAGCGATGAACATCACAATCACAGCGTGCTGTTTAACCGCATACGCGATCTGACTGCCGAGGTGTGGTCTGGCCGTCGCCTCGGGCAGGAGGCTGCGCCGGCGAAGCTGGGTGTTGATCGCGCACTGCCGTGGGATGATATTGGCGAACAGCTGCACTTGCTGCTGAACGGGCTTGACGTGGTGTATCACGCGCAGGGCGAATATGGTTACGCTGACCAGCTGCTGTTTAGCGCGCTGGAAAAATTACGTCGCGGTTTCCGGCAGAATCTTAGCGCACCAGCCAGCGTGACCGACTGGCGTCCCTGGGTGCATGAGATGCGACTGTTTAAAAGCGCAGAAGAGATTGAGATACTGCGTCAGGCGGGAAAGATCAGCGCGCTGGCGCATACCCGCGCCATGCAGCAGTGCCGCCCCGGCATGTATGAGTATCAACTTGAAGGGGAGATCCACCATGAATTCTCCCGCCACGGCGCGCGCTTTCCTTCCTACAACACCATTGTCGGAAGTGGCGAAAACGGCTGCATTTTGCACTACACCGAAAATGAAAGCGCAATGCGCGACGGCGATCTGGTGCTAATCGACGCCGGCTGTGAGTTTCACGGTTATGCGGGTGATATTACCCGTACCTTTCCGGTAAACGGCAGGTTTACACCGCCGCAGCGGGAAATCTACGACATTGTGCTGGCTTCGCTGCATAAAGCGCTGTCGATGTTCCGGCCCGGCGTCAGCATTCATGAAGTGAATGATGAAGTTGTGCACATCATGATCACCGGCCTCGTTGATCTCGGTATTCTTGACGGCAATATCGACGAACTATTTGAAGCGCAGGCGCATCGCCCTTTCTTCATGCACGGCCTCGGCCACTGGCTGGGCCTGGATGTGCATGACGTCGGCGATTACGGTACGCCGAGCCGCGACCGCGTGCTGGAGCCGGGCATGGTGCTTACGGTAGAGCCGGGCCTCTATATTGCACCTGATGCCAGCGTGCCGCCGCAGTACCGCGGCATAGGCGTGCGCATTGAGGATGATATTGTGATTACGGCGACAGGCCATGAGAATCTTACTGATAGCGTGGTGAAAGATCCGGATGCGATTGAAGCCCTGATGGCAGCGGCGCGCGGCGTATGACCATTCTGATTGCAGGCGGGGGCATGACCGGCGCCACGCTGGCGCTGGCGATATCGCATCTGACGCAGGGCAGGTTACCGGTCACGCTCATTGAGCGCAGCGAGCCGGCCAGCCGTGCGCACCCCGGTTTTGATGGCCGGGCGATTGCGCTGGCCGCTGGCACCTGCCAGCAGCTGGCAGCAATCGACCTCTGGCGTTCGCTGGCGGACTGCGCCACGCCGATCACCCGCATTCATGTCTCCGATCGCGGTCACAGCGGCTTTGTGCAGCTCAGCGCAGAGGCGTATCAGCTGGCTGCGCTGGGGCAGGTGGTGGAGCTATTCGATGTCGGACAGCGCCTGTTTGAGCGTCTCCGGCAGGCGCCCGGCGTAACATTGCGCTGCCCCGATTACGTCACGCAGGCCACGCGTGATAAAGCGCATGCGCAGGTGACGCTTAACAGCGGCGAAACGCTGGAGGGTACGCTGCTGGTGGCTGCAGATGGGTCGCGCTCATCGCTGGCGGCATCATGCGGTATTCAGTGGCAGCGCGAGGATTATCAGCAGCTGGCGGTGATTGCCAACGTGTCCACTCAGCTGCCGCATCAGGGGCAGGCGTTTGAGCGTTTTACGCCGCACGGGCCGCTGGCGCTGCTGCCGATGTCCGGCAATCGTATGTCGCTGGTGTGGTGCCATCCGGCAGCCGCAGAATGCCGGGTGCGGGCGTGGGATGAAGAGACATTCCGGCGCGAACTGCAGCGCGCATTTGGCTGGCGGCTGGGTCGCTTTACCCATGCCGGTCAGCGTGAAATTTACCCGCTGGCGCTGCAAACCGCCGATCGTCAGGTGACGCACCGGCTGGCGCTGGTCGGCAATGCTGCCCAGACGCTGCATCCGATCGCCGGACAGGGCTTTAACCTTGGCCTGCGCGATGTCATGTCGCTGGCGGAAACGCTGGCCGGCGCCTGGCGCCAGCAGCAGGATCCTGGCAGTTATGCGGTGCTGCAGCATTTTGCCGCCCGGCGTCAGGCTGACCGCGCGGCGACAATCGGCGTGACTGACGGCCTGGTGCGCCTGTTCGCTAACCGTTATGCACCGCTGGTTGCAGGAAGAAATCTCGGGCTGGTGGCTATGGATCACCTCCCCTGGCTGCAACATCCGCTGGCCGCGCGTACGCTCGGCTGGGTAAAGCGTTAATAAAGAGGCAGCAATGCAAACATTTGATGTGGTGATTGCCGGTGGCGGCATGGTCGGTCTGGCAGTGGCCTGCGGTTTGCAGGGAAGTGGTCTGCGCGTTGCAGTACTGGAGAAAGCGGCGGAACCGCAGTTCGATCCGGCAGCCGCCGCGTCGATTCGGGTATCCGCAATTAATGCAGCCAGTGAACGTCTGCTACAGAAACTCGACGTCTGGTCATCTATTCTCGCCCTGCGCGCCAGCGCGTATCACGGTATGGAAGTGTGGGATCAGGACAGCTTTGGATCTGTCAGCTTTGATGATGAGCAGCAGGGGCTGTCGCATCTTGGTTATATTGTTGAAAATGAAGTGATTCACAGTGCGCTGTGGCAGCGTGCCAGCCAGTGTAAAGATGTTACGCTGTTTGCACCGGCCCGCCTGCAGCAGGTCGCGTTTGGTGATAATGAAGCCTTTATCACGCTGGAAGATGGCACCATGATGAGCGCCCGGCTGATGATAGCCGCCGACGGCGCCGGCTCCTGGCTGCGCGAAAAAGCGGATATCCCGCTGACGTTCTGGGATTATGAGCATCATGCGCTGGTCGCGAACGTGCGTACTGATATGCCGCATGATGCTATCGCGCGTCAGGTATTTCACGGCGAAGGTATTCTCGCCTTTCTGCCGATGCAGGATCCGCACCTGTGCTCAATCGTCTGGTCGCTGGCTCCACAGGAAGCAGCGCGCATGCAGTCGATGCCGGCAGCGCTGTTTAATCAGCAACTCTCTGTAGCCTTTGATATGCGGCTGGGATTATGCAGCGTTGAGAGCGAACGTAAAACGTTCCCGCTAACGGCACGCTATGCGCGCAATTTTGCAGCTCATCGTCTGGCGCTGGTCGGCGATGCGGCGCACACCATTCATCCGCTGGCCGGGCAGGGCGTGAATTTAGGCTTTATGGATGCGGCTGAGCTGATTGGTGAGATCCGCCGCCTGCATCAGGCGGGTCGCGATATCGGTGAGCATCTCTCACTGCGTCGCTACGAACGCAGCCGCAAGCACAGCGCAGCCCTGATGCTGGCCGGCATGCAGGGATTCCGCGAGCTGTTCGCCGGCACGCATCCGGCGAAAAAGCTGCTGCGTGACGTCGGGCTAAAGCTGGCCGATACGCTGCCAGGCGTGAAGCCGCGTCTGCTGAAGCAGGCGATGGGGCTGAACGACCTGCCAGAGTGGATCCGCTAGCTAACCAGGACGTTGTCGTTTCGTATCCGCATCAACCCGGGCGCCATAAATGGCGCCCCTACGGTGGCTCAATACCGGACGTCATCGTTTCGCATCGCCCTGGCGTAGGGGGCGCATTAATGCGCCCCGGCAACCCCATCCCCCGGACGTTACATTTCGCACCCGCCCTATGGTAGGGGGCGCATTTATGCGCCCCGGCAAAAACCTCCTCCTGACTCCCTGTTCGCACTAAAACAGAGCGCTCTGCGCCATAATGATGCCTCGTTTGATTTATTCTAATTTTACCGCCAGATTCGCATTAGTTATTTTCATGCAGGATTAATCGCACAGCCGTGCCATTTAGCTTCTCACCCGCGGTGGCGTGTTTGATTTACTGAGATATCGCCCCGGAGTTGCATAATCTGCGCGTTTAATCACACAAAGGCAGCGGATTATGCTGCATGCTATGGGATGCACTGCAAAGATGAGGCCCGGCTTCGACCTCGTTTTGCTTATGGTTAAATCTGTTTTTCAGTGGTAACGTCAGCTGAAAGAGAACGTTTGCGTCGGCGTTTATTACCGCGCAGGCGAGCCCCGCTTATTGGTTTTCACAGGATGGTTATGACTCAGCAAACGCCTCTGTTTAAGCAGCACCAGCAGGACGGTGCACGCATGGTGGACTTCCACGGCTGGATGATGCCGCTGCACTACGGCTCGCAAATCGATGAGCACCACGCAGTGCGCAGCGACGCCGGCATGTTTGATGTATCGCACATGACTATCGTTGATCTGCACGGCGCACGGACCCGCGAGTTTCTGCGTTATCTGCTGGCAAATGATGTCGCAAAACTGACTCAACCCGGCAAAGCGCTCTACAGCGGCATGCTTAACGCATCGGGCGGCGTGATAGACGATCTGATCGTCTACTTCATGCAGGAGGATTTTTTCCGCCTGGTGGTCAACTCCGCCACGCGAGAGAAAGATCTCGCGTGGATAACGCAGCACGCCGCACCGTTTGGCGTGACGCTGACCGAGCGTCATGACCTGGCGCTGATTGCCGTGCAGGGTCCGAATGCGCAGCAGAAAGCACAGACGCTGTTTGATGAGAGCCAGCGTGCCGCCGTTGCCGGCATGAAGCCTTTTTATGGCGTGCAGTCAGGCGACCTGTTCATTGCCACCACCGGCTACACCGGCGAGGCAGGCTATGAAATTGCGCTGCCCGCTGACCAGGCGGAAATGTTCTGGCAGCAGCTACTGGCCGCGGGCGTAAAACCCGCCGGCTTAGGCGCGCGCGACACGCTGCGTCTGGAAGCCGGTATGAATCTCTATGGCCAGGAGATGGATGAAGGCGTTTCGCCGCTGGCCGCGAATATGGGCTGGACCATCAGCCGGGAACCGGCCGATCGTGATTTTATCGGACGTGAAGCGCTGGAAGCGCAGCGCGAGCAGGGCACTGAAAAACTGGTGGGGCTGGTCATGACGGAAAAAGGCGTACTGCGCGGTGGTCAGACGGTGCGCTTTACCGATGAGCAGGGCGTACCGCAGCAGGGTATGATTACCAGTGGTTCCTTCTCGCCGACGCTGGGCTGCAGCATCGCCCTGGCGCGCGTACCTGCCGGTATTGGCGGGCAGGCCATTGTGGAGATCCGCAATCGCGAAATGCCGGTAAAAGTGACTAAACCCGTTTTTGTACGCGCCGGTAAGCCGGTCGCTCAGTAAATTTTTCAGGAGAAATGGCGATGAGCAATGTGCCAAATACGTTGAAATACCGTGACAGCCACGAGTGGGTGCGTAAAGAAGAAGATGGCTCTTACACCGTGGGGATCACCGAGCATGCGCAGGAGCTGCTCGGTGATATGGTGTTTGTCGATCTGCCAGACGTTGGCGCTACGTTTAGCGCGGGCGACGACTGCGCCGTCGCGGAGTCGGTTAAAGCTGCTTCCGACATCTATGCACCGCTGAGCGGTGAAATTGTAGCGGTGAATGAGGCGCTGACCGACTCACCCGAGCTGGTGAACAGCGCGCCTTATGGCGATGGCTGGTTGTTCCGCCTGCAAGCCAGCGATGAAGCTGAACTCGACAGCATGCTTGATGCTGACGCCTATAAAGCCAGTATCGATGAGTAACCGGTAGCCTCTGAAGGTGTCGCAGTGCGGCACCTCTTCTTTATCTGCCTGTTGTAAGTCCTTTGTGTAACCCAGCCCGATGCAGGATCGACTGTAATGACCCAGACTCTCAGCCAGCTTGAACATAACGGTGCATTTATCGAGCGCCATATTGGTCCCACCGACGCCCAGCAGGCCAGCATGCTGGAAGCGATTGGTGCCGGTTCGCTAAACGAACTCATCAGCACCATCGTACCGGCGGATATTCAGCTGCCCGGGCCGCCGGCCACGGGTGACGCCGCGACCGAGCAGCAGGCGCTGGCAGAGCTGAAAGCGATGGCCAGTCAGAATCAGCGCTACAAATCCTGGATCGGCATGGGCTACAGTGCAGTAATCACTCCGCCGGTGATCCTGCGTAATATGCTGGAAAACCCTGGCTGGTATACCGCCTATACGCCGTATCAGCCTGAGGTGTCACAGGGGCGTCTGGAGGCGCTACTGAATTTCCAGACGCTGACGCTGGATCTGACCGGTATGGATATCGCCTCTGCGTCGCTGCTGGATGAAGCCACCGCGGCGGCTGAAGCGATGGCGATGGCGAAACGCGTCAGCAAGCTGAAGAGCGCCACCCGCTTCTTTATCGCCGATGATATTCATCCGCAGACGCTGGATGTCGTACGCACCCGCGCCGAAACATTTGGCTTTGATCTGATTATCGATCGGGCAGAGAAAGCACGCGATCATGAGGATCTGTTTGGTGTTCTTCTGCAGCAGGTGGGCACCAGTGGGGAAGTACATGACTATCACGATCTGATAGCAGAGCTGAAGAGCCGCAAAGTTGTCGTGAGCGTGGCCGCTGATTTCATGGCGCTGCTGCTGCTGGAGGCGCCCGGCAAACAGGGTGCTGACATTGTGTTTGGTTCCGCTCAGCGCTTTGGCGTGCCAATGGGCTATGGCGGACCGCACGCGGCCTTTTTTGCCAGCCGCGATGAGCACAAACGCTCAATGCCGGGCCGGATTATCGGCGTCTCACGCGATGCGGCGGGCAACACCGCGCTGCGCATGGCGATGCAGACGCGCGAGCAGCATATCCGTCGTGAAAAGGCGAACTCCAATATCTGTACCTCACAGGTTCTGCTGGCCAATATCGCCGGCCTCTATGCGGTCTGGCACGGTCCCCAGGGTTTGCAACGTATCGCCTCGCGCATTCATCGCCTGACCAGCATTCTGGCAACCGGCCTGCAGAAAGGCGGATTGACGCTGCGCCACGGCAGCTGGTTTGACACGCTGACCGTTGAGGTTGCTGACAAGGCCGGCGTGCTGAATCGCGCGCTGAGTTTTGGCGTAAACCTGCGCAGCGATATGCCTGACGCCGTAGGTATCACGCTGGATGAAACCACCAGCCGTGAAGATGTACAGGCGCTGTTTGCCATTTTTCTGGGCGACACGCACGGGCTGGATATCGATAAGCTTGATGCCGCCGTATCGGCGGAGAGTGCGGCTATTCCGGCAGGCCAGCAGCGCCGCAGTGAATATCTGACGCATCCGGTATTTAACCGCTACCACAGCGAAACAGAAATGATGCGCTACATGCACAGCCTGGAGAAAAAAGATCTGGCGCTGAATCAGGCAATGATCCCGCTTGGCTCCTGCACCATGAAGCTGAATGCCGCCGCAGAGATGATCCCGATCACCTGGCCGGAGTTCTCTGAACTGCATCCATTCTGCCCCGCTGAACAGGCTACCGGCTATCTGCAGATGATTGGGCAGCTGTCGCAGTGGCTGGTACAGCTCACCGGCTATGACGCGCTCTGCATGCAGCCTAACTCCGGGGCGCAGGGAGAGTATGCCGGCCTGCTGGCGATCCGCCGCTATCACGAAAGCCGCAATGAAGGCCGGCGCAACATCTGCCTGATCCCCGGGTCGGCACACGGCACCAACCCAGCCTCGGCGCAGATGGCGGGCATGTCGGTGGTTGTGGTTGCCTGCGATAAACAGGGCAATATCGATCTCGGCGATCTGCGTGAGAAAGCGGCTCAGGCGGGCGATGCGCTCTCCTGCATCATGGTGACCTATCCTTCTACCCACGGCGTTTATGAAGAAACCATCCGCGAAGTGTGCCAGATTGTGCATCAGTATGGCGGTCAGGTATATCTGGATGGCGCCAACATGAACGCCCAGGTGGGCATTACTACGCCTGGCTATATCGGTGCTGACGTCTCGCATCTTAACCTGCATAAAACCTTCTGCATTCCGCACGGCGGCGGCGGACCGGGCATGGGACCGATTGGCGTAAAAGCGCATCTGGCTCCGTTTGTGCCGGGGCACAGCGTGGTGCAGATTGATGGCGTACTGACGCAGCAGGGCGCCGTGTCGGCTGCACCGTTTGGCAGCGCCTCGATTTTGCCTATCAGCTGGATGTATATCCGTATGATGGGTGCAGAAGGGCTGAAACAGGCGAGCTCAGTGGCGATCCTTAATGCCAACTACATTGCGCGTCGTCTGCAATCGGCCTATCCGATCCTCTATACCGGACGCGATGGTCGCGTGGCGCACGAATGTATTCTCGATATTCGTCCGCTGAAAGAGCAGAGCGGTATCAGCGAGCTGGATATTGCCAAACGCCTGATCGATTACGGTTTTCACGCTCCGACCATGTCCTTCCCGGTAGCGGGCACGCTGATGGTGGAGCCGACTGAATCAGAGGGCAAAGCAGAGCTGGATCGCTTTATCGACGCGATGCTGGCGATCCGCATGGAGATTGACCGCGTCACCGCCGGTGAGTGGCCTGCTGATGACAATCCGCTGGTCAACGCACCGCATACGCAAATGGAAATTGTGGGCGAGTGGCAGCATCCCTATACGCGAGAGCTGGCAGTATTCCCGGCAGGCAGTGCGAATAAGTACTGGCCAACGGTAAAACGTCTTGATGACGTCTTCGGCGATCGCAACGTCTTCTGCGCCTGCGTGCCGATGAGCGAATATCAGTAAGCGCGATGAACTGACCCCTTAAGGACCGGCTGCCGGTCCTTTTTCTTTTGGAGGCACATATGGATCTGGCACTGGTTACCGGCGGCAGCCGGGGCATCGGACGCGCTACCTCGCTGCTGCTGGCGCAGGCGGGTTACCGCGTGGTAATCAACTACCGTCAGCGGGCTGCAGACGCAGAACAGCTGGTCGGGGAGATTATTCGCCGGGGCGGCAGTGCCTGCGCGCTGCAGGCGGATATTGCTGATGAGGCGCAGGTCGTGAGGCTGTTTGCGCAGCTGGATGAGCAGCCGGGTGCCCTGCGGATAGTGGTGAACAACGCCGGAATTCTGTTTACGCAGTGCCGGGTGGAGGCGCTAAGCGCTGAGCGTATTCAGCGGGTGCTGGCGACGAACGTCATCGGGACTTTTATCTGCTGCCGGGAAGCGGTGAAACGCATGAGCAGGGCGCACGGCGGGGAGGGCGGTGTGATTGTGAATGTTTCATCAGGTGCCGTACACAGCGGCGCGCCGGACGAATATGTGGATTATGCAGCATCAAAAGCGGCGGTGGACACGCTGACCCGCGGGCTGGCGCGCGAAGTGGCCGCCCAGGGGATCCGGGTAACCGGTGTGCGTCCCGGCTCCACGTATACCGACATGCATGCGGATGGCGGCGAGCCGGAGCGGGTTGATCGGGTGGCGCAGCGTATTCCGCTGGGACGCGGCGCGCAGCCGGAAGAGATCGCCCGCGCGATCCTCTGGCTGAGCAGCGATGCCGCCGCGTATGTCACCGGCAGCATGCTGGACGTGACGGGCGGACTCTGACATCCGCCCGCATCGCCGGTCAGAGCGTGGCGCCGTTGCTGGCGATCACCTGCTGATACCAGCTGAAGCTCTTTTTCTTTGAACGCGCAAAGGTGCCGCTGCCGTCGTCGTTTTTGTCGACGTGGATAAAGCCATAGCGCTTGCTGTACTGACCGGTGGTGAACGAGACGCAGTCGATGCAGCCCCACGGCGTGTAGCCCAGCAGCTCGACACCATCCAGCGCCACCGCTTTTTTCATCTCTTCGATATGCGCCCGCAGGTAGTCAATGCGGTAGTCGTCGGCGATAAAGCCCTCCGCATCAGGTTTATCGATCGCGCCGAAGCCATTTTCCACAATAAACAGCGGCTTCTGATAGCGCTCATAGAGTGAATTCAGCACATAGCGCAGGCCCACCGGATCGATCTGCCAGCCCCAGTCTGACGCTTTAACGTGCGGATTGGGTACCACGCCGTCAAAGCCGGTGATCGGATCATCCACGCCGCTGGCGCGGGTATCGACCGCGTTGCTCATGTAATAGCTGAAACCGATGTAGTCGCAGCAGCCCTGCTGCAGGGTTTCGGCATCATCTGCTGCCATCTCGATGTGGTAGCCTTTGCGCGCCCACTCTTTCAGCGTGTAAGCGGGGTAAGCGCCGCGCATCTGCACGTCGCTGAAAACGTAACGCTGATGCATCGCCTCCTGCGCCCGCATGACATCATCCGGATGACAGGAGAAGGGATAGACCGGCACCATGGCGATCATGCAGCCGATCTGAAAACCGGGATTGATCTCATGACCGCGTTTCACCACCTTTGCACTGGCGACAAACTGGTGATGCATAACCTGATACATCGTCTGCTCTGGCTTCTCATGCTCAGTAAACACCACGCCGGAACAGCAGTAGCCAAACAGCGGATATTGCCAGTTGCGCTGGTTGTTGATCTCGTTAAAAGTCATCCAGTACTTCACTTTGTGCTGATAGCGCGTCATCACCACATCGCTGAAGCGCACAAAGAAATCGACCACCCGGCGGTCAGCCCAGCCGCCATACTCTTTTACCAGATGATAAGGCATCTCAAAGTGAGAGAGAGTGATCACCGGTTCGATACCATATTTCAGCAGCTCATCGAACAGGTCATCATAAAACTGCATGCCCGCCTCGTTGGGCTGCGCTTCATCGCCGTTGGGGAAGATGCGCGTCCAGGCAATCGAGGTGCGGAAGCACTTAAAGCCCATCTCAGCAAACAGCGCCACGTCCTGTTTGTAGTGTGAGTAAAACTCTACCGCCTGGTGATTAGGATAGTGTTTGCCCGGCTGTACGCCGTCGGTGATCACGCGGTCAACGCCGTGTGCACCACCGGTCAGCACGTCAGCGATACTGACGCCTTTGCCGCCCTGATCCCAGCCGCCTTCAACCTGATGCGCGGCTACTGCGCCGCCCCAGAGAAACCCTTGTGGTAACTGCAAATCATCACGCATTGTTCAGCCTCATCATACGTCGGGTGAAAACAGAATTTCCCGCAGTGTAACAAGCAGCCGGTGAATGTCACGCTATAACACCGCGTGCAGAATGTAACCTGTCACAGCTAAAAAACAGGGTGTTTTCAGGGGGATAGCATATGCGCCAGCGTGCGTCCCAGCGTTTCGATAATGTACATTACCGGCACCTGCGTGGTGATGTCGTGCTGCCCGGCCAGCGTGATCTGCGGCACGTGATAGGAGAGGGTAAAATCCGCCATTTTTGCCAGCGAGCTGGTGTCGTGATTGGTGATGGCGATGATTTTGCAGCGGTTAAGGCTGAACTGACTGGCGAAGCGCAGGATCTCTTCGGTCTCGCCGGAAACGGAGAGAATAATCGCCAGCGCGCCTTCACTGACTCCGGGCATAACCGGATAGTAAGGGTCGTCAATATGGTGGCTGAATTTGCCGACGTTGGAAAAGAAGCGTGCGCCATATTTACCGAGGCTGCCCGACGTGCCGGCACCAATAAAGAAAATATGCCCGGCCTGCAGGATCATCTGCGCGGCCTGCGCAATCTGCTGCTCAAACTCGGCATTGTGAATACTTTTGAAAAAACTCAGCATTTCGCCAGCGCCCGATGAGGGGATTGCAGGCGGGGTCTGCTCCTGAGCCAGGCGAAAGCGGATACGAAACTCTGACCAGCCGTCACAGTGCAGCTTGCGGCAAAAGCGCAGTACGGTGGTGGTAGAGACGCCCGCCTGCGCCGCCAGATCGCGAATGGTCATATAGCTGACGCTTTGCGGATGTTTGATGATGAAATGGTAAACCTGCATCTCAAGATCGTTCAGGCTGGAGAGATCGCGGTGTGCAAACATGCGGAACATCGCTCAGGCAGCAAAAGGAGCCTGTAGTGTACCAGATTGCACCGCAGGCCGGGTGACACACCCCGACACAGAAATAATTGAGCGTACATGTGTACACTGAAAATATTTCTGGTTAGGCTGAAGGGGTTAAAAAACACGCTCCTTTATCTTCAGGGATCCCGCACCATGGTAAAACCCGTACTCATTACGCCCGGTTATTCGCTGGCCGAAGAGATAGCCAACAGCGTCAGCCATGGCGTTGGCTGCCTGTTTGGTATTATCGGTCTGGTGCTGCTGCTGACGCAGGCAGTGGAAACGCAGGCGAGCATCACTGCTATCACCAGCTACAGCCTCTATGGCGGCAGCATGATTCTGCTCTATCTCGCCTCTACGCTCTATCACGCCATTCCGCATCAGCGCGCCCGGCCATGGCTGAAGAAATTTGATCACTGCGCTATCTATCTGCTGATCGCCGGCACCTATACGCCGTTTTTGCTGGTCGGGCTGAAATCGCCGCTGGCACACGGACTGATGGTGGTGATCTGGAGTCTGGCGCTGGCGGGCATCATTTTTAAGCTGACAATTGCGCACCGTTTTAAGGTGCTGTCGCTGGTGACCTATCTCAGCATGGGGTGGCTGTCGCTGGTGGTGATCTATCAGCTGGCGATGCGGCTTTCCGCCGGAGGCGTCTGGCTGCTGGCGGCGGGAGGCGTGGTCTACTCCCTGGGCGTGATTTTTTACGTGTCGCGCCGGATACCCTTTAACCATGCGATCTGGCACGGCTTTGTACTCGGCGGCAGCGTGCTGCACTTCTGCGCCATCTACTTTTATGTGAAATAAACGGGCTTTATGCGCATTGCAGCGGGACGCCGGACGGCCTCCCGCTCTGTGCCTCTTACGCGTCCAGCGCGTAAGGCAGTGGCTGAATGGTGAGTTCACCACCTTCATCGCCTTCAGCACGCAGGATCGCATCTGGTTCCGGATCGTTATTCATCACCATCTGCACCCAGACGCTGCCATCCTCAAGCTGTACCGCACACAGTACCGTGCCGGTACGCCGCCAGCGATCGCCCATCTGCAGCTCCATTGAACTCCCCGCTTCCGGTACTTTACCGGCGCTACCCGCCAGCCAGAACAGGGCACGCTTGTTGGCACCGCGGAATTTTGCCCGCGCGACCATCTCCTGACCGGTATAGCAACCTTTCTTAAAGCTGATCGCATCCAGCGCCTGCAGGTTGGTGGCCTGCGGGATCAGCTGGGCGCTGGTAGCGCTATCGATAACCGGAATACCCGCTTCGATATCCAGCGCCAGCCACTGCCTGCTGTCGTTGAACTGCGCCTCACCCTCCAGTGCCGCTTTAATCGCTTCCGCTTTGGCGGGGGTAGTAATCACGACAAAACGTTCCGCAGGCTGATCCAGCCACAGCAGCGTGCTCTCATCCTGCTGCACTACCGCATGCGCGGCATCCGGCAGCGTGGCAAACAGATTCGTCAGTGCCGCACGCGCCTGAAAGCCGGCAACGCCCAGTACGACAGCTTCATCGTCAGCTTCGATGGTCACTTTGGCAAACACCGCATATTTTTTCAGTTCAGCAATCTGCTGGTCACGCAGGCTGCGGCGCACCAGATAAGCGTATCCCTCGCCGCGATGAAACAGACGCAGGTTGCTCCACATTTTGCCTTTGGCGTCGCAGTGGGCAGCCTGACGATGCTGCTCACTGGTCAGCGTTGCGACATCCAGCGTCAGCTGTCCCTGCAGATAGCTGGTGCTGTCTTTGCCCTGTACCGCCACCAGCGCCCACTCATCAAGCGACATCAGCGTCAGGGGCAGGCGTGCCGCAGCGACAGGCTGGCGGGGAGGGAGGGTAAAAATCGGCATGTGTCCATCCTGATTAATCAAGTTTGTCCGGAGTTGTTTGTTCAATGTTAAAAGAGCAGCGGGGCAATGCAAACTGTTTACGGAACCGGGCGCACAAATCGCGTGATGATGCGGCAACACAGCCTGCCGCTTTGCGTAATCCTGCGCAGGAAACAGCACTCAGCCTGCAGCAGGTAAAAAAAGCAGGTACACTGACCCTACTGTTTACAGCCGTGGAACACGACACATGGATATTCATGATAAATCACGCGTTAAGTGGGCCTGCCGTCGGGGCATGCTTGAGCTTGATGTCTCCATTATGCCTTTTTTTCACTATGAGTATGATTCGCTGAGTGATGAAGATAAGCGGGTGTTTGTTGCTTTACTGAAGAGTGACGATCCGGATCTGTTTAACTGGATGATGGACCACGGCGAGCCCGCGGATCCCGAGTTTAAGCGCATGGTAAAACTGATCCAGCAGCGCAACCGTGAACGTGGTCCGGTGGCAATGTAGCCTGCGTCCTTCACGCAGCGCCCGGCTGGCAAATCTGGCGGCGGGTTTCAGCTGCGTGACTCTGCTGCTGTTCGTCTGGCCTGCGGAGTGGCATGCGCTGCAGGCGCTGCTTTCCGTCGCGGTGCTGGCGGAAAGCTGGCGCACTGAGCGACGCTTACGGCAACGCTGCGGCGAGCTGACGCGGGATGTTCAGGGAAGCTGGGGCTGGCAGGGAACCCGCTGGTATACCGCCCGGACGGCGCAATGGCAGCCGTGGGGCGTGCTGCTGACCCTGCAGAATGCGCAGGGCCAGCGCTGGCGTTTCTGGCTGATGCAGGACGCCATGACGATGCGCAGCTGGCGGCAGCTGCGCGCGCAGGACGCGCTCAGTGGCGCGGCAGACCAGCGTTAAAGCCGGTCAGCTGTTTCCGTGAGAATCTGCTCGCACCACTGCTCAATACGCTCGTCGCTCTGCTCAAACTGGTTAACATCATCCAGCGCCAGACCTACAAACTGTGTGCCGTCAGCGGTCAGCGGCTTGCGGCTGGTAAAGGTATACCCCTCCAGCGGCCAGTAGCCGACAAACTGTACGCCCATCGGCAGCAGCAGTTCGTGCAGCATGCCCAGCGCATCAAGAAACCACTCGCTGTACTCAATCTGGTCGCCCATACCGTACAGCGCCACAATTTTCCCCTGCAGGTTAAGTCCCGGCAGCTGCGGCCATACCGCTTCCCAGTCCTCCTGCAGCTCGCCAAAATCCCAGGTTGGAATACCGAGGATCAGCAGGTCATACTGCTCCATCAGCGAGGGGTCATCATCTTTGAGGTTGTGCAGCGTCACCAGCTCTTCACCAATAAAGTCGCGGATTTTTTCCGCTGCCATCTCGGTGTAACAGGTACTTGAACCGTAAAAAAGTCCGATATTCATGCGGTTAATGCTCTGTATGAAACTCACTCTGGCGCAATTGTACCAGAACCCCTCTGCTTTAAGGCATAATGAGCACGATTTCACACTGGCGAGAGGATAACGTGCAGGATAGCGATCTGATTGAACAGTTTCTTGATGCGCTCTGGCTGGAGCGTAATCTGGCGCAAAATACGCTGGCCTCTTATCGTCAGGATCTGCAAACCCTCACCGCATGGCTGCAGCATCACAATCTGACGCTGCTGACGCTGCAGGCGCTGGATCTGCAGCAGTTTCTTGCCGAGCGTATTGAAGGTGGCTATAAGGCCACCAGTTCAGCCCGCACGCTGAGCGCCATGCGCCGGCTGTTTCAGTATCTCTACCGTGAAAAGCTGCGCAGTGACGATCCCAGCGCGCTGCTCTCCGCCCCTAAGCTGCCACAGCGGCTGCCGAAAGATCTCAGCGAGAGTCAGGTAGACCGGCTGCTGCAGGCGCCGGCCACAGATATTCCGCTGGAGCTGCGCGATAAAGCGATGCTGGAGGTGCTGTATGCCACAGGTTTGCGCGTCTCAGAGCTGGTCGGGCTGACCATCAGCGATGTCAGCCTGCGGCAGGGAGTAGTGCGCGTTATCGGTAAAGGTAATAAAGAGCGGCTGGTGCCATTAGGTGAAGAAGCGATCCACTGGTTAGAGCACTATATGGAATATGGCCGGCCGTGGCTGCTAAACGGACAGACGCTGGACGTTCTGTTTCCCAGCCAGCGCGCGCAGCAGATGACGCGTCAGACCTTCTGGCACCGCATCAAGCACTACGCGACGCTGGCGGGTATCGACAGCGATAAACTGTCACCGCACGTGCTGCGGCATGCATTTGCCACACATTTACTGAACCACGGCGCTGATTTGCGCGTCGTACAGATGCTACTGGGCCACAGTGACCTGTCGACCACCCAGATTTATACGCATGTTGCCACCGAGCGGCTGCGTCAGTTACATCAACAGCACCATCCGCGCGCCTGAGCAGCGGCAACAAGGACTTATGATGAAAAAACAGTTTACCGTTCTGGCGCTGCTGGTCAGCGCCTTTTCCGCTCTGGCACAGGCTGATGACAGCGCTATTCAGCAGACGCTGAAAAAAGTGGGTCTGCAGCAGGCTGAGATCCAGCCCTCGCCGCTGCCGGGCATGAAAACCGTGCTGACGGAAAGCGGCGTGATTTACATTACTGAAGATGGCAAACATATGATTCAGGGCCCGCTGTATGACGTCAGCGGCGCACAGCCGGTTAATGTCACCAACCAGCTGCTGGACAAAAAAGTCGCCGCGCTGGCGCCGGAAATGATTGTCTATAAAGCGCCGAAAGAGCAGCACGTCATTACGGTGTTTACCGATATCACCTGCGGCTACTGCCGTAAGCTGCATGAGCAGATGGCGGACTACAACGCGCTGGGTATCACGGTGCGCTATCTCGCCTTCCCGCGCGAAGGGCTGAACGGTCAGGTTGAGAAAGCGATGAAGGCGATCTGGTGCAGTGCCGATCGCAACAAAGCGTTCGATCAGGCGATGAAAGGCGATACGCCGCAGATGGATGCGCCAGCGACCTGCAGCCTCAATCTCGATAAGCACTACAAACTCGGCATTCTGTTCGGCATTCAGGGTACGCCCGCCATTCTTACCGACAGCGGTATGATGATCCCGGGCTATCAGGGTCCACAGGAGCTGAAACAGGTGCTTGATGGTCAGAAGCGGGGCGGTTAATTCACAGTGATGCACACTACAGAACTGCGTCGGCGCACGCTGCCGGCTGATGCCAGCCTGTCTGACGACCTGCCGCCTCTGCTGCGCCGTCTCTATCTGCATCGCGGCGTTAAAACCGCAGCAGAGCTGGAGCGCGGGGCAAAATATCTGCTGCCGTGGCAGAGCCTCGGCGGTATAGAGGCTGCGGTTGCGCTGCTGCACCGGATGCTTACGGGCGGCCAGCGCATTATGGTCGTCGGCGATTTTGACGCCGACGGCGCGACCAGCACCGCACTGACCGTGCTGGCGCTGCGCAGCATGGGCGGCAACGTGGACTACCTGGTGCCTAACCGCTTTGACGATGGCTATGGCCTGAGTCCGGAAGTGGTGGAGCAGGCGCGTGCGCGCGGCGCGGAGATGATCCTCACCGTGGATAACGGCATCTCCTCGCACGCGGGCGTCGAAACGGCGTCAGCGCACGGCATCCCGGTCCTGATCACCGATCACCATCTGCCGGGCGAAACGCTGCCGGCCGCCGACGCTATTGTTAATCCTAACCTCAGCGACAGCGCTTTTCCGTCGCGCGCGCTGGCAGGCGTCGGCGTGGCGTTCTACCTGATGCTGGCGCTGCGCGCGCATCTGCGCGAGCAGGGCTGGTTTACCCCCCAGCGCAGCGAACCCAATCTGGCCGCGTGGCTCGATCTGGTCGCGCTCGGCACCGTAGCGGACGTGGTGCCGCTGGATGCGAACAATCGCATTCTGGTGTGGCAGGGGCTGAGCCGCATTCGCGCCGGTAAATGCCGCGCCGGTATTCGGGCGCTGCTGGAGATCGCAAACCGCGATGCGCGTCAGTTGGCAGCCAGCGATCTCGGCTTTGCCGTTGGCCCGCGTCTTAACGCGGCGGGGCGGCTTGACGATATGTCGGTTGGCGTGGCGCTCTTGCTGACCGAGGATATTGCGCAGGCGCGCATGCTGGCCAGCGAGCTGGATGCGCTGAACCAGACGCGCAAAGAAATTGAACAGGGCATGAAAAGCGAAGCGCTGGCGCTGTGCGATGCGCTGGAGCGTCAGCATAGCGACCTGCCGCTGGGCCTGGCATTTTATCACCCCGAATGGCACCAGGGGGTGGTCGGGATCCTCGCATCGCGCCTGAAAGAGCGTTTTCACCGGCCGGTCATTGCGTTTGCGCCCGCGGGCGATGGCACGCTAAAAGGATCGGGTCGCTCAATCGCCGGACTGCACCTGCGTGACGCGCTGGAGCGGCTGGATACGCTCTATCCGGGGCTGATTATCAAGTTCGGCGGCCATGCGATGGCGGCAGGACTCTCGCTGGAAACGGATAAGTATGATGCGTTTCGCGAGCGCTTTGCTGCGCTGATTGATGAGTGGCTGGATGGAGAAGCGCTGCAGGGCGTGGTCTGGTCAGACGGTGAGCTGCACGCGCAGGAGTTCAGCCTGCATACCGCTGAAATGCTGCGCGAGGCGGGGCCGTGGGGACAGGCGTTCCCGGAACCGGTGTTTGACGGCAAATTTAAACTGCTGCAGCAGCGGCTGGTGGGCGAGCGTCACCTGAAAGTGATGGTGGAACCGCTCGGCGGCGGACCGCTGCTGGACGGTATCGCGTTTAATGTTGATACCCGCCTCTGGCCGGATACCAGCGTGCGGCAGGTTGAGCTGGCCTATAAGCTGGATATCAACGAGTATCGCGGTAACCGTTCCGTGCAGCTGATAATCGATCATATCTGGCCGCTCTGACCGCGCGCGCCGCTACAAACCGCGCGCGCTTTCGGGTAAACTCATGCGTTACTTTATCTTTTCTCACCGTATCGCCAAAAAAGACTGAAAAGCCATGTTTGAAATTAATCCGGTCAAAAATCGTATCCAGGACCTTAGCGAGCGCAGCGGCGTTCTTAGGGGGTATCTTTGACTACGATGCCAAGAAAGAACGTCTTGAAGAAGTAAACGCCGAGCTGGAGCAGCCGGACGTCTGGAATGAACCTGAACGCGCGCAGGCGCTCGGCAAAGAGCGCGCGTCGCTCGAAGCCGTCGTTGAAACCCTCGATCAGATGCACCAGGGCCTGGAAGATGTGCAGGGCCTGCTGGAGCTGGCGGTTGAAGCGGACGATGAAGAAACCTTCAACGAAGCCGTGGTTGAGCTCGACGCGCTGGAAGTAAAGCTGGGTGAGCTGGAATTCCGCCGCATGTTCTCAGGCGAGTATGACAGCGCCGACTGCTACATGGATATTCAGGCAGGCTCCGGCGGTACGGAAGCGCAGGACTGGGCCAGCATGCTGCTGCGCATGTATCTGCGCTGGGCAGAAGCCAAAGGGTTTAAAACCGAGATCATTGAAGAGTCGGAAGGCGAAGTTGCGGGCACCAAATCCGCCACCATCAAGGTGATTGGTGACTACGCCTACGGCTGGCTGCGTACGGAAACCGGCGTCCATCGCCTGGTGCGCAAGAGTCCTTTTGACTCCGGCGGCCGTCGTCACACCTCGTTCAGTTCGGTGTTTATCTATCCGGAAGTGGATGACAATATCGATATCGATATCAACCCGGCCGATCTGCGCATTGACGTCTACCGCGCATCGGGTGCGGGCGGTCAGCACGTTAACAAAACGGAGTCTGCGGTGCGTATTACCCACCTGCCGACCAACATTGTGGTGCAGTGTCAGAACGACCGTTCACAGCACAAGAACAAAGACCAGGCCTTCAAACAGCTGCGCGCCAAGCTCTATGAATATGAGATGCAGAAGAAAAATGCTGACAAGCAGGCCGCAGAAGAGAACAAATCGGATATCGGCTGGGGCAGCCAGATTCGTTCTTACGTGCTGGATGACTCCCGCATCAAAGATCTGCGCACCAGCGTAGAGACCCGCAATACTCAGGCGGTGCTGGATGGCGATCTGGATCGTTTTATTGAAGCAAGTTTAAAAGCAGGGCTATAAGGAACCGACATGTCTGGACAACAACCGCAGAACGCTGACGCCGCACTTGAGTTAAATAATGAACTGAAAGCGCGTCGCGAAAAACTCAGCGCGCTGCGTGAAAAGGGCGTGGCGTTTCCCAACGATTTCCGTCGTGACACCACCTCCGATCGGCTGCACGCCAGCTATGACGACAAGAGCAACGAAGAGCTGGAAGCGCTGGGCGTGGAAGTGAGCGTTGCCGGTCGTATGATGACGCGCCGCGTCATGGGTAAAGCGTCGTTTGCCACGCTGCAGGATGTTGGCGGTCAGATCCAGATCTACGTTTCACGTGACGATCTGCCGGAAGGCGTCTATAACGAGCAGTTCAAGAAGTGGGATCTGGGCGATATTCTGGGTGCACGCGGTAAGCTGTTCAAAACCAAAACCGGCGAGCTTTCAATCCATATCTCAGAACTGCGCCTGCTGACCAAAGCGCTGCGTCCGCTGCCGGACAAGTTTCACGGCCTGGCTGACCAGGAGACGCGCTATCGTCAGCGCTATCTTGATCTCATCTCCAACGATGAATCGCGCCACACCTTCCAGGTACGCTCGAAAATCATGGCGGGTATTCGCCAGTTCATGGTAAACCGCGACTTTATGGAAGTGGAAACGCCAATGATGCAGGTGATCCCGGGCGGCGCTTCTGCGCGTCCTTTCATCACCCATCACAATGCGCTGGATATCGATATGTATCTGCGTATTGCGCCGGAGCTTTATCTGAAGCGTCTGGTTGTAGGCGGCTTCGATCGCGTGTTTGAGATCAACCGTAACTTCCGTAACGAAGGCATCTCGCCGCGCCATAATCCTGAGTTCACCATGATGGAACTCTATATGGCGTATGCAGATTACAAAGATCTGATTGAGCTGACCGAAAGCCTGTTCCGCACGCTGGCGCAGGACGTACTGGGCACCACTGAAGTGGCCTATGGCGAACATACCTTTGACTTCGGTAAGCCTTTTGAGAAGCTCACGATGCGTGAAGCGATCAAAAAATATCGTCCGGAAACGGACCTGGCTGACCTGGAAGACTTTGATAAAGCGGTAGCGATCGCCAGTGCGCTGCATATCAAAGTGGAAAAAAGCTGGGGTCTGGGCCGCGTGGTAACGGAGATCTTTGAAGAGACGGCGGAAGCCCATCTGATTCAGCCAACCTTCATCACCGAATACCCGGCAGAGGTTTCACCGCTGGCGCGCCGTAATGATGAGAACCCGGAAATCACCGATCGCTTTGAGTTCTTTATTGGTGGTCGCGAGATCGGTAACGGCTTCTCAGAGCTGAACGACGCTGAAGATCAGGCAGAGCGTTTCCTGCAGCAGGTGAATGCAAAAGATGCCGGCGATGATGAAGCGATGTTCTACGATGAAGATTACGTAACCGCGCTGGAGCACGGACTGCCGCCAACGGCTGGCCTCGGTATCGGTATCGACCGTATGGTGATGCTGTTTACCAACAGCCACACCATTCGCGATGTGATCCTGTTCCCGGCGCTGCGCCCGACGGCGAAGTAACGGCAGGCGCTGCCCGTCTCTCTCCCGCAGGGGAGAGTCGGGCAGCAGTTATCACGGCGCGATCGCCTCTGCCAGCCACGTCTGAAAACGCGCATAGGGTATGTAGAGTGCCACATCGCTATACAGCGTTTTTCCGCTTTGGTTATCATCGATCCGCCGGCTGTATCCTGTGATCACCCCAGCCAGCGTGTCATCACTGGCGTTATAGACTGCGCCGCCTGACATACCTTTCACTACGCCAGCACTGGCCGCCACCACCACACAGTTTGCTTTGTTCCAGCTGTTTACCAGCGTGGTATTCACCAGGTTCTCTCCGCTGGAGGCGACCGGCAGGGCAGAGATAAAGCTATAGCCATAAAGATTTACGCGATCGCCAATGTGGCCGTTACGGAACGCCGGCGGCAGGTTGCCCGCCCGGTTTTTATGGTAAACCACGGCGAGATCGCAGTCGGGGTGCCAGGCTTTTACCCGGTAGAGTGAGTATTTCGCCACGTGTGCCGCCGTCAGGCTGTAGTCGGCGGTGAGCGGGATAGTCGTGCCCAGCGTGCCGACCCCAAGAATGGTGGGAATACCGGTAACGGTCATATCCACCCGGCGCGCAGCTTCTTTACTGTATTCATAGTGTCCAACCGAGCAGCCGCTGAGGCAGCACGCCGCCAGCGCAATTATCCAGCGCATCTCTTTTTTCTCCTGTGGGGCGCTCACCTGCGCGCTGCGTTCTGACCGTTACCCGCTTCCGCCGGCTGAAAACCGGGCAACGCTATCACTATCCGCCACCGCGCCACAAGCCGGACCGGCGCTGATTATTGCCGCGCCGGCAACATAGCCTTGCGGCGCACAGGGTGGTTGCGCTGCCAGGGCTGTGTTTTAATGCAGCGTGACGCAGTTCAAATATTAATAAGCGTTCTGTTTTACCGTGCTGTGTTCGCAGTACGGCCCGCCTGCAAAATTATCTTGGGAGAGTGTGTTATGCCTGTTGCATTACTGGCGCTGGCGCTGAGTGCGTTCGCCATTGGCACCACGGAGTTTGTCATCATGGGGTTGCTGCCGGAAGTGGCAGGCGATCTGCAGGTGTCGATTCCTTCAGCCGGCTGGCTGATCAGCGGTTACGCGCTCGGCGTGGCGATTGGCGCGCCGATTATGGCGCTGCTGACCGCCAGCCTGCCGCGCAAGCGCACGCTGAGTCTGCTGATGGTGATCTTTATTATCGGTAACGTGCTCTGCGCGCTGGCCTATAGCTATAACCTGCTGATGCTGGCGCGTGTGGTCACCGCACTCTGCCACGGCGCGTTCTTTGGCATTGGATCGGTAGTGGCCGCAAGCCTGGTGGCGCCCGGCCGTCAGGCGTCAGCGGTGGCGCTGATGTTTACCGGGCTGACGCTGGCAAACGTGCTTGGCGTGCCGCTTGGCACCTGGTTTGGTCAGCTGTTTGGCTGGCGTGCCACCTTCTGGGGCGTGGCGATTATCGGCATTCTGGCGTTTATCGCCCTGATTGTCAGTCTGCCGGCAAATAAAGAAGAGAAGCCGGTTCATCTGGCCAGTGAGATTAGTGCGCTGGCCAACGGACGACTCTGGCTGTCGCTGCTGATGACGGTCTGCTTTGCCGCGGCGATGTTTGCGCTGTTCAGCTATATTGCGCCGCTGCTGCTTCAGGTCACCGGCATCAGCGACCGCGGCGTGAGCTGGACGCTGTTCCTGATTGGCGCCGGCCTGACGGCAGGTAATATCATTGGCGGCAAGCTGGCGGACTGGAAAGTCTCTTTCAGCCTGATCCTCAGCTTCTCACTGATTGCGCTGTTCTCACTGCTGTTCAGCTGGACCAGCCATGCGCTCTGGCTGGCTGAAATTACGCTGTTCCTGTGGGCCATGGCGACGTTTGCCACTGTACCCGGCCTGCAGATCAACGTGGTGCGCCACGGCAAAGAGGCACCGAACCTGGTTTCCACGCTCAACATCGCTGCTTTTAACGTGGGTAACGCGCTGGGTGCCTGGGTAGGCGGCGCCGTTATTGCGCGCGGCTACGGCCTGACGGCAGTGCCGGTTGCGGCTGCCGCCATCGCCGCTGTCGGCCTGGTGGTGTGTGTCATCACCTTCCGCAACGCTAACGGTCAGGGCGATACGGTCCGCGTCTGATCAAGCTGCGCGGCGATAAGCCCCGGAAATGCTGCCACCTGCTGCTGCAGGTGGTGGCAGAAGCGGTCAACCAGCGCAGAGGCGGGCCGGTGCTGAGGGCGGATCAGGCTCACGGTAAACGGCACGCTGATACTGAAACGCCGCATCACCACGCCGCTCGCCGCGTAATCCAACGCGGTGAGCGGATTTACAATCGATAAGCCAACCCCGGCGCGCACCATCGCGCATACCGACGCGGCGCTGTGCGTCTCCAGCACCAGCCGTCGCTCAACCTTCTGTTCCAGAAACAGCGCATCCAGCAGCTGACGATAGCTGTCATGCCGCGACAGGCTGACAAAATTCTGCTGATGGAAATCGGCAGGTGTCAGCACATCACGCTGACAGAGCGGATGCTGCGGCGGCAAAACGCACACTTCATCGCAGGTCAGCAGCGAGAGGCGTTCCGTGCCGGATGGCGCATGCTGTGTCTCAGTCAGGCCAAGATCGTAGCGCTGCGCCGACAGCCACTCCTCCAGCAGCGGCGACTCCTGCGGAATGATGTTCAGATTCACCTGCGGATAGCGCTGCATAAAGGGCTGCAGCAGAGGCGGCAGCAGCGACTGGGAAAATACCGGCAGGCAGGCCACCGACAGCTCGCCATGCCGGAACTGCCGTAATCCTTCCGCCGCATCGAGAATCCGGTCCAGTCCGTACCAGGAGCGCTGCACCTCTTCAAACAGACTCAGCGCCTGCATCGTGGGCTGCAGACGACCGCGCACCCGCTCAAACAGCGTCAGTCCCAGCTGCTGCTCCAGACGCGCCAGCTCACGGCTGACGGTGGGCTGCGAAGTGTGCAGCAGCGCGGCGGCCTGCGTCAGATTGCCACTGGTCATCACCGCATGGAAAATCTCAATATGCCGCCAGTTGATGTTCGCCATCGCTCCTCCATTAAAGGCATATCATATTTGCATAGCTGCCGCTAAAACAGATATTTCTGTGAATTGATGTGGTGTGGCTAAATGAGGGCAACAGTACAGGAGAATTGTTATGCCACGTCCGTTAGACACCACCGAATCTGCGCTTAACGCTACCCATCTGCTGCCGCTGGCGCAGCGCTACAGCGGTCCGTTCTGGGCCTATGACGCCGCCATTATTCAGCAGCGTATTGCGCAGCTCAGCCAGTTTGATGTGGTGCGCTTTGCGCAGAAAGCCTGCTCAAACATTCATATTCTGCGCCTGATGCGTCAGGCCGGGGTAAAAGTCGATTCCGTCTCGCTGGGTGAAATTGAACGCGCGCTGGCGGCGGGATTTGAACCGGGCGGTGAGGACATTGTGTTTACGGCGGACCTGCTGGATCTGCCGACGCTTCAGCGCGTGGCTGAGCTGCAGGTACCGGTAAACGCCGGTTCGGTAGATATGCTGCACCAGCTGGGCGCGCGTTCGCCGGGCCATAAAGTGTGGCTGCGTATCAATCCTGGTTTTGGTCACGGTCACAGCCAGAAAACCAATACCGGCGGCGAAAACAGCAAGCACGGCATCTGGTATGGCGATCTGCCGCTGGCGCTGGCTGCGATTCAGCAGCACGGTCTGCAGCTGGTGGGGCTGCACATGCATATCGGCTCCGGCGTGGATTATGCGCATCTGCAGCAGGTGTGTGACGCCATGGTCGACCAGGTGATTGCGTTTGGTCAGGATCTCAGCGCCATCTCAGCCGGGGGCGGGCTCTCTATTCCCTACCGCTTTGATGAAGAAGCGATCGATACCGACCACTATTTTGGCCTCTGGAGCCGCGCGCGCGATCGGATTGCCGCACACCTCGGGCATCCGGTGAAGCTGGAAATTGAACCGGGCCGCTTTCTGGTCGCTGAATCAGGCGTGCTGGTGTCGCAGGTGCGGGCGGTCAAAGCGATGGGCAGCCGTCACTTTGTGCTGGTCGATGCGGGCTTCAGCGATCTGATGCGTCCGGCCATGTATGGCAGCTATCACCATATCTCGGTACTGCCCGCTGATGGCCGTACGCCGGGTGCAGCCACGCAGGAGAGTGTGGTCGCCGGGCCGCTGTGTGAATCAGGCGATGTGTTTACCCAGCAGGAGGGCGGCAAGGTGGAGACCCGCGCGCTGCCTGCGGTGCAGCCTGGCGACTATCTGGTGTTTCACGACACTGGTGCTTACGGCGCGTCCATGTCCTCTAACTACAATAGCCGCCCGCTGATCCCGGAAGTGCTATTTGAAAACGGCAGCGTGCGTGAGATCCGCCGCGCGCAGACGATTCAGGAGCTGCTGGCGCTGGAGCTGAACTGATGCGTATTTTGCCGCTCAGCAGCGTGCCGCATCACGCCAGTCAGATAACTGACTGGCTGTGGCAGGCGTTTGGCGATGGCACAACGCGTGAGTTTTATCACAGTGTCGTGCGCAGCAGCCTGAACGGTGCCGATCTGCCGGTGACGTTTGTCGCACTGGACGCGCACGATATTCCGCTGGGCACTATCGGTTTCTGGCGCTGCGATCTGATCAGCCGCCAGGATCTCTGGCCGTGGGCGGCAGCGCTCTATGTCGATCCCGCCTCACGCGGTCAGGGCGTGAGCGAGGCGCTGCAGCAGCACGTGATCGATTTCGCCCGCGATCGCGGCCACGCGCGTATCTGGCTCTGGTCAACGTTTTCCGGCTACTACGAGCGGCACGGCTGGGAGTATGTCTGCGAAGCGCTGGAGTTTCCCGCCGAGCGGGTGAGGGTGTATAAGCAGGATCTGTGACGGAGGCCGGTTCCGTTCGCCACGGGGGCGGGCGCCGGTTCCGTTCGCTGCGGGGCCCGGGGGCTGGTTCCGTTCGCTACGGGGCCCCGAGGCTGGTTCCGTTCGCCGTCAGCGGCGGCAGCAGCCTGTGCTCCGGCACGGCGACCGGGCAGAGGACGCCTGGCCGCGCCCTCTGCACTCCCCGGCCCTGCGCCAGCCCCGTCCGCCGCTGCGCGGTTCCCTCGCTCACGCCCGCTTCCCCGGGACCGGCCGCCATTCGCTCCTGCTCACCGCGGCCTTTCGCCGACGTCCTGTCGGCTCATCCCGGAACCGTGCCCTCCCTCGGCGGACCCGGATGGCGCTTCCCGCTGCTGCTGCTTTTTTTCTCTTCAACAAGTGTCTTATGGCTGAAGGTTCTGTAGAGAAGCCTCAGCGCACACCAAACCAAATTTAAAAAAAGAAACGAAGAACTTGCAGGCGGGGAGGGGGGCGCTATCCGCAGCGCCGGGCGCGGATTGCTAAGGGTCGCGCCCACCCGCCCCTTAGCCCGTCCGCGTGCGGGAATGCCGCTGAAACTGCCAGAAGCCAGGCGGGCGGAACCCCTCCGGTGCCGCGCGCTGCTTAGCGCAAAGCTCCCGGCGCATCACTTATCCAGGCCCACCCACTGAGTGACGCCGCACCAGCGTCGGACTGAACATATTAGTGACTTCAGGCAGCTCGCTGCCGTGCGCCAGCGCCAGCGCCAGCTGTGCCGCCTGCTGCGCCATAGTGACAATAGGATAGCGCACGGTAGTAAGGCGCGGACGCACGTAACGTGACACCAGCACATCATCAAACCCGATGAGCGACATCTCCTCTGGTACGCGGATGCCGTTATCACTTAGCACCGCCAGCGCGCCAGCAGCCATCGAGTCGTTATAGCAGGCGACGGCCGTCAGAGACTTGCCGCGGCCCAGCAGCTCCGTCATCGCCTGCTCACCGCCTGTTTCATCAGGCTCACCCCAGGCCACCAGGCGGTCGTTACAGGGCAGGCCGTGTTCCCGCAGCGCATCGTAATAGCCCTGCAGGCGATCCTCTGCATCAGAAATGGTGTGCGTGGAGCAGATAAAAGCGATGTGCGTATGGCCCTGCTGAATAAGATGCCGGGTGGCGAGCCAGGCGCCATAGCGATCGTCAAGCGCAATACAGCGTGACTCAAAGCCCGGGATCAGCCGGTTCAGCAGCACCATACCCGGCACCTGACGCATCAGCATCTCCAGATCGTCTGCCGGAATTTTCTTGGCATGCACCACCAGCGCCGCGCAGCGATGGCGCATCAGCTGCTCAATCGCCTGCCGCTCTTTTTGTTCATTATGGTAACCGTTACCAATCAGCAGAAAGTTGCCGGTCTCGCCTGCCACTTCATCCACCGCTTTTACCATCGCGCCAAAAAAAGGGTCGGATACATCACCCACCACCAGCCCCAGCGTTTCAGTAGATTGCTGTGCCAGCGCGCGCGCATTGGCGTTAGGGTGATACTGCAGCTGCTCCATCGCCTGGGTTACCGCGAGGCGTGAACCTTCGCTGGCTTTGGGAGAGTTATTGATAACACGGGAAACGGTCGCAACCGACACCCCGGCCATACGGGCAACATCCTTTATGGTAGCCATGCAATTATCGACATCCAGGGAAAACGTTTACACATCGCATCAGTGTTACGGAAAAGCCCCTGGGCCGCAAGCGATCAGAATGCCAGCGTTGTCGCAAAAGCGCGGAAAATCAGCCGCTCACAGGCAGGCTTCTGGCGGAGTGCAGCCTCATGCTATGCTGCCGCGCATTCTCTGTTTATCTGCCGGACACTCTCATGAAAACACGCGTGCCGCACCTGGCGCACTGGGGCGCTTTTACCGCCGTGACGGAAGATGGTCGCCTGACAGGCTGCGAACCTTTCTTTGCCGATACCGATCCTTCACCGATGATCCACACCATCCCCGAGCTGGTTTACTCCGACAGGCGTATCCGCCAGCCAATGGTGCGCCGCTCGTGGCTGAAATCGCGCGAGAACAGCGATCGCACCCTGCGCGGGCGTGAAGACTTTGTGCCGGTCAGCTGGGATACCGCGCTCGATCTGGTCGCAGAAGAGAACCGCCGCGTACGCGAGCGCTACGGGGCAGCCGGCATCTTTACCGGCTCATACGGCTGGTCCTCGGCCGGACGGGTCAACCATGCGCGGACGCTGGTGCGGCGTTTCTATTTTCAGGGCGGCGGCGGGGTCGATCAGCAGGGCAACTACAGCTGGGGCGCCGCCCAGTTCTTCCTGCCCTATGTGATTGGCACTTACATGCCGCTGACCGGGCGCGTAACCGACTGGCCGCAGGTGGTGGAGCATGCGGAGATTTTTGTCGCCTTTGGTGGCCTGGCGTTGAAAAATGCGCAGGTCGCGTCCGGCGGAGCGGGGCAGCACAGCCTGAAGCCGGCGCTGGAGCAGCTGCGCGCCAGGGGCACTCCGGTAATCAACATCAGCCCGCAGCGCGATGACTGTCCGGCGTGGCTAAACGCCGAATGGATCCCGATTCGCCCCAATACCGATGTCGCGCTGATGCTGGCGCTGGGCTATGAGATCCTGCGCAACGGCGCCACTGACGACACCTTCCTCGCCACGCACTGCACCGGCTGGCCGCAGCTGCGCGCTTACCTGCTGGGCGAAAGCGACGGCGTGGCAAAAACCGCAGCCTGGGCGAGCGCCATTACCGCTATTCCGGCCGCACGTATTGCACAGCTGGCACAGCAGCTGGCGGGCAGGCGCAGCTTTATGACCAGCGCTTACTCCGTGCAGCGCGCCCACCGCGGTGAGCAGCCCTACTGGATGATGATTGCGCTCTCCTGCATGCTGGGTCAGCCGGGCCTGCCGGGCGCAGGCTTCTCATTCGGGCATGGCTCAATGAACAGCGTAGGCAATCCGCGTCAGGAGGGACCGGCGCCGATGATGAGCACCGGGCCTAATCCGGCCAATCTGGCGATTCCGGTAGCGCGCATCAGCGACATGCTGCTGCAGCCAGGCGAACCTTACGACTTCTGCGGTGAGACGCTGCACTATCCTGATATCCATCTGGTGCACTGGGCGGGCGGTAATCCGTTTCATCATCACCAGCAGCTTAACCGGCTGGTCGCCGGCTGGCAGCGACCCGATACGGTGATTGTGCAGGATATTGTCTGGACGCCTGCGGCGCAGATGGCGGACATTGTGCTGCCGGTGACAACCACGCTGGAGCGCAACGATATTGGCGGATCGTCGCGCGATCGCTTTGTGCTGGCGATGCACCAGGCAGTCAGGCCACAGCATCAGGCACGCAACGACTTCGATATTTTTGCTGACATCGCCGATCGCCTCGGTTATCGCGACCGCTTCACGGAAGGGCGCAACGAGATGCAGTGGATTGAGCATCTTTATCAGCAGTGCGCACAGGCACATGCGCGGCGCGGTATCGCTTTCCCGGCCTTCAGTGAGTTCTGGGAGCGCGGGTTTGTGGAGATCCCCGAGGGCGGGAAACCCTATATCTTTATGGAGGAGTTTCGCGCCGATCCGCAGGCGCATCCCATCGCCACCGCCAGCGGCAAAATTGAGCTCTTTTGCCAGACCATTGCGGACTATCAGCTGGATGACTTCGCGGGTCATCCCACCTGGTGTGAGCCGCAGGAGTGGCTGGGTGCGCCGCTGAGCAGCGACTATCCGCTGCATATGATCTCAGTGCAGCCTGCCGACCGGCTGCACAGCCAGCTGGATGCAACCCCTGCCGTTCAGGCCAATAAAACTGCCGGGCATGAGACGCTGTCGATGCATCCGCAGGATGCCGCGCAGCGCGGCATTGCCGACGGGGAGGTGGTTGAGGTAAGCAATGCGCGCGGCCGTATGCTGGCCGGCGTGCGCCTGACCGACGGCGTCGCGCCGGGCGTACTGATTATCGCGACCGGTGCATGGTTCGATCCCGGCTTTGGCGGCACGTGGCAGCCGTGGGATCGCGCCGGCAACCCGAACGTACTGACGCTGGATATCGGGACCTCTTCCCTGACGCAGGGACCGAACGCCATGAGCTGCCTGGTCGAAGTCAGAAAACATCACGGTTGCACAAACCACTAACAATCTCACCGCTGGTTACATTTTGCGGGCAACTGTTGCGTTTAAGCAGGTGCAGGGCTGTCAGCTGGCTTGCTACAGTCAGGGTCCCAGAGGTATTGATGGGTGAACATCAAAACGTTTTCTTGATTACACCAACCTGCGCAGATGCGCAGGTTTTTTTTGTCCGTCATCTCTGCAAATAACTGAAACACAGTTTTCCTGTCAACTTACCAGGCCTTTCTTTATAACAGCCGATAACCAGTCTGGATAACGACTCTCACCGCAGCGGAATGCTATGCCTCCGATTAAAAAATTTCTGGGTAAAGACCAGATTAAAGCCCCGTTTAACCCGTTTCGTTTTCGTCTGATCTGTCTGGGCGTGCTGACCTGTATGGGACTGCTGCTCGCCCGCGTCGGCGATCTGCAGCTGATCAACCATCCGATGCTGGAGCATGAAGCGGATCAGCGCTCGCTGCGCACCGTTACGCTGCCCACGAATCGCGGCACGCTGCTGGATCGCGACGGCCAGGCGCTGGCGCTGAGCGTACCGTCGCGCGACATCATTGCCGATCCTAAACGGGTGCTGGAGGCGAATCCCGACTTCAGCAGTGCAAAGTGGGGCTATCTGGCGGCGGCGCTCAGCATGCGGCCGGAAGATCTGCAGGCGCAGATTACGGCTAACCCGAAAAAGCGGTTTCTCTATCTGGGACGTAAGATTGAGCTGGGGATCGCCAAAGATATCGCCAAACTGCACCTGAAAGGGATCAGCTCGGTCTATAACGACAGCCGGTTTTATCCGATGAGTGAAGCGGCTGCGCCGCTGATTGGCATTGTGGGAGCTGACAGCAACGGGCTTAACGGGCTGGAGAAAGGGTTTGATCGGGTGCTGCAGGGCGAGCCAGGCAAAGAGGTCTATCGCCAAGATGGCGAGGGCAATATCATTTCGATGATCGATTATGAGCCGCCGAAGCAGCCGCCCACGGTGCAGCTCAGCATCGACAAGTTTGATCAGTTTACCCTCTACAGCAGGCTGCGCGACGGCGTGCTGCTGAACAAAGCGGACTCCGGCGCCGCGGTGCTGGTGAAGATCGATACCGGTGAAATTCTGGCAATGGCATCGTATCCCTCATTCAACCCGAATAATTTCGACAAGGCGACACCCGCGCAGATGCGTAACGTCGCCATCAATGACAGCTTTGAACCCGGCTCAACGGTCAAACCGCTGGTAGTGATGGAGGGTCTGGAGCGCCATCTGGTGAGGCCTGACTCGGTGATTGATACCACCCCCTACAGCGTCAATGGCCATCTTATCCGCGACGTCGGCCACTGGCCGCGTCTCACCATGACCGGCATTTTGCAAAAATCGAGTGATATCGGCGTATCGCATATTGCGCTGGCGATGCCGGCGGAAGCGCTGGTCAACACCTATCAGGCATTTGGTCTCGGCAAGCCTACCGGACTGGGATTAACCGGTGAGAGCGTGGGCTACTTTCCGCTGCATCGCGAGCGCTGGGCGGACATTGAACGTGCAACCTTCTCCTTTGGTTACGGCCTGCGCGTGACGCCGCTGCAGATTGCGCGCGAATATGCCACGCTGGGCTCGTTTGGCGTTTATCGTCCGCTGTCGATAACCAAAGTCACGCCACCGGTGCTGGGCAAACAGGTAGCCAATCCGCAGATTGTACAGACCGTGGTGCATATGCTGGAGAGTGACGTGCTGCCGGGCGGCACCGGTATCAAGGCTGCGGTACCAGGTTATCGCCTGGCGACCAAAACCGGTACCGCAGAGAAGATGGGCAGCAGCGGCAAATATGATGGCGGTTACGTGAACTATACCGCCGGGATCGCGCCAGCCAGCCATCCGGAGGTGGCGCTGGTAGTGATGATCAACCATCCGACCGCGGGCGATCACTTCGGCGGCTCGGTGGCCGCGCCCATCTTCGGCAATATTATGGGACCGGTGCTGAAGCACATGAACATTGCGCCGGATGCGCTTTACAGCAAGCCACCGTCAGATAAATCCTAGCTAAATCAAAATGTAACCAGCAGGATGCGCTGTTCATACCTGGTTGCATTTCGCTGAATACGGTTGCGTTTAGCCGCTGTTATTTCGCAGGGTGCTGCGCGACGATAGCGATCCCAGAGGTATGATTGGTGTGAAGATCGGCTGCTGCGGCAGCGATACCTGCACTGCAGGTATAACCCTGTTCGGTTGCACCGACCCACGCAGACGCGTGGGTTTTTTTTATCTTTTTTTTGCGGCCCCGCATCGCTGTTTGTCAGGGACTCCGCTTTAATTCTGCTCTGTACTTGTCGCCGCCCGGCAAATCCTGCAAGGTAATTACCATTTTTGACCTTGCTAAGGAGCTGGCATGCTATTTACCCTTTTGCGCACTCTCTGTCGCCTGTTATGGCGCGTGGAGCTGCGCGGCGATCTTACGGCGCTGCATAAAGAGAAAGTGCTGATCGCGCCTAATCATATGTCCTTTCTGGATGGCGTGCTGGTGGCGCTGTTTTTACCGATCAGGCCGGTATTTGCGGTCTATTCTGCTATCAGCACCCGCTGGTATATGCGCCTGCTGAAACCGATTATCGACTTTGTGCCGCTCGATCCCACTAAGCCGATGTCGATCAAACATCTGGTTCGCATGATTAACACCGGCCGCCCGGTGGTGATTTTTCCGGAAGGTCGTATCACCGTGACCGGGTCGCTGATGAAGATCTACAGCGGTGCCGGCTTTGTGGCGGCGAAATCGGGCGCGACGGTGGTGCCGATGCGCATTGAGGGAGCGGAGTATACGCCGTTTGGCCGTCTTGGCGGGGTGTTTAAGCGCCGCCTGTTTCCCCGGATTACGCTGAGCGTGCTGCCAGCGACCCATATTCCGATGCCGGAGGCGAAACGCGCCCGCGACCGGCGCGTGCTGGCAGGTGAACACCTGCACCATATTATGATGGAAGCGCGCATGGCGGTGCGCCCGCGCGAAACGCTCTACGAAGCTTTTCTCAGCGCGCGTACCCGCTACGGACTGACCAAAGCCTGTATTGAAGATGTGAATTTTCAGCCGGACAGCTACACCGGGCTGCTGAAAAAGGCGCTCGGGGTGGGACGTATTCTTGAGCGCTACAGCCGGCAGGGAGAATATATTGGTCTGCTGCTGCCTAATGCTACCGTGACTGCTGCAGCGATCCTCGGTGCATCCATGCGCGGGCGCGTCCCGGCCATGCTCAACTATACGGCTGGCGTCAGCGGCATGCGTGCCGCGCTGACCGCCTCGCAGGTAAAAACCGTGTTTACCTCACGCCAGTTTCTGGAAAAAGGCAACCTGTGGCATCTGCCGCAGGGGCTGACTGAAGTCGAATGGATTTACCTCGAAGATCTTAAAGAGACGGTAACGCTGCAGGATAAGCTATGGATCCTTGGCCATCTGCTGCTGCCGCGCCGGGCACAGCTGGCGCAGCATCCGGAAGAGGCGGCGATGGTGCTGTTTACCTCTGGTTCGGAAGGCCATCCTAAAGGGGTGGTGCATTCTCATAAGAGCCTGCTGGCTAACGTGGAGCAGATCCGCACCGTGGCCGACTTTACGCCGCGCGATCGCTTTATGTCAGCGCTGCCGCTGTTTCACGCCTTCGGCCTGACGGTGGGCCTCTTCACGCCGCTGCTCACCGGGGCGCAGGTTTTCCTCTATCCCAGTCCGCTGCACTATCGCATCGTGCCGGAGCTGGTTTATGACCGCAACTGCACCGTTCTGTTCGGTACGTCAACGTTTCTGGGTAACTACGCACGCTTCGCCAGCCCCTATGATTTTGCCCGTTTGCGCTACGTGGTAGCCGGTGCGGAGAAGCTGCAGGAAGGCACGCGCCAGCTCTATATGGAGAAATACGGTATTCGTATTCTTGAGGGCTATGGCGTCACCGAGTGCGCGCCGGTTGTGGCGATCAACGTGCCGATGGCTGCCCGCACGCATACCGTTGGCCGTCTGCTGCCCGGCATGGATTCCCGTCTGATTTCAGTGCCGGGCATTGAGCAGGGTGGCCGGCTGCAGCTGCGCGGCCCGAATATCATGAATGGCTATCTGCGTGTTGACGCGCCCGGCGTGCTGGAACCGCCCGTGGCGGACAACGGCGAAGGTGTGATGGAGGCGGGCTGGTATGATACCGGTGATATTGTCAGTTTCGATGAAGGCGGTTTTTGTCAGATTCAGGGCCGGGCGAAGCGCTTTGCCAAGATAGCCGGTGAGATGGTGTCGCTGGAGAGCGTTGAACAAATTGCGCTGAAAGCCTCCGGTGAAAAACAGCATGCCGCCTCGCTGCGTCCGGACGGTAATCGCGGCGAAGCGCTGGTGCTGTTTACCACCGACAGCGAGCTGACGCGCGAGCAGCTGCTGCAGGCGGCGCGTGAAACCGGTGCGCCAGAGCTGGCGGTGCCGCGCGATATCCGCGTCATGAAACAGCTGCCGATGCTCGGCAGCGGTAAGCCAGACTACGTCAGCCTGAAGCAGCTGGCGGAAGAGGAGAGAGCATGAGCCAGCATGGGGAGGCCCGCGCTCCGCTGCTGTCGCGCGGTATGATTGCCGTGATCGTGGCGCAGTTTTTTTCCGCTTTTGGTGATAACGCGCTGCTGTTTGCCACGCTGGCAGTGCTGAAAAATCAGTTCTACCCCGACTGGAGCCAGCCGGTCCTGCAGATGCTGTTTGTCGCCACCTATATTCTGCTGGCGCCGTTTGTCGGGCAGATGGCCGACAGCTTCGCCAAAGGACGGGTGATGATGCTGGCGAATAGTCTGAAGCTGCTGGGTGCGCTGACCATCTGTTTCGGCTTTAATCCGTTTCTCGGCTATACGCTGGTGGGCATCGGCGCGGCCGCTTACTCGCCGGCGAAGTATGGCATTCTGACGGAAATCACCAGCGGTGAACGTCTGGTGAAAGCCAACGGGCTGATGGAGGCATCGACCATCGCGGCCATTCTGCTCGGTTCGGTAGCGGGCGGGATACTGGCGGACTGGCATCTGCTGATGGCGCTGGCCGCCTGTGCGCTGACCTACGCGCTGGCGGTCGTCGCCAATCTCTTCATTCCCCGCCTCAGCGCGGCGCGTCCCGGTCAGAGCTGGCATGCGCTCAGGATGCTGCGCAGCTTCAGCGGTGCAGCACGCCAGCTGTGGCATAACGGCGAGACGCGTTTTTCCCTGCTGGGTACCAGTCTGTTCTGGGGAGCAGGGGTCACACTGCGTTTCCTGCTGGTGCTCTGGGTGCCGGTGGCCTTAGGCATTACCGATAACAAAACGCCCACCACCCTCAACGCCATGGTAGCGATAGGAATTGTACTGGGCGCGGCGGCGGCGGCTAAGCTGGTGACGCTGCAGACGGTGCGGCGCTGTATGCCGGCAGGGGTGCTGATAGGAGTGATGGTGGTGCTGTTTTCGCTGCAAACCACGCTGCTGAACGCTTATCTCCTGCTGATGGCGATCGGCGCCCTGGGCGGTTTTTTTGTGGTGCCGCTCAACGCACTGCTGCAGGAGCGCGGTAAGGCGAGCGTGGGTTCAGGTAATGCAATTGCCGTGCAGAACCTCGGCGAGAATAGCGCCATGCTGCTGATGCTGGGTCTCTATACCCTGGCGATTAAGCTCGGTGCCCCGGCGATTGCCACCGGCACAGGCTTTGGCATAGCATTTGCCGCCGCAATCGCGCTGCTGTGGTGGAAATCGCGTCCCGTATCCCCGTAGGGGTCGCATTTATGCGACCCTGGTGCATTCAAAGGGCGTCATTAATGACGCCCCTACGAATTCCCATCGCATGATTCAAAATTCCCGCAGGGGTCGTATTCATGCGACCCTGGTGCATTCACAGGGCGTCATTAATGACGCCCCTGCGAATTCCCATCGCATGATTCAACATTCCCGTAGGGGTCGCATTTATGCGACCCTGGCGTATGTATCGATGCACCTGCGTTTATACGATTTCACCGCAATCAAAAAGGGCGTCATTAATGACGCCCTTGCGTTAATCTCCGCCGTATTCATATAACCCTGAAAAATTACGGTGCGGGATAGGTATACTGCCGGTGGATGGTTTCCAGCGCTTCCAGCACATCGGCGTTCAGCGTCAGATTAAAACTCTCCACATTCGTTTTCAGCTGCTCCAGCGTGGTCGCGCCCAGCAGGGTACTGGCAACGAACGGCTGCTGGCGCACATAGGCGAGGGCCATTTGCGATGGATCCAGATTATGCTGCTTTGCCAGGTCGACATAGGCGGCGATCGCCTGTTGCGACTGCTCACTGCTGTAACGGGTAAAGCGGCTGAACAGCGTGTTGCGGGCGCCAGCGGGCTTCGCGCCATTCAGGTACTTGCCGCTCAGAGTACCAAATGCGAGGCTTGAGTAAGCCAGCAGCTCCACGCCTTCATGCTGACTAATCTCGGCCAGCCCAACCTCAAAGCTACGGTTCAGCAGACTGTAAGGGTTCTGAATCGTCACAATCCGCGGCAGCTCATGTTTTTCAGCCAGCTGCAGATAGCGCATTACGCCCCAGGCGGTCTCATTCGAAACGCCAATGTAGCGGATCTTACCGGCGCGCACCTGTTCGGTCAGCGCTTCCAGCGTCTCCAGCAGGGTCACGGTCGCGGTACTTTCGCTGTACTCGTAGCCGAGCTTGCCAAAGTAGTTAGTCTGGCGCTGCGGCCAGTGCAGCTGATAAAGATCGAGGTAGTCGGTATTCAGACGCTTCAGGCTGGCATCCAGCGCCTCGCGAATGTTTTTGCGATCGAGCGCCTGATGCGGGCGGATCAGCGCGTCGCTGCCGCGAACCGGCCCGGCGACTTTGCTGGCGAGGATCACTTTATCGCGGCTGCCGCGCTTTTTCAGCCAGCTGCCAATGTATTGTTCAGTTAATCCCTGGGTTTCAGGACGCGGCGGAACCGGGTACATCTCTGCGGTATCGATCAGATTGATGCCCTGGCTCACAGCGTAATCGAGTTGTTCGTGGGCGTCGGCTTCGCTGTTTTGCTCACCAAACGTCATCGTGCCTAGCCCCAGTTGACTGACTTCCAGCGTACTATGGGGGATACGGTGATAATGCATTGCCGGCTTCCTTTTTTCATTATGAAACGGAATGTTCTGTCCTTTCGGACTATAGCCTGTCTGACACAGAGGAAGGAAGAGGGGAAACTCCGGGAAATCGCCTGCACGGAGGAAAACGCCGTGCAGGCCGGGTAATCTGGCACTTAACGTTCAATGATGGTGGAAACTTCATCACCGTTGATCTGCATAACGTGACCCTGCCGATCGGTGTACTCAACCAGGCCGGTCTCTTTATCGATCGAGGGCTTGCCCTCGGTCATAATCATCTGGCCATCTTTTGTTGCCATCACATAGTCACTACTGCAACCGCTCAGCACTGACGCTGCCAGCAGTAAACCCGCTACACCCGCTAACCCTTTCATTATCCGCTCCCTGAGCTGCTCCAACTGCAAAAGTGTAGTAATAAATGCTTTTACCTGACGAAGTAATCGCATGATTCTTAAAAAAGCGAGAGATAGCGTGCATTAGCTTGACAAGCAGGCACGTTTCCTGCTGGTTGCTCAGCACCTGAAGAGTGTAACGTTAGCTGGCGGACGCTGGCAAAACCAGACGTCGGAAAATGTGCGGTATAAGAGAGCGTGTAGTGAATTACAGTAAAAAATGGCGCGCCAGCAGCGCAGCCGTAAAGTGCTTTTTAAGATAGAAGCCGCGCGGCAGCGTCATAATGCGTTCACCATGCTCACCTACGGCTTCCGTCAGCGCCCGGTTGTTGGCTGCTTTGGGACGGATTTGCAGCCAGGCGCCGTGGCGGGCGGTAATACGCTCGACCTGCCCCAGCACAATCATATCCATCAGCTCCTCCCAGTCGGCGCGCAGCTGCTGCTCCTCTTCTGCGTCTGGCTGCCAGAGCAGGGGCGTACCCACCCGACGCTCAGCCAGTGGGATCGTGCGCTCGCCCTCAACCGGGATCCACAATACCCGCGCCAGCTTATGGCGCACATGGCTTGACGCCCAGGTCACGCCGCTGTTACCCGTCAGCGGCGCCACACAGACAAAGGTGGTCTCCAGTGGCCTGCCCTGAGCATCAACCGGAATGGTTTTAAGCTCGATACCCAAATGCGCAAAATCCTGCTCCGCTTTACTGCCGGCGCTGGCACCCAGGTGCAGCTCCAGCAGCATGCCGACCCAGCCTTTATCGCGTTTAAGATTATCAGGTACCGGCAGGTTAAGCCGGGCTGCCAGGGTTTCCAGCCGCTCTCCGGCCAGCTGATGCGCACGCTGCAGCAACTCTTCTTCACTTATCGGGGAACCGGGCAAAGGATCGTGAAATGTCATGATCAATATCTGAGTTGGTTAAAAAATAATCAGTTTGCGGGCGGGCAGGTTGTCCACATCGCCTCTTTCTGAACGGGCGTCATAATAGCATGATTCACACTGCTTTTTTGAATGACTGCAGCAGCAGGTACGGTTCAGAGAGACAGTTTATCCCGATTTGTCCGCCACAATAAACAGGATATCAGTGTAAGTTATCCACAGATAAATGGGATAAGCCCGTCCTGAGCCGATTCCTGTTTCTATTTACAGGGCCTGCTGAACCGCAATGCGCGATTTTTTTGCATCATCTGACCAGGTTTAGGGCATTCCTTGTGGATAAAAACAACGACGGTTGTTTTTTAATCACACGTCTCTCTTTGTCTGACCCGCGCTAAAAAAAGCCTTTCGGGCTGACACCATTTTTTTAATTAAGCTATTAATTATAATAATATATTTATCAGGATAAGAATCCTCTGTTTTGCGCTGGCGTTAAACTGTCTGCAGTTAATTACCGCGTTCTGCACAAAGCTATCCACAGAAAAAGTGCATAAGATCGCACAACAGGCAGGGTAACTGTTTATAAGTTAAGTCATCTCTGTGGGTTAACTCTTTTTTATTCTGCGGAGGTCCGGCTTATCCAGTGGTTTACCGCCTGTAAGGAGTGTGAAACAATCAGACCATTCAAATTAAGCTTTGAGGTAGTCCAGTGATCGATGATGATGGCTACCGCCCGAATGTTGGTATCGTAATCTGCAACAGGCAGGGGCAAGTGTTATGGGCCAGGCGCTTTGGACAGCACTCCTGGCAGTTTCCTCAGGGAGGCATCAATCCGGGTGAAACCGCAGAGCAGGCGATGTATCGCGAACTGTTCGAAGAAGTGGGTTTACACCGCAAAGATGTTCGAATACTTGCTTCAACCCGTAACTGGTTACGTTACAAGTTGCCTAAACGTTTGGTGCGTTGGGATACAAAGCCGGTCTGTATCGGCCAGAAACAGAAGTGGTTTCTTCTGCAGTTGATGTGTAATGACGCGGATATCAATGTGCAACACAGCAGCACACCCGAGTTTGATGGCTGGCGCTGGGTGAGCTTCTGGTATCCGGTACGTCAGGTGGTCTCCTTCAAGCGCGATGTTTACCGGCGCGTCATGAAAGAGTTTGCTGGCGTGGTAATGTCGATGCAGGAGAGTGTGGGGCAGCGCAATAACCCTGTTGCCCACCGTCGTAAAAGAGGATAGGCCACGCCCCTTATGCTCACTCAGTTGCGCGAAATAGTAGAAAAAGTGGCGGGTGCACCGCGTCTGAATGAAGCACTCGACATTCTGGTTAACGAAATCTGCCTGGCGATGGAGACCGAGGTCTGCTCGGTTTACCTCGCCGATCACGATCGACACTGCTACTACCTGATGGCGACCCGCGGTCTGAAAAAACCGCGCGGCCGTACGATCGCACTGGCGTTTGATGAAGGCATTGTCGGCCTGGTTGGCCGGCTTGCTGAACCCATTAACCTGGCCGATGCGCAGAGTCACCCCAGCTTTAAATATATTCCTGCCGTTAAAGAAGAGCGTTATCGCTCTTTCCTGGGTGTACCTATTATCAGTCGTCGCCAGCTACTGGGCGTGCTGGTGGTGCAGCAGCGCGAACACCGTCAGTTTGATGAGAGTGAAGAGTCATTTCTGGTGACGCTCGCCACGCAAATGGCGGGGCTGCTCTCACAGTCACAGCTCGGCCAGCTATTTGGCCAGTTCCGGCAAACCCGTGTTAAAGCGATTGCCGCCTCTCCGGGCGTGGCGGTGGCGATCGGCTGGGTGGATGAAACACAGCCGCTGCTGGATCAGGTTTCTGCCGCATCAACCCTTGATCCCCAGCGCGAGCGCGAGCGGCTGGTGGTGGCGATGGGGGAAGCGGGCAATGAATTCCGCCGTTTCAGTAAACGCTTTGCGGCCGGCGTGCAGAAAGAGAGCGCGGCAATCTTCGATCTCTACTCGCATCTGCTGACCGATGCGCGGCTGAAAAAAGATCTGTTTGCGGAGATCGAGCGCGGATCGGTGGCTGAGTGGGCGGTGAAAACCGTGATCGAAAAGTTTGCGGCGCAGTTTGCCAGCCTGCAGGATCACTATCTGCGCGAACGGGCTGGCGATCTACGGGTGCTGGGGCAGCGGCTGCTGTTTCATCTTGATGATACGCTGGTGGGAACCAACGCCTGGCCGGAGCGCTTTGTGCTGGTGGCCGATGAGCTGACGGCCACGACGCTGGCCGAGCTGCCGCATGAGCGGCTGGCAGGCGTGGTCGTGCGCGACGGCGCCGCTAACTCGCATGCGGCGATCCTGACGCGGGCGATGGGGATCCCGACCGTGATGGGTGCCGATATCCTGCCGGTGCAACTCAACAAGCGGCAGCTGATCGTTGATGGCTATCGCGGGGAAGTCCTGATCGATCCTGAGCCGGTGCTGGTACAGGAGTATCAGCGTTTGATCAGCGAAGAGAACGCGCTGAGCAAAATGGCGGAAGGCGTGGTGGATCAGCCCGGTGAGTTGAAAAGCGGGGAGCGGGTGCAGGTCATGCTTAATGCCGGTCTTAGCCCGGAGCATGAGCAGGCGCTGGACAGCTGGGTCGATGGCATCGGCCTTTATCGTACTGAGATCCCGTTTATGCTGCAAAGCGGCTTCCCGTCAGAAGAGGAGCAGGTGGCGCAGTACCAGGGCATGCTGCAGCTGTTTTACGATAAGCCGGTCACGCTGCGCACGCTGGACGTCGGCGCGGACAAACAGCTGCCCTATATGCCAATCAGCGAAGAGAATCCGTGTCTTGGCTGGCGCGGTATTCGCCTGACGCTCGATCAGCCGGAGATCTTCCTGGTCCAGGTGCGGGCCATGCTGCGCGCTAACGTCGCCTCCGGAAACCTCAATATTCTGCTGCCGATGATCAGCCATATTGATGAGATCGATGACGCGCGCCGGCTGATCGAGCGCGCCGGACGTGAAGTGGAGGAGGTACTGGGCTATCCCATTCCCCGGCCGCGTATCGGCGTTATGATCGAAGTGCCCTCAATGCTGTTTATGATCCCGCATCTGGCCAGCCGCGTTGATTTTATCTCGGTCGGCACCAACGATCTGACGCAGTATCTGCTGGCGGTGGATCGCAATAACACCCGGGTCGCAAACCTCTACGATCCGCTGCATCCCGCCATGCTGCGCGCGCTGCATACCATTGCGCGTGAAGCCCGGGAAGCCAAACTTGAGCTCTGCCTGTGTGGTGAAATGGCGGGCGATCCCATGTGTGTCGCGCTGCTGGTCGGGCTTGGCTATCATCATCTCAGCATGAACGGCAAAAATATTCCGCGGGTGAAGTACCTGTTGCGACATCTGGATCGGGAGGAAGTACAGAAGCTAAGCCAGCAGGGCATTGCAGCGCATACCGCTTCGGAAGTGCGTCATCTGGTTGCGGCATTTATGGAGCGTCGCGGTCTGGGTGGACTGATTCGCGGCGGTCGTTAACGGTTTACATTTCTGCGGAAACTGTGAAAAGCGGCTGTGCTATGATGCGCAGCCTTTTATTGTCTGGCCCTTTAGCCACGCCCGCGTTGGGCAGAAAAATCGATGGTGAATAATGAATAACGGCTACATTTCATTTCCCCAATTCGATCCGGTGATCTTCTCAATCGGACCGATTTCGCTTCACTGGTACGGCCTGATGTATCTGGTGGGCTTTGTTTTTGCCATGTGGCTTGCGGTGCGCCGCGCCAACAAGCCCGGTAGCGGCTGGACGAAAGACGAAGTGGAAAACCTGCTTTATGCCGGATTCCTCGGCGTCTTTCTCGGTGGTCGTATCGGCTATGTGCTGTTTTACAATCTGCCGCTGTTTCTGGAAAACCCGCTCTACCTGTTCAAGGTCTGGGATGGCGGCATGTCCTTCCACGGTGGCCTTATCGGCGTGATTGTGGTCATGCTGATTTTTGCCCGTCGCACGAAACGTACCTTCTTCCAGGTGTCTGACTTCATTGCGCCGCTGATCCCGTTTGGTCTTGGCGCGGGTCGCCTCGGTAACTTTATCAATGGCGAACTGTGGGGCCGCGTGGCGCCCGATTTTAAATTCGCGATGCTCTTTCCGGGATCGCGCAGTGAAGATCTCGCGCTGGCGGTGAATAACCCGCAGTATCAGCAGCTGCTGAATACCTATGGCGTACTGCCCCGTCACGCCTCCCAGCTCTATGAGCTGTGTCTGGAAGGCGTGGTGCTGTTTCTTATTCTCAACCTGTTTATTCGCAAACCGCGTCCAATGGGCAGTGTCTCCGGACTGTTCCTGATTGGTTACGGCGCGTTTCGCATTATTGTCGAGTTTTTCCGTCAGCCGGATGCGCAGCTGGGGCTGTTTGAAGGCGGTATCAGCATGGGGCAGATCCTCTCTGTGCCGATGATTCTGGCGGGCATTATCATGATGGTCTGGGCGTATCGTCGTCGTCCGCAGCAACAAACCCGAGAGGTAAAATGAAACAGTATCTGGAACTGATGCAGCATGTGCTGAATGAAGGCGCAGAAAAGGCCGACCGTACCGGTACCGGCACGCTTTCCATTTTTGGCCACCAGATGCGTTTCAATCTGCAGGAAGGCTTCCCGCTGGTCACCACCAAAAAAGTGCACCTGCGCTCTATCATTCACGAGCTGCTGTGGTTCCTGAAAGGGGAAACCAACATTCAGTATCTGAAAGAGAACAAGGTCACCATCTGGGATGAGTGGGCGGATGAAAACGGAGATTTAGGTCCGGTCTACGGCAAGCAGTGGCGCAGCTGGGGCAGCGCCTCTGGCGCAGAGATCGATCAGATAAGCAGAGTCATTGAGCAGCTGAAACGCGATCCGGACTCACGCCGCATTATTGTCTCAGCCTGGAACGTGGGCGAGCTGGATCAGATGGCGCTGGCTCCGTGCCACGCCTTTTTCCAGTTCTACGTCGCGAACGGCAAACTCTCCTGCCAGCTCTATCAGCGTTCGTGCGATATCTTCCTCGGCCTGCCGTTTAATATCGCCAGCTATGCGCTGCTGGTGCATATGGTCGCGCAGCAGTGCGATCTGGAAGTGGGTGATTTTGTCTGGACCGGTGGCGATACCCACCTTTACAGCAACCATCTGGAGCAGGCTTGCCTGCAGCTGACGCGCGAACCACGTCCGCTGCCGAAGCTGGTGATTAAGCGTAAGCCAGCCTCAATTTTCGACTATCAGTTCGAGGATTTTGAGGTAGAAGGCTACGATCCCCATCCTGCCATCAAGGCCCCTGTGGCAGTCTGATCTGCTCCCGAACGCCCCTGAGCCCTGCCGCTGTGCAGGGCTTTTTTTTTGCCTGTCAGGCCACGTTTTTCTGACGCTGCCGCACAAAAAAATGGTTCTCTCTGTAGCGGCTGAAGCACGTCTGTGAGCCCCTCCTGACCGCACAATTGTCACGCTTGTAGCGCTGCTGCGCTGACGGCAGAGTGACGTCATGAACAGAGATAATCATCACGGATTTACCCTGCCGGAACTGCTGATCGTCATGCTCATCGCAGGCGTACTGGGCGGCGGGGCGATACAGGGGTGGCAGCGGTGGCAGCAGCAGCAGCAGCTACGCGAAAGTGTGCTGCAGCTGCAGGCGTTTTTGCTGCAGCTGCGTGCGCATGCGGGCTGGCATAATCGCGAGCTAAAGCTCTGGCTGCAGCCGGGTCAGGGTGGCTGTCTCGGTACCGGCCCCGTACCGCCTGCAGGCTGCACGACGCCCTCGCGCTGGTGGTTCACGCCACCGTATGCAGGCATACACCTCAGCGCACTGACGGGCGAACCCGGTTTTTACGGGCGCAGAGACGTAGCGCGCGCCGGTAGCGTGGAAATAACGAGCGCTGCCGGGCGCTGGCGCGCAATCATCTCTGCCCGCGCGCGTGTTCGTCTCTGCCAGCCGGAAGCAGCGACGTGCGGGTAGCTCAGGCCGGGTTCAGCCTGCTGGAAACGCTGATTGCGCTGGCGATAAGCGCCATGCTGATGCTCAGCCTGGGGCGCTTTCTGCCGCTGCTGCTGGAACAGAATCTGCGGCTGCAGCAGCGGGTACAGCTGCAGCAGGAGCTGGAGCAGATAGCCGGCATGCTGGAAAAAGCGCTGCGCCGGGCGGGCTACTGCCGGGGAACCTGCAGCGGTGCGCCACTGACGCTGGCAAACAGCGGCAGCTGTGTGCTGCTGCGCTGGGATGAGAACAGCAACGGTCGCTGGGAGGGAGCGGGGCATAGCGACAGTGATTACTACGGCTATCGTCTGCGTAGCGGGCAGCTGGAGATGCAGCGCGGCGTTGAGGCGTGTCACGGTAGCGGCTGGGAGCGCATCACCGATCCCGCATTTATGCTGCTGGAACGTTTTCAGGTCAGCCGCCAGCAGCGCTACCTGCGGCTGGAGCTGGCGGCACGTGCAGGTCAGCAGCAGGTCACGCTGGTACGCGTTATCGAAGGCATCAATCTGTGAACCAGCGGGGCAACAGTACGCTCGGCATGGTCATGATGCTGCTGCTGCTGGGAGGCGTAACGCTGCATGCGACCCGCCAGCAGCTGAGCCGCAGCATGGTGCTGGTTGCCGATACGCAGCACTACTTTCAGCATCACAGCCAGGCGCAGGCGGCGCTGCGCTGGGGAGTGCAGCAGCAGTGGTCGCCGGCTGAAGGCTGGCAGTGTCAGCAGTGGACAACCGCGCAGTGGCAGAGCTGTCTGCTGCGCAGGGAGGAAGGGCATGGCTTGTTATCCGCGCGCCAGGCAGGCAGCGCACTCTGGCTCTACCGCTGGGTTGAACTTCGTGGAGCGCGCGTGCTGGCCTTGCCGCACGGCTGGATTGACTTCTGCCCGCTGGCCGCGCCGGAGGCGTGTCCGGGAGAGGCAGTTACAGCGGGGATTTAGCCTCGCCGAGGCGCTGGTGGGCATGCTGCTGCTGGCGCTGAGCATCTCGACGCTGCTGCACTATCAGCGTGCGCTGACGCTGGGGTTCAGCCAGCAGTGGCAGCAGCGACAGGCGTGGCAGGTTGCGCAGCAGGCGTTGCTGGGTCATGACACAGCGGGCTGGCGCACGCAGCGCCAGCAGCAGATTCTGCCAGGTAGCTGCACGCTGGAGCGGGTGACCGTGACCGGCCCGCATCAGCGCACGGCCGTGCTGGCACGGCTGAAATGTCACGAAGATGACCAGATTAATAGGCATCTCCGCCGTTTAAGGGTAGAGTGACCAGGCTGTAGGGTACTGCTTTGTTAAAGGAGAATTATGTTCCGGGTTTACCACTCCAATCAGCTCGATCTGTTGAAAAATCTGGCAGGCATCCTGATTGAAAACCAGCCTCTCGCCGATCCTTTTGCGGCTGAACAGGTGCTGGTACAGAGCCCGGGAATGGCGCAGTGGCTGCAGATGGAGCTGGCAAACAGCTTTGGCATTGCCGCAAATATCGATTTCCCACTGCCTGCCACCTTTATCTGGAGCATGTTTGTGAAGGTGCTGCCGGGGATCCCGGAAGAGAGCGCCTTTACTAAAGCCAACATGAGCTGGAAGCTGATGCAGCGCCTGCCGGTGCTGCTGGAGCAGGAGACGTTTCAGTCGCTGCGGCTCTATCTGCAGGATGACGACGACAAGCGTAAGCTCTACCAGCTCAGCACCCGCGTCGCCGACCTCTTTGACCAGTATCTGGTCTATCGTGCTGACTGGCTCAACAGCTGGGAGCATGGTGCACTGATTGAGGGACTGGGTGACGCTCAGCAGTGGCAGGCGGCGCTCTGGCGCGATCTGGTCAGCTTTACGGAAAGCCTCGGTCAGCCGATGTGGCACCGTGCCAATCTGTACGCCCGCTTTATTGAAACGCTGGAACGGGCTGAAAGCACGCCGCCTGGCCTGCCGCCGCGCGTATTTATCTGCGGTATCTCCGCGCTGCCGCCAGTCTACCTGCAGGCGCTTGAAGCGCTGGGCCGCCATATCGATATTCATCTGCTGTTTACTAATCCCTGCCGCCACTACTGGGGGGATATTCAGGATTACGCATTTCTGGCAAAGCTGCAGAGCCGTCAGCGCCGCCGTCTGCATTCAGAGGAGACGCTGCCGCTGTTTCGCGAACCTGAAGCCGCCTCCACGCTGTTTAACAGCAGCGGTGAACAGCAGCTGACAAACCCGCTGCTCGCCTCCTGGGGAAAGCTGGGACGCGATAACCTGTTTCTGCTCAGCCAGATGGAGTCAGCCGCCAACGATATCGATGCATTTGTCGATCTGCCTGATGACACGCTGCTGCACAACCTGCAGGCTGACCTGCTGAATCTTGACGATCGCGCGGTGATTGGTCTGAGTGCCGGAGAGCTGATGAACAGCGTAGAGAAGCGCCCTCTCGATCCGGCCGATCGCTCCATCACGCTGCAGATCTGTCACAGCGCACAGCGTGAAGTGGAGGTGCTGCAGGATCACCTGCTGGCGATGATGGAGGCCGATCCTGAGCTTAAGCCGCGCGATATCATCGTTATGGTGGCAGACATCGATAGCTATGCGCCCTTTATTCAGGCGGCATTTGCCAGCGCACCGCCGGATCGCTATCTGCCATTTGCCATTTCTGACCGTCGTGCCAGTCAGGCTCATCCGGCCATTCTGGCGCTGCTGAGCCTGCTGACGCTGCCGGAGAGTCGCTTCGCCTCAGAGGAGATCCTTGCGCTGCTGGAGGTGCCGGCGCTGGCGCAGCGTTTTTCCGTGGATGAGAGCGGGTTGCGTCTGCTGCGCCGCTGGGTCATGGAGTCCGGTATTCGCTGGGGGCTGGACGATGCCAGCATTGAAGCGCTGTCGCTGCCGGTTACCGGCCAGCACACCTGGCGTTTTGGCCTGCAGCGTATGCTGCTGGGCTATGCGCTTGAGAGCCGCAACGGTGACTGGCAGGGGATCCTGCCTTACGATGAGTCAAGCGGTCTGATCGCAGAGCTGGCGGGACATCTGGCCGAGCTGCTGATGCGGCTTGATACCTGGCGCAGCCGGCTGGCCGGTGAGCGCACGCTGGCGGAGTGGCTGCCGCTGTGCCGTGAGCTGATTGACAGCTTTTTCAGCGGGGATGCCGAAAGCGAGGCGGCGCTGCTGCTGGTAGAGACGCAGTGGAAAGAGATCATTGAACAGGGTATGGGATCTGCTTATCAGCAGCCGGTGCCGGTGACGCTGCTGCGCGATGAGCTGCGCTCACGCCTCGATCAGCAGCGCATCAGCCAGCGTTTTCTGGCAGGTCCGGTAAACTTCTGTACGCTGATGCCGATGCGCTCAATTCCCTTCAAAATCGTCTGCCTGCTGGGTATGAATGATGGCGTCTACCCGCGCACGCTGGCACCGGTAGGGTTTGACCTGATGCAGCAGCAGACGCGCAAAGGCGACCGCAGCCGGCGCGATGACGATCGCTATCTGTTCCTTGAGGCCCTGATTTCAGCCCAGCAGCAGCTCTATATCAGCTATATCGGCCGGGCGATTCAGGATAACACCGAGCGCTATCCCTCAGTGCTGGTCACGGAACTGCTTGATTATCTGGGGCAGAGTTTCTGCCTGCCGGGCGATGAGCAGTGCGAGCCGGACATCAGTGAACAGCATGTACGTGAGCACTTACAAACGTTGCACAGCCGCATGCCATTTGCCGCAGAGAATTTTGCGCCTGACACTCACCGGCAGAGCTTTGCTGCCGAATGGCTGCCGGCGGCTACCGGCCGCGGCGTGGCACAGCCCGACTTCGTGCAGCCGCTGGCGGTGAAAACGCAGGAGATTGTGACGCTGGAACAGCTGCTGCGCTTCTGGCGTCATCCGGTTCGCGCCTGGTTTCAGCAGCGTCTTGGCGTCTCATTCTGGACAGAAGAGAGTGAGTTGCCCGATAGCGAGCCCTTTGCACCTGATAGCCTTGAGCGCTATCAGTTAAACGCGCAGCTGCTCAATGCGCTGGTGAACGGCGAGGATCCGCAGCAGCTCTATGCGCATCATCGCGCAGCAGGTAACCTGCCTTATGGCGCCTTTGGTGAACTTTTCTGGCAGAGCCAGACCGAAGAGATGCAGGAGGTTGCGGCGGAAGTCGCCGGAGAGCGCCTGCCGGCAGAGAGTCAGGAGGTAAATCTGCAGCTCGGTACCGTGCGGCTGACCGGCTGGCTGACGCAGGTGCAGGCTGATGGCCTGCTGCGCTGGCGGCCTGGCGTGCTGAACATGAATGACGGACTGCAGCTGTGGCTGGAGCATCTGGTCTACTGTGCGCTGGGCGGCAGCGGCGTAAGCCGGATGTATGGCCGTAAACAGAGTTGCTGGCGCTTTCATGCCGTAGCCGCCGACCGGGCGCAGTCGCTGCTGGCAGAGTATGCCGCCGCCTGCGAGCAGGGGCTGGCGCAGCCGCTGCTGCTGTTAAACAAAAGCGGCGGCGCCTGGCTGGAGGCGAGCTTCGATCGCAAAAGCGGCCAGCTGCTGGAAGATGACGCCACGCAGAAAAAGGCGCTGAATAAGCTGCTGCAGGCGTGGCAGGGCGGCTATCAGGTGCAGGGGGAGGGCAGCGATCCTTATCTCCAGCGCCTGAATCGCACGCTGAATGAGGAGATGCTGCAGGCGATTATCGCTGCAGCACGGCAGTGGTATCTGCCGGTACGTCTCGCCCATCAGGATGATAAATAGCTGCTAAGCGTCGCGCTTACGCCAGAATAATATGTTGATAAACCTGCGCGGAAAACCAGCCGCAGGGCAGAGTAAGATTAAGGGGTTTACATGCGGATTTACGCACGCTGTATCGGCGCGCTGCTGTCAGGCGCGCTGGCGCTGAATGTTTTTGCCGATACCGGACAGGGCTGGCAGCCGGTTAATGACATTATCCGCAAAAGCGATCGCGATCCGCGCAGCTATCAGGCGATTACCCTGAACAACGGTATGACGGTGCTGCTGGTTTCAGACGCTGAGGCCCCGAAGTCGCTGGCGGCGCTGACGCTGCCGATTGGCTCGCTGGACGATCCCGACCAGCAGCCCGGGCTGGCGCACTATCTGGAGCATATGGTGCTGATGGGCTCAAAACGTTACCCCCAGCCCGATAATCTTGCGGAATTTCTCAAAATGCACGGCGGCAGTCACAACGCCAGCACCGCCTCTTACCGCACCGCATTCTATCTGGAAGTGGAGAACGATGCGCTGCAGCCTGCGGCAGATCGCCTGGCGGATGCGATTGCAGAGCCGCTGCTCGATCCGGTTAACGCCGATCGCGAACGTCACGCCGTCAACGCAGAGCTGACGATGGCGCGCTCGCGGGACGGGCTGCGCATGGCGCAGGTCAGTGCTGAGACGCTGAATCCGCAGCATCCGGGTTCGCGTTTCTCCGGAGGCAACCTGGAGACGCTGAGTGATAAACCGGGCAGCAAACTGCAGCAGGCGCTGCGCGACTTCTATCGTACCCACTATTCTGCCAGCCTGATGAAAGCAGTGATTTACAGTAATAAACCGCTCTCTGAGATGGCGCAGATGGCCGCCGCCACCTTTGGGCGCGTCGCGGCACATCCGGCTAGCGTGCCGGAGATAGATGTACCGGTGGTCACCGGGGCGCAGAAAGGCATCATTATTCACTACGTGCCGGCTCAGCCGCGTAAACAGCTGAAGATTGAGTTTCGGATCGCGAACAACAGCGCCGATTTCCGCAGCAAAACCGATACGCTGATTGGCTATCTGCTGGGTAACCGCAGCGCCAATACGCTGAATGACTGGCTGCAGAAGCAGGGACTGGCCGATGGCGTGACCGCAGGGGCCGATCCGGTCACCGAGCGCAGCAGCGGCGTCTTTGCTATTTCTGTGTCGCTGACGGATAAAGGGCTGACGCAACGCGATGAAGTCGTGGCCGCCATTTTCAGCTACCTCGATATGCTGCGCCGCAACGGCATTGATAAGCGCTATTTTGACGAGGTATCGCATGTGCTGGCGCTTGATTACCGCTATCCGTCAATTACCCGTGATATGGACTACATTCAGTGGCTGGCCGACACCATGCTGCGTGTGCCGGTCGCGCACACGCTGGATGCGCCTTACCTTGCCGATCGCTTCGATCCTGCAGCGTTAGCGGCACGCCTTGGTGAGATGACGCCGCAAAATGCCCGCATCTGGTATATCAGCCCGCAGGAGCCGCACAATCAGCAGGCCTACTTTGTTAATGCGCCGTATCAGGTTGATAAAATCAGCGCCGCGCAGTACAGCGACTGGCAGCAGCGTGCAGCGCATATCACGCTCTCTTTGCCCGCGCTCAATCCCTATATTCCCACTGACTTTTCACTGATTGCACGCGACGGGAAAAACTACACGCATCCGATTGTGCTCAGTAATGACGCGGCAATGCGTATTTTATGGATGCCGAGCCGGTTCTATCCTGACGAGCCAAAAGCGGCGATTACCCTGGCGCTACGCAATAAGGCAACGATCGGCGACGCGCGTCAGCAGGTGCTGTTTGGTCTGAATGATTATCTCTCCAGCCAGGCGCTGGATGAGCTCAACTCGCAGGCGTCGGTGGGTGGCATCAGTTTCTCCGTGGGAGAAGATGATGGCCTGGTGTTTAACGCCAGCGGATTTACCCAGCGTTTGCCGCAGCTGCTGCAGGAGCTGGTCGCCGGTTACAGCAGCTTCCGTCCGGATGAAGCGCAGCTCGCTCAGGCTAAATCCTGGTATCGCGACCGTCTGGATGCGGCTGAAAAAGGCAAAGCGTTTGAACAGGCGATCCAGCCGATGCAGATGCTGTCGCAGCTGCCCTATACCCAGCGCGACGAACGCCGCCGGTTGCTGCCGGAGATCACGCTGCAGGAGGTGATCGCCTGGCGTGACGCGCTGCTGCATCAGTCGACACCAGAGATGCTGGCGGTGGGTAATCTCTCAGCAAAAGAGACGGAAGCGCTTGGCGTGGCCCTGAAAGCGCAGCTGCAGAGCAGCGGAGAGGCACCGTGGCGCAGTGACTATGTTGTGGTGGATAAACCGATCAAGGCGAACCTGCAGCAGGCGGGAAGCAGCAGCGATTCCGCGCTGGCGGCGCTCTATGTGCCTGTCGGGTATGATGAATATCAGAGCATGGCCGCCAGTACGCTGCTGAGTCAGATTATCCAGCCGTGGTTTTATAACCAGCTGCGCACGGAAGAGCAGCTGGGCTATGCCGTCTTTACCTATCAGATGCCGATAGGCCGCCAGTGGGGCATCGGTTTTCTGCTGCAGAGCAACAGCCGGCAGCCCGCGTTCCTGCTGCAGCGCTTCCAGGCATTCTATCCGCAGGCAGAACAGCGGCTGCGCAGCATGAAGCCCGAGACCTTTGCGCAGTACCAGCAGGCGATGATCAATGAGCTGAAACAGCGTCCTCAGACGCTGGAGGAGGAAGCCAATCGCTACAGTCGTGACTTCAGCCGTCAGAACTATGCGTTCGATACGCGAGAGAAAGTGATTGCGCAGGTGCAGCAGCTGACGCCGGCGCAGCTGGCCACTTTCTTCCGGCAGGCGATCCGGCAGCAGGGAATGGCGATGATTTCCCAGATCAGCGGTACGCAGGAGAGCGCACCGCAGGCAGATTACGCAGCGCTACCTGGCTTTACCACCTGGGCGGCGCTGGCGCAGCTGCAGCAGTCGCTGCCGGTTAAGAGTGATACGCCATGAGTCAGCGTGCTGAATCCCTCAATCCGCTGACGCTGCCGCTGCGCGGCGAGCGCCTGATTGAGGCCTCTGCCGGTACGGGTAAAACCTTTACCATCGGCCTGCTTTATCTGCGTCTGCTGCTGGGGCTGGGCGAAGAGAACGCTTATAGTCGCCCGCTCTCGGTAGAAGAGATTCTGGTGGTGACGTTCACCGAAGCGGCGACGGCAGAGCTGCGCGGTCGTATCCGCGCGAATATCCACGCGCTGCGGCTCGCCTGTATTCGCGGCGTCAGCAGCGATGCGATGCTGACCGCACTGCTGCAGGCGATCCCGCAGCGGGAAGAGGCCGCCTCGCTGCTGCTGGCGGCGGAAAGACAGATGGATGAAGCCGCTATTTTCACCATCCACGGCTTCTGCCAGCGTATGCTCAATCTTAACGCGTTTGAGTCCGGCATGCTGTTTGAACAGCAGCTGATTGAAGATGAGCATCCGCTCCTGCGTCAGGCAACGGCTGATTTCTGGCGGCGTCACTGCTATCCGCTGACGCTGGATATCGCGCGCGTGATTGTCACTGAATGGCTGGGGCCGGAACAGCTGCTGGCTACCCTGCGCCCGTGGCTGCAGGGAGAGTCGCCCTCGCTGCGGCTGCCGCCGGATGACCAGGAGACGCTTGCGTCGCGGCATGCACGTAATATGGCGCGCATCGCGGAGATCAAAGCGCAGTGGCGAACGCTGGGTGATGACGTGCAGACGCTGGTTGAGCAGTCGGGCGTGGATAAGCGCAGCTACAGCAGCAAACATCTGCCCGCCTGGGTCAGTAAAGTGAGCCAGTGGGCCCATAACGACAGCAGTGATTACCAGGTTCCGCCCGAGCTGGCACGCTTCGGGCAGCGGATACTGGATGAGAAAACCAAAAAAGGCGACGCCCCGCGGCACGCGCTGTTCAGCGCAATTGACGCGTTTCTGGCTGAACCGCTGTCGCTGCGTGATGTGGTCATTGCTCGGGCGCTGACCGAAGTGCGTGAGGCGGTGCATAAACAGAAGCGGCTGCAGGCGCTGCTGGGCTTTGACGATCTGCTGAGCCGGCTTGATGATGCGCTGCAGCAGGCGGGCGGCGCGCAGCTGGCGCAGCTGATCCGGCAGCGCTACCCGGTGGCGCTGATCGATGAATTTCAGGATACCGATCCGCAGCAGTACCGGATTTTCCGTACGCTCTATATGCATCAGCCTGAACATGCGCTACTGCTGATAGGCGATCCCAAACAGGCGATCTACGCTTTCCGCGGGGCGGATATTTTTACCTATATCCGGGCGCGTAATGAAATTGCGGCGCACTATACGCTGGACACTAACTGGCGCTCGTCACCCGCGATGGTAGAGAGCGTAAACCAGCTTTTCTCACGCTTGCCGGCTCCCTTTCTGTTTGCTGAAATTCCGTTTTTGCCGGTGCAGTTTGCGCCGCCTAACCAGGCGCTGTCGCTAAAGGCAGAGGGCAGAGAACAGCCCGCGCTGCGCTTCTGGCTGCAGCCCGGCAGCGGTGCCAGCGTCAGCGAATATCAGCAGCAAATGGCAAAGCAGTGCGCAATGGATATCAGCCGCTGGCTGCAGGCGGGGCAGCAGGGCGAGGCGATGCTGGGAAAAGGGCCGGCGCTGCGGCCCGTACAGGCATCGGATATCACGGTGCTGGTGCGCAGCCGCAACGAAGCGAATCAGATCCGCGAAGCGCTGGCGCAGCTCGCGATCCCCTCAGTCTATCTCTCTAACCGCGACAGCGTTTACACGACACCGGAAGCGCGCGAGCTGCTCTGGCTGCTGCGCGCTATTCTGGCTCCGGAACAGGAGCGGATGCTGCGTACGGCGCTGGCGACTTCGCTATTTGCGCTGGATGCGGCTCAGCTGGATGCGCTCGATCGCGATGCGCGCGGCTGGGACACGCTGGTAGATACCTTTGCGCGCTGGCAGCGCCTCTGGCATCAGCGCGGTGTGTTGCCAATGCTGCGGGAGATTATGCTGGAGCGCCAGCTGGCCGAAAATATGCTGGCGTCGGAAAATGGCGAGCGCCGCCTGACCGATCTGCTGCATCTGGGGGAGCTGCTGCAGGAAGCGGCATCGCAGCTTGACAGCCCGCATGCGCTGGTACGTTATCTGGCACAGCAGATAGCGCGGCCCGACAGTCAGTCGACCAGCCAGCAGCTGCGACTGGAGAGCGACCGCCATCTGGTGCAGATCGTCACCATCCATAAATCGAAAGGGCTGCAGTATCCGCTGGTCTGGCTGCCGTTTGCAGCCGGGTTCCGTGAAGCAGATATTGCGCTTTACCACGACCGCGATAATTTCAGCGCGGTGCTGGATTTGCAGGGCGATGAGCAGAGCCTGGCGCTGGCGGAACAGGAGCGACTGGCAGAAGATCTTCGCCTGCTTTATGTTGCGCTGACGCGCTCTGTGTATCACTGCAGCATCGGCGTGGCGCCGCTGTTTCGCGGCGCGCGCAAAAAAGAGGGCGAGAGCGACCTGCATAAAAGTGCGCTGGGCTATCTGCTGCAGCGCGGCGAAGCGGCGACGGCAGAGCAGCTCGGCACGCTGCTGGAAGCGCTGAACGGCGAAGGGTGCGAGGTGGTGATGGCCGATCGTGCTGAAGCCGCACGCTGGCAGGTGCAGGCTGGCGTACGCGACGATCTGCATGCACGCGCGATATCGCGCCAGCTGGCTGAATCGTGGCGCGTGACCAGCTATTCAGGTCTGCAGCAGCACAGCGCGCATCGCCTGCTGGAGGTGGTGCCCCACTTCGACCTGGAAGCGGCGGGTGAAGAGCAGCAGGCGGCGACCGAAGAGATTGTGCTGACGCCACATCATTTTCCGCGCGGTGCCGCACCGGGTACGTTTCTGCATGAGCTGTTTGAGTCGATCGACTTTACCCAGCCGCCAGGGACGGAGCTGCTGGAGCAGCATCTGCAGCAGAACGGCTACCCGCTGCACTGGCAGCCGGTGCTGAGCAGCTGGATTGAGCGGGTTGTGACTACGCCGCTTAATGCGCAGCAGATCCGGCTGGCTGACGTGGCCGCACGCGACCGCCTGATTGAGATGGAGTTTTATCTGCCTATCAGCGCTCTGCTTACCGCTCCCGCGCTGGACCGGCTGATGCGCCAGCATGACCCGCTCTCTGCGCAGGCGCCCGCACTTAACTTCAGTCAGGTGCAGGGCATGCTCAAAGGCTTTATCGACCTGGTGTTTCGCCGGGACGGAAAATATTACCTGCTGGATTATAAATCCAACTGGCTGGGGGAGAGTCATGAAGCCTATACCCCGGATGCCATGGCACAGGCGATGATTGACCATCGCTACGATTTGCAGTATCAGCTCTATACGCTGGCGCTGCACCGGTTTCTGCAGCACCGGCTGCCCGATTACGACTATGAGCAGCATATGGGCGGCGTGTTTTATCTGTTTTTGCGCGGTATGGATGGCAGTTCGCCTGATAATGGCGTCTTTTTCACCCGTCCTGCCGCTGAATTTGTCACACAACTTGATAGCCTGTTTCGCGGGCAGGGAGAGGATGCATGAGCGATATCACTACGCTATTAAAGCAGGCAACAGAGCTGCGGCTGCTGCGCCCGCTGGACGTGCAGTTTGCTCAGCTGATAGCCACCAGCGATGAACCCGCCCGCTTACTGGCTGCTGCCTGTCTCAGCGCTGAAGCCGGAGAAGGGCATGTCTGCCTGCCGCTGGCCCAGCTTAACCGCGAGCAGCTGTTTCGCGGCCGTCATCCCGAACTGGCGCAGGCGATCTGGCAGGCAGCAGGCGATCCGCACGACTGGCACAGCCTGCTGGCGGGCTGGGATGCGCTCAGCTCCCGCGATCGCGCGGCCCCTGTTGTACTGAGCGACGACCGGCTCTATCTGCATCGCTTATGGCATCATGAAGGTGACGTGGCGCGCTTTTTCCATCCTCAGGCTGCGCCGCAGCCGTTTGCCCCGGAGCAGGTACGCAGCGTGCTGGATGCGCTGTTTGGCACCGCGCCGGATGACTGGCAGAAGATTGCCGCTGCTGTCGCATTAACGCAGAAGACCGCGGTGATTTCCGGCGGGCCGGGCACCGGCAAAACCACCACCGTGGCAAAACTGCTGGCGGCGCTGATCCGCCTGAGCGACGGCGCGCTGCGCATTCAGCTGGCGGCCCCAACCGGCAAAGCGGCGGCGCGCCTGACGGAGTCACTGGGAAAAGCGCTGCAGCAGCTGGCGGTCAGCGAGCAGGAGCGCCAGCGCTTTCCGGAGGAGGCCACTACGCTGCATCGCCTGCTGGGCGCACAGCCTGAAACGCAGCGTTTGCGTTACCATGCCGGTAATCCGCTGCATCTCGATGTGCTGGTGGTGGATGAAGCTTCCATGGTGGATCTCGGCATGATGGCCAGCCTGATTGCCGCGCTGCCATCGCAGGCGCGGGTAATTTTTCTCGGCGACCGCGACCAGCTTGCCTCCGTAGAGGCGGGAGCGGTACTGGGCGATATCTGTCGCTGTGCGGAGGCGGGCTACAGTCCGGTGCGCGCCACGCAGCTGACGCTGATGACCGGCTGTGAGATCGGCGGCAGTAATGAAACCGCAGCACCCGCGGTGCGCGATGCGATCTGCCTGCTGCGTAAAAGCTACCGTTTTGATGCCAGCTCCGGCATCGGCCAGCTGGCAGCAGCCGTTAACGCCGGTGATGCGCAGGCGGTGGAGCGCGCCTTTCAGAGCAATTTCAGTGATATTGCGCGTGCGCCGCTAAACAGCGGTGAAGCGTATCAGCGAATGCTGAATGAGATTGGTGCTGGTTATCGGGACTTTCTGCAGCAGGTAGCTGAGGATGCCGCGCCGGCTGATATCCTCGCCTCTTTCGGCCGCTATCAGCTGCTGTGCGCGCTGCGCGAAGGGCCGTTTGGCGTGGAAGGACTCAATCAGCGTATTGAGCAGAAGCTGATACAGCTGCAGCTGATCCGTCGCCCCGCAGGCGGCAGCCGCTGGTATCCGGGACGGCCGGTAATGGTCACGCGCAATGACAGCGCGCTGGGCCTGTTTAACGGCGATATCGGTATCACGCTGACAGACGAGGAGGGCGTGCTGAAGGTCTTCTTCCCGCTGCCGGACGGGACCATCAAAGCGGTCCAGCCGAGCCGACTGCCGGCACACGATACCGCCTGGGCCATGACGGTGCACAAGTCGCAGGGTTCGGAGTTTGAGCACACCGCGCTGGTGATGCCGGCCCAGTTTTTACCGGTGCTGACGCGGGAGTTAATTTATACCGCGATTACGCGTGCCCGCAGGCAGCTGACGCTCTACAGTGATGAAAACATTTTCCGTCGCGCAGTCCAGCTGCGCACGCAGCGCCGCAGCGGCCTGCTGTCACGGCTTGGCGCGACGTCTGACGCGTAAAGCTTCGTACAGGATAATGTGGCCAGGGCAGGGCGCCATAAATGGCGCCCCTACAGGATCACGCAGGGGCCGCATTTATGCGGCCCTGGAATACGTGGCTTATTTTAAATCTGCCATCAGCACCTTTGAACGACGCTGATAGTTATACATCTGCTGCTTGCTCTCTGGCAGCGACTCAATATCTACTGGTGTAAAGCCCCGCTCCTGAAACCAGTGAATGCTGCGGGTGGTGAGCACAAACAGCTTTTTTAACCCCATCTGCCGCGCCTGTAGCGCCACGCGATCCAGCAGCAGCTCGCCGCGCGATGAGCTGCGATAGTCGGGATGTACTGCCACACACGCCATTTCGCCAATCTGCTCATCCGGGAACGGGTAGAGCGCGGCACAGGCGATGGTCATATTATCGCGCTGGATGATGGTAAACTTATCGATCTCCATCTCCAGCTGTTCACGCGAGCGCCGTACCAGAATACCCTGCTGCTCCAGCGGACGGATCAGTTCCAGGATGCCGCCAATATCGTTGATGTTGGCGCGCCGGATCTGCTCGGCAGATTCCATAACAATCTGTGTACCGATACCGTCGCGTGAGAAGAGCTCCTGCAGCAGTGCGCCATCCTCCTGATAGCTGATCAGATGGCTGCGGCGCACGCCGCTGCGACACGCTTTCACCGCGCCGCGCAGAAAGCGCACCGTACCGGACAGAAAATCGCCGTCGCTCTCCATCTCATCAATGCGCGCCTGCGCATCACCGGGAAACAGCTCTGAAATAATTGTGCCAGCGCGATCGGTCACGCCCTGCTCGGAGCAGAAGCCAATCATCTTCTCTGCCTTGAGCTTGATGGCGAGCTGCGTGGCAACCTCTTCTGAGGTGAGATTAAAGCTTTCGCCGGTTACAGAGACGGCGACCGGGCCGAGCAGTACAATCGCGTTATTATCCAGCTGGCGGTGAATCGCCTCTTCATCAATACGGCGAATGCGTCCGCTGTGACAGTAGTCAACGCCATCATCCACGCCCAGCGGCTGGGCAATGATAAAGTTACCGCTGACGACATTAATATGCGCGCCCTGCAGCGGCGTGTTGTTAAGGCTCATCGACAAACGCGCCGTAATATCAAGCTGCAGACGGCCCGCCGCCTGCTTTACCAGCTCCAGCGATTGCGCATCGGTCACGCGGGTGTGTTTGTGATAGAGAGGCTCCAGCTGCTGCTGCGCCATGCTGGCATCAATCTGCGGACGTGCGCCATAGACCACCACCAGACGGATGCCCAGGCTATGCAGCAGGCCAATATCGTTAACGATACTGGAGAAGTTTTCATGCTCAATGGCTTCGCCGCCCAGCATGATGACAAACGTCTTGTTGCGATGGGCATTAATATAGGGAACGGTATGGCGAAAACCCTGAACCAGCTCGGTACTGCGTTCCTTCACGGTGCACCCTCTGTGAATGGTTATTCGTAATTAGTGTATTTTTATTCTGTTTTTCGCCGTATTGCAAGCGTTGCGCCTGACGTTACTTTACGATTTTTCAGATGCATCCGTTGATAACAGCCTGCATTATCTGGCTTTTCCGACGAGACAAGCGTTGCCAGATTGGATAAAGTTTTCGCTTTCTGAGCGTCGGCTGACGCAGATTTATCCATAACACAGTAGTTGGAGTGGCATGTCCCAGGCTTTTTCCCGAAGACGGTTATTACAAGGTGCCGGTGCGCTATGGCTACTTAGCGTAACGCGTACCGGGCTGGCAGCGAGTCAGCACATTGTTGCGGTACGCATCTGGCCTTCATCAACCTACTCCCGCGTCACGCTGGAGTCGAATATCCCGCTGCACTACAAGCAGTTTGCGTTGAGCAACCCTGAACGCCTGGTCATTGATATCAAAAATCTGCATATCAATCCGGCGCTGAAAGGCATCAATAAGCTGGTGCGCACAGACGATCCCTTTATCAAAACGGCCCGGGTCGGGCAGTTTGATCCGCACACGGTGCGGATTGTGCTGGAGCTGAAGCGTAACGTCGCACCAAAAACCTTTACCCTGGCGCCCGTGGCCGGTATCAAAAACCGGCTGGTGGTGGATCTGTATCCCAGTCAGGCATCGCACGCCGACGATCCGCTGCTGGCGCTGCTCAACGATTACAACAAAGGCGATCTGGAGCGCGATCAGCCTGCGCAGGCACCGTTGCCGGGTAAGGCGGGGCGCGATCGTCCGATCATTATCATGATCGATCCCGGACACGGCGGCGAAGATCCCGGTGCGCACGGCAAATACAAAACGCGTGAAAAGGATATTGTGCTGAAGATTGGTCGCTACCTGCGGGCATTGATCGATAAAGAGCACAATATGAAAGCCTACATGACGCGTAACGAAGATGTGTTTATTCCACTGCGCGTGCGGGTGGCAAAAGCGCGCAAGCAGCGTGCCGATCTGTTTGTTTCGATTCATGCCGATGCGTTTACCAGCCGGGCAGCGCGTGGCTCTTCGGTATTCGCGCTCTCCACGCGCGGCGCGACCTCTGCCGCAGCCCGTTTCCTGGCACAGACGCAGAACGAAGCCGATCTGATTGGCGGCGTCAGCATGAGCGGCGATCGCTATCTCGACCACACGATGTTCGATATGGTGCAGCGTCAGACCATCAGTGACAGCCTGAAATTTGGCAAAGAGGTACTGGCGCGCATGGGGCACATCAATCATCTGCATAAGCGTACGGTTGATCAGGCGGGTTTTGCCGTGCTGAAAGCGCCCGATATCCCGTCAATTCTGGTTGAGACGGCGTTTATCAGTAACGTGGAGGAGGAGCGCAAGCTGCGAACCGCACGCTATCAGCATCAGGTGGCCGAAGCGATTTTTCACGGTATCAAAGCCTATTTTGATAAAGGCGGCGTGCTGGCACGGCGGTAAGGGCAGGGCGGCAGCAATGCCGCTTTTTTCCGGCGGCAGAAACAAAAAAACACCCGTTAAGGTGTTTTATGTTTCTTCATCAGAAGAATTGGTTGCGGGGGCCGGATTCGAACCGACGACCTTCGGGTTATGAGCCCGACGAGCTACCAGGCTGCTCCACCCCGCGTCCGTCTGTCGCACTGAGCGACGTTTCACATTGTATTCTTCTTAAGACAATTGGTTGCGGAGGCCGGATTTGAACCGACGACCTTCGGGTTATGAGCCCGACGAGCTACCAGGCTGCTCCACCCCGCGTCCGTCTGTCGCCTGAGCGACACTTCATATTGTCTCTTCATTAAGAAGAATTGGTTGCGGGGGCCGGATTTGAACCGACGACCTTCGGGTTATGAGCCCGACGAGCTACCAGGCTGCTCCACCCCGCGTCCGTGGATGCGCACTATACACCTGGCGCGTGACGATGCAACCCCTTTTTGCGCTTAACGGGTGAAATCCATAAGCAGTTGCTGAATAATGTCGCATCCGGATGAAAAAACGTACAGATGTGAAGGCGATGGCGGGTGGCAGATTTCATTATGACCAGGGCTTTGCTATCGTCGCCGGGCGAACAACCGACAACAAGAGAGAGTCATGAACGGACACCGGGTAAAGTATGCACTCACTGGCGCATTTCTGGCGCTATTAGCGGGTTGTAGCTCAAAGCCGACCGATCGCGGTCAGCAATATATTGATGGCAAGCTGGAGCAACCGCTCGGGCTGGTTAATGAGCCTAATGCCAAAGGGCGTCCGGTTAACGGGCAGGATTTCGGCCTGCAGGTGCAGCAGATTCAGTCCGCTTCCTCGCGTCTGTTCAGCCGTAATAATGACACCTACAGCGCTATCCAGAACTGGCTGCTTTCGGGTGCAGATACGCGTCAGCTGCGTCAGTTCGGCCTGAATGCGTTTCAGATGGAAGGCACCGACAATTATGGCAACGTGCAGTTTACCGGTTACTACACGCCGGTAGTGGAAGCGCGTTACACCCGGCAGGGCGAGTTTCAATATCCTATTTACCGCATGCCGCCGCGCCCGCGCGGGGCGAAGCTGCCGAGCCGCGCCGGTATTTATAGCGGCGCGCTCGATGAGCGCTACGTTATCGCCTGGAGCAACTCGCTGATCGACAACTTTATGATGGATGTGCAGGGCAGCGGCTACGTCGATTTTGGGGACGGACGTCCGCTGCGCTTCTTTGGCTACGGCGGTAAAAATGGCTGGGCTTATCACAGCATCGGTAAAGAGCTGATCGATCGCGGTGAAGTCAAACGCGAAGATATGTCGATGCAGGCCATCCGGCAGTGGGCTGAGGAGCATTCACCGCAGGAAGTGCGTGATGTGCTGGAGACCAACCAGTCCTTTGTCTTCTTTAAACCTGAAGAGTACGTGCCGGTGCGGGGTGCCAGCGCAGTTCCGCTGATTGCCAAAGCGTCGGTTGCCTCTGACCGCTCTCTGATCCCGGCGGGCACGGCACTGCTGGCGGAAGTACCGCAGCTGAATGCAAAAGGTAAGTTCAACGGTAAGTATGAAATGCGTCTGATGGTGGCGCTGGACGTCGGTGGCGCAATCAAAGGCCAGCACTTTGATATCTATCAGGGCGTAGGCCCGGACGCCGCACATCTGGCTGGCTTCTATAACCACTACGGCCGCGTCTGGGTACTGAAGACGGCTCCCGGTGCCGGACAGCCGCTGTTCAGCACTGCGCAAAACGGCAATAACGGTTCACTGCTGACCGGTGCAAATTGATACACTGACAGCCAGCTCTCTGCAGGAGAGTACATTATCGGGTGCGCCACGCGGCGCACCGCATTCCGGAGTAAAGGTCAGATATGAAAGTGGTAAGCGACGCCTGGCGACAGCGCTTTGGCGGAACGGCGCGTCTTTATGGACAGGAGGCGCTGCAGCAGTTTGCAGAGGCGCATTTCTGCGTAATTGGTATTGGCGGCGTAGGCTCCTGGGCCGCTGAAGCGCTGGCGCGTACCGGCATCGGACACATTACGCTGATCGATATGGATGATGTCTGTATTACCAATACCAACCGGCAGATCCATGCGCAGCAGGGCAATGTCGGTCAGGCAAAAACGGAAGTCATGGCCGCCCGTATCCGCGCCATCAATCCGGAGTGCATTGTCACCTGCATTGACGACTTTATCACGCCGCAAAACACCGCCGAATTGCTCTCTGCCGGGTTTGACTATGTGATTGATGCCATCGACAGCGTGCGGCCGAAAGCGGCGCTGATTGCCTGGTGCCGGCGTAATAAAGTCCCGCTTATTACCACCGGCGGGGCAGGCGGACAGATCGATCCCACGCAGATTCAGGTCAGCGATTTGGCGAAAACCATCCAGGATCCGCTGGCGGCTAAACTGCGCGAGCGCCTGAAAAGTGATTTTGGCGTGGTAAAAAACAGTAAGGGCAAACTGGGCATCGACTGCGTGTTTTCCACTGAAGCGCTGGTCTATCCGCAGCCCGACGGCAGCGTATGCGCCTCGCGCAGCACGGCAGAAGGCCCGAAGCGGATGGATTGCGCTGCAGGCTTCGGGGCGGCAACCATGGTGACCGCCACGTTTGGATTTATCGCCGTATCGCACGCGCTGAAGAAGTTTCAGGCGCGCAGGGCGCGTCAGGCTGCCTGACGCGCCGCGCGCATTACCGCCTCTGCCAGCGCCTGCAGGCCGCTGCTGCGTGACGCGCTCAGCTGCGCGCGCAGTCCCAGCGTATCAAACAGCGCCAGCGGATCCTGCGCCAGCAGCTGTGCCGGGGTTTTTCCTTCGGTGGCGGTCAGCAGCACGGCCAGCAGGCCACGCACAATCCGCCCCTCACTGTCGCCATAAAAATGCAGCGTGCCGTCAGGCAGCTGCTGGCTGCTGAGCCAGACGCGGTTTTCGCAGCCGCTCAGCTCGATCTCCGCACACTTCAGTTCTTCCGGCAGCGCCGGCAGCTGACGGCTGAGCTGAATCAGCTGCCGGTAGCGATCCTCCCACTGCTGAAAGCGGGCAAACGTATCGGTCAGCCCCTGGGCGGTGATCGTATGGCCAAAGGGGTGGGGAGCGAGCAGGGTTGTCATGAGATTATTCACCTAAAAGGTTCACGGCGCAGTGCATGGCGCGCACCAGCGCATCCACATCCTGCAGGTTATTATAAGGCGCGAACGAGACGCGCAGCGTACCGCTGACGCCCAGAGCTGCCATCAGCGGCTGCGCGCAGTGCTGCCCGGCACGCAGCGCAATGCCCTGTTCAGCCAGCAGCGTGACGATATCGCTGTGATGGATCCCCGCAATATCAAAGGCAAGCAGGCTGGAAGAGCCGCAGCGGAAGCTGCGAAAGCCGGGCAGCGCGCTTAGCTGCTCTTCGGCCAGGCAGGCGAGCTGCTGACTCCACATCTCCGCTTTTTCCTGATGATGGTGCGACAGCCAGTTCAGCGCCGCGCTGAGGCCCACCACACCTGCCACGTTGGGCGTTCCGGCCTCAAAGCGCCACGGTACCGGCTGCGGCGTAAATCCGCTGAAGTCAACCTGCGTCAGCATTTTGCCGCCGCCCTGCCACGGCTGCATCGACTCCAGCAACTCTGCTTTGCCATACAGCACGCCAATGCCCATCGGACCATAAAGTTTGTGGCCGGAAAACGCATAGAAGTCGATATCCAGCGCCTGCACGTCAGGCGGGCAGTGCACCACGCCCTGCGCGCCATCCACCATGACCTTTGCACCCGCCTCATGCGCCAGCGCGATAGCCTGCGCCAGATCCGGACAGCCGCCGGTGACGTTTGACATCTGGCTCACGGCCAGCAGGCGGGTGCGCGTGTTGATCAGCTCCGGCAGCAGGGCAATGTCGGGTCGGCGATCGGCTCCCAGCGGCCATTTCACTACCGTGGCGCCGCTTGCCTGAGCCACCATCAGCCACGGCACCAGGTTAGCGTGATGCTCCGCCTCGCTGACGATGATTTCATCACCCGGCTGCAGGCGCGGTGCCAGCCAGCTGTACGCCACCAGATTGATCGCCTCAGTGGTGCCGCGCGTCCAGACAATCTGCCGATCGTCAGCGGCATTCAGCCACTGTGCGACCACGCCGCGCGCCTGTTCATACTGTGCCGTCAGCGCACGCGCCGCAGCAAACTGACTGCGGTGCACGGTGCCGGCACTGAGCGAATAGAACTGTGCGGTGGCATCAATGACCGCCTGCGGCTTGAGCGCCGTGGCGGCGCTGTCAAGATAGACGCCGGCATCGTTTAGCGCAGGAAACTGCTGACGAAAAGCGCCAGGAGAGAAGATGGTCATATCGGGCCCACTCCGGTGATTTAGGGCCAGCCGTAACAGCAGGCTGCAGGCTGGCAAAGCTGTAAAAGCGCGTTATGCTCATTATGGCAAGGTTTGAACCGAAACCCGCATAACCCGTTCGCCATTTTCAGCCGTGCTTTCAGGCTGATGGCGCAATGTCGTGGCTGCGGGCGGTTTAATGCAATCAATCTGCAAGGAGATAGAAGATGAACAAACTTACCGCAGTGCTGGCTGTCTGCACCATGGCATTTACCCTGGCGGCCTGTTCCAGCAACTATGTTATGCACACGAACGATGGCCGCACGATTGTCGCTGACGGCAAGCCAAAAGTTGATGATGATACCGGTATGATCAGCTATAAAGATGCCAATGGCAATGAGCAGCAGATTAACCGCTCTGATGTGAAAGAGATGGTTGAGATGGGGCAGTAAAATTACGAAAAAAAAGCACCGCAATTTGCGGTGCTACATAAAATCACTTTGGACAGACAGGGTAAATCTCAGGAATTAAAAGTTTGATCTGCAAGATTCAGATCAAAAAATGCAAACACAACATCACGACCACAAGCCAAAAGCTCTCCAAAAGTCTGCGATCTCTCGCACGTTTTCAGAAAACTTTTCGTTCCGGCTCTGGAAGTGCGGCAACTATAGGTATTTGCTGGAGCTTCCTCAACGGACAAATTATAATGTCTCGGATTAAAAAATCTAATAGCTGACGACGTTGTATAAGTTGCAGTTTTACACTATGAATCCATCTGTGGAAAACCATGTCTAAACGCCTTCCGCCGCTCAATGCTTTACGTGTTTTTGACGCGGCTGCCCGCTATCTGAGCTTTACCAAAGCCGCTGAAGAGCTGTTTGTGACCCAGGCGGCGGTGAGCCATCAGATCAAGTCGCTTGAGGATTTTCTCGGGCTCAAGCTGTTCCGCCGCCGCAACCGCTCGCTGCTGCTGACGGAAGAGGGGCAGAGTTACTATCTCGATATCAAAGAGATTTTTTCAGCGCTTAACGATGCGACCCGCAAGCTGCAGGCGCGCAGCGCTAAAGGGGCGCTCACGGTCAGCCTGCTGCCGAGCTTTGCGATTCAGTGGCTGGTTCCGCGTCTCTCCAGCTTTAATATGGCTTATCCGGGAATCGACGTGCGTATTCAGGCGGTAGACCGTGAAGAGGAGAAGCTGGCAGACGATGTTGACGTCGCTATCTTCTATGGCCGGGGCAACTGGCCAGGCCTGCGGGTGGATAAGCTCTACGCTGAATATCTGCTGCCGGTCTGCTCACCGCTGCTGCTCTCCGGCGATAATCCGCTGAAATCGCCCGCCGATCTGGCGCACTTTACGCTGCTGCATGATGCGTCGCGTCGTGACTGGCAGGCCTACACCCGCCAGCTGGGACTGCAGCATATCAATGTGCAACAGGGGCCTATTTTCAGCCACAGTGCCATGGTATTGCAGGCAGCGATCCACGGGCAGGGTGTGGCGCTGGCGAACAACGTGATGGCAGAGAGTGAGATCGAAGCAGGGCGCCTGGTCTGCCCGTTCAATGATGTGCTGGTAAGTAAAAACGCTTTTTATCTGGTTTGTCATGACAGTCAGGCAGAACTGGGTAAAATAGCCGCCTTTCGTCAGTGGATTCTGGAAAAAGCCGCTACCGAACAGGAAAAATTCCGTTTTCGCTACGATCACTAAGTTACCGTTCGCTGCACAGTGATGTGCGGCGGGACCATGAGGATAGATCGATGTCCAGTCGTGCCATGTTTATATTTGCAGCCATCAGCGGCTTCGTGCTGGTGGCGTTTGGTGCGTTTGGCGCGCACGTATTAAGTAAATCGCTGGGGCCATCTGAAATGGCGTGGATCCATACCGGCCTGGAGTATCAGGCTTACCACACGCTGGCGGTAATGGGACTGGGTGCCGCGATGCTGCGACGCGCTAATATCTGGTTTTACTGGAGCAGCGCAGCGATGGCGCTGGGTACCGTTCTTTTCAGCGGCAGTCTCTATTGCCTGGCGCTGTCGCACCTGCAGTTCTGGGTGTTTGTTACGCCGGCGGGAGGATTTTGCTTCCTGATCGGCTGGTTTTTGATGTTGATTGGCGCGCTGCGTCTGAAAACAAAGGCAGAACGCCATGAATAAAGTATTACTCTATTGTCGTCCCGGATTTGAAAAAGAGTGCGCGGCTGAAATCAGCGCTAAAGCAGCAGAGCGGGAAATTTACGGCTTTCCGCGGGTAAAAGAAGAAGCGGGCTACGTGCTGTTTGAGTGCTATCAGCCAGAAGATGCAGAGAAGCTGCTGCGCTCGCTGCCGTTTGCTGAACTGATTTTTGCCCGGCAGATGCTGGTTGTCGGCGAGCTGCTGCGCGATTTACCTCCCGAAGATCGCATTACTCCCATTACCGGCATGCTGACCGGAGTGGTGGAGAAAGGGGGAGAGCTGCGGGTCGAGGTTCCGGATACCAACGAAGCCAAAGAGCTGACTAAATTTTGCCGCAAGCTGACGGTGCCGCTGCGCGCCAGCCTGCGTGCCAGCAATATCCTGCTCAATTATGAGAGTCCTAAGCGGCCGGTGGTGCACGTGTTTTTTATCGCTCCGGGCACCTGCTATGTAGGTTATTCGCTGCCGGAAAATAATTCGCCATTCTATATGGGGATCCCGCGACTGAAGTTTCCTTCTGACGCTCCCAGCCGCTCAACGCTCAAACTGGAAGAGGCGTTTCATGTGTTTGTGCCGGCCGATGAGTGGGACGAACGCCTGGGAAGCGGCATGTATGCGGTCGATCTGGGCGCCTGCCCGGGCGGCTGGACCTATCAGCTGGTGAAGCGCAGCATGTGGGTCTACGCGGTTGATAACGGCCCGATGGCACCGAGCCTGATGGATACCGGACAGGTTACCCACTGTCGTGAGGATGGTTTTAAATTTCGCCCGCCGCGCAGCAATATCAGCTGGCTGGTATGCGATATGGTAGAAAAACCGGTGCGCGTGGCCACGTTAATGACTGAGTGGCTGGTAAACGGCTGGTGTCGTGAAGCGATTTTCAACCTCAAGCTGCCGATGAAAAAGCGCTATGAAGAGGTCACGCAGAATCTGGCGATGATGGATGAAGCGTTAAAAGCGCAGGGTATCAACGCCCAGATTCAGGCGCGTCAGCTGTATCACGATCGTGAAGAGGTAACGGTACACGTCCGGCGTATCTGGGCTGCTGCAGGCGGTCGCCGCGACGAACGCTGATCTGTCAGCAACGGGCGCCATTAATGACGCCCCTACGATGATTGTAGGGGACGCATTTATGCGTCCCTGACGTATTTATGCGTCCCTGGCGTACCGCGATTTATCCTGCCTGATAGCGCAGCGTATTAAGGTTGCCCTGCAGCACTAAATCGCGTTTCAGCGTGGCAACCTGGCGGCAGATCGTGGCTGTTTCATGCTGGGCGTGTAATTTACTCTGCCACTTTGCCGGTACCTGATCCCACTGCTGATAAATCGCCTCCAGTGAACCAAACTGCGCCAGCAGCTCGCGTGCGCTTTTCGGGCCGATACCGGAGACGCCCGGAATTTTACTGCTGCTGATGCCGCATAAACCCCAGTAATCCGGCAGCTGTTCCGGGGCAACGCCAAATTCCTGTGCGATAAACGGCACATCAAGCCAGCGCTTCTGAAAATAGTCGCGAATGCGGATAGCGGGCGCCAGCAGCTGACAATATCCCTTATCGGTGGAAACGATGGTGGCCTGATGCCCGGCATCCGCCATTTTCACTGCCAGAGTAGCGGCCAGATCGTCTGCTTCATCATCTTTGGCGATCCAGCAGCTGACGCCTGCGGTGCGAAAAGCCTCCTGCAGCAGCGGCAGCTCCTGTTGCAGATCCTCTGGCATTGGCGGTCGCCCCGCTTTGTAATCCGGCAGCAGCGCATGACGCCAGCCGGGCTGGCGCTCCGGACTATCAAATACCGCCACCGCGTGGGTCGGGCGTGTATGACCAAGCAGCTGATGCAGCGCCGCAACACAGGCGTCACGGCAGGGAGAGCCCTGAACGGCATGCAGGCGCCGGATGAGATTCAGCGCATCAATAATTAATAAATGTAGTGCCATAAAAGCGATAAGCGGCAGCCCGCAGGCTGCCTTCCTGAAGGGTTATTTGATGATTTCGTAGCAGGGGATATAGGCACTGCCCGGTAGTTTCATACGCTGCTGCGCCACAAAGCCCTGCAGCAGCTCATCCATCCGATGCATCAGATCGGCGTCGCCGCGCAGCTGATAGGGGCCGCGTTCACGGATCTCCCGGATACCGATTTCTTTTACGTTTCCGGCCACGATCCCGGAGAAGGCGCGGCGCAAATCAGCCGCCAGTTTTTCCGCCGGCTGATTCGGAAACAGGTTGAGATTTGCCATGTTTTCGTGGGTCGGCAGGAAAGGCACCTGCAGATCCGGCGCAATACGGATAGACCAGTTAAAGCTGTAAGCGTCACCGGTTTCGCGACGATGCTCTTTTACCTGCGGCATCGCTTTTTTCATCTGGCGCGCCACTTCAGCGGCATCATCAATAATGATTGTATAGTGTTTGCGCGCCTGCTCGCCCAGCGTATTGACGATGAAATCATCGAGCACGCGGAAATAGTCAGCGCTCTCTTTAGGGCCGGTGAGGATCAGCGGCAGCACCTGCTCGCTGTTTTGCGGATTCATCAGAATACCAAGCAGATAAAGGAACTCTTCGGCGGTGCCGACGCCACCCGGGAAGATCACGATGCCATGCGCGATGCGGACAAAGGCCTCAAGGCGTTTTTCGATATCGGGCATAATGATGAGTTCGTTAACCAGCGGGTTAGGCGGTTCAGCGGCGATAATGGAAGGCTCAGTCAGGCCGATAAAGCGGCTGTCATGATAGCGCTGCTGCGCATGACCTACCGCCGCGCCTTTCATTGGCGCTTCCATTACGCCAGGGCCACAGCCGGTGCAGATATTCAGCTCGCGCAGCCCCATCTGGGTGCCAACATTACGGCAATACTGGTACTCCACCGCGTTGATAGAGTGTCCGCCCCAGCAAACCACGGTATTAGGATACTCCCCGACGTGCAGCGCGCGCGCGTTACGCAGTATCGAGAAAACCTGATTGGTGATATGCGCAGAGTCGTCAGCCTGACCCGCGAGGCGCTCTGGCAGAGCAAGCTGGCCGTTAACAAACAGAATATCGCGCAGCACGGCAAACAGGTTGGCCTGCAGTGAGCGGATGATACGCCCATCTACAAAGGCCTCTTCCGGCGGATTGATCAGCTCCAGCTTAACGCCGCGCTCGCGGCGCAGGACGTTAATAGCGAAATTTTCAAAACGCGAGAGCAGCTCATGACTGCTGTCTGTCTGGCTGCCGGAGTTAAGCACTGCAAGGGAACAGTTACGAAAAAGCTGGTAGAGATCGCTGCTGGCGGTCTGCTTCAGCATGTCGACTTCCAGCTGTGAGAGCAGATCCATTGAGCCAAGCGGGCTGATATGTGTAATCAAAAGAACTCCTTTACACGCCATAGCGTGACTGATGACACTGCGCTTAACCTGCTGAGCGCAGTGACGAAAATCCCTGGTCGCATACGCTTTACGCTTAACGCCGCAGACAGATTAACGCTCCCGGTTGTGATTGCTCAAGAGGAACCGCGCATCCCTGCTACGGCCTGCGAGGTGCCTCGCAATCTGTTACTGGCGTGCCAGACGCGAAAAGCCGGGCGTGAAGGGAACATTGCTGCGCCACGGGTTGATATCCAGACCGCCGCGGCGGGTGTAGCGCGCATAAACGGTTAACGCCTCTGGCTGGCAGAAACGCTGCACGTCGTTGAAAATGCGCTCCACGCACTGCTCATGAAACTCATTGTGCTGGCGGAAAGAGATCAGATAGCGCAGCAGCGCCTCGCGGTCGATACGCGGGCCTTTATAACGAATCATCACCGATCCCCAGTCGGGCTGATTGGTGATCAGACAGTTGGACTTCAGCAGGTGGCTTACCAGCGTCTCATCTACGATTTCATTGCCCGCGGCGTGCGCAAGGTGTCCGGCATCAAAACCGTAATCGCTGATGCTGATATCCTGTTCATCGATAACGCTGCCGCTGAACTGTCCGATAGGCTGGCTTTCCAGCTCGCTCAGGCGAAACAGCGCCACGCTGACGTTGCCGCTGGCGCAGGCGCGCAGATCGCGTTCCAGCGTCTGACGCACGTCGCCCCAGTCTGCGAAACGGGTCTGATTAAAGCTGTTCAGGTAGAGCTTAAAGCTTTTCGACTCAATCAGATTTACGCTGTCAGCATCCAGCACCACTTCGCCAATCGCGACCTGCGGGACACCTTTGCTGTTTAGCCATGAAAGCTCATACAGGGTCCAGATATCTGCGCCGTGAAACGGCAGATTATCCGGAAAAAGATTGAGCGGTTCCCGGTTCAGACTGCGCGGCACAGATTGCAGCAGCGTGTTATCGTACTCATCTACATAGGCGACAGATTTGCCCAGGGTCAGGCCGCTTAAGGCCGGGTTTGGGTGTTCAGAAGACATAATGGTTACCACAAGGTGAATCAAAGTGGCTAAGTGTAACCGATCACCAGCGAGAAGATGAATGATGCAGCCCACCGCCAGCGCACTGTGTGCGTTTACCACCCGTTATATCGATCTCTGGCAGCAGCAACAGGGACACTATCCTGCCAGTAGCGATCTGGCAGGGATCCCTTCGCCCTGTATCATCAATACCGTTGATGACCGCGTTCTCTGGCAGCCGCAGCCTTTTTCGCCATCGTCAGGGCTGGATGCGGTGGAGCGGGCGCTGGATATTCAGCTCCAGCCTGATATCACTGCGTTTTACACTACCCAGTTTGCCGGCGATATGCATGCCCGCCTGCAGCAGCGCAGGTTAACGCTGCTGCAGGTATGGAGCGAAGAGGACTTTATCCGGCTGCAGGAGAATCTGATTGGTCATCTGATTATGAAACGGCGTCTGAAACAGAGTCCGACGCTGTTTATTGCTACTACTGATTCAGAGCAGGAGATGGTGGCGGTGTGTAATCTTACCGGTGAAGTCATTCTGGAGGAGCCTGGACGTAACAAACGTGAAATTCTTTCACCTTCTGTCCGGACATTTCTCGATGATATACAACCTGTTATCGGTCCGATGGAGTGATAACCGAAGCGCTATGTAAGAGATCTCTTACAAAATCTGTGCGAGATCGACATTTTGTGAGTGAACCTTTCAGAAAAGCTAAATGTAAAGATATTGTGAATCATAGAGTTATGGTATCAGTCTGAAAATTGAGACAATACTTGATCGATTAATGACTCATGCTTACTTGTTATTGTGGCGATTTTTGAGAGAATACCCACCGTTAGCAGGACGCTATGGACAGAGCGACGTTCAGGAGAATGTCAGCCAGGAGGCGGGAACGTAACGGAGTTTACGTCACAGGGAAGGCTTCAGGACGGAGCAGGACACTCAGGAATGAGTAAGGGACACCTCCAGGATGGAGAATGTGAGCCGTGCGGAGCAGGGCGAGCCAGGATGCTAAGGATGCTGTCATGAAGACAGGCAATGGAAAGCGCAGGAAGAGTTGTCACGGATGAGCAGGGAGCACTGCGGTGGCGGGAATGCTGCACAACGAACCGGGAGCACTGTTATTAACAGTGCTCCTTTTTTTTATGCGCTTTTTACGCCACCGGTGACGAGTGATATGCTTGCCGCCCATTATTTCATGGAGGCAACCTATGTCGACGCACACTATTACGCAGCGACTGCAGCAGGTCGAAGCAGTCATGCGCGAACACGATTACTGGCAGCAGAGCGCTCCTGACGCGGCCGCGTTTAACAGCGACCAGCCTTTCTGCCTTGATACTATGGCTCCGCTGGAGTGGCTGCAGTGGGTATTGATCCCGCGTATGTCAGCCCTGATCGCCTCCGACGCGCCAATGCCTGCCGGTTTCGCCGTCGCGCCCTATTACGAAGTTGCTCTGACTCCGGTCACTCCCGGCTATACCGCTCTGCTAATCGCGCTGCGTGAGCTTGACGCGCTGTTTGCGGAGCCAGCACGCTGATGCTGGAGATTATCTATCAGGATGAGTGGCTGGTAGCAGTAAACAAGCCTGCCGGCTGGCTGGTGCACCGCAGCTGGCTCGATCGCAAAGAGAAAGTGGTGGTGATGCAGACGGTGCGCGATCAGATTGGTCAGCACGTCTTTACCGCGCACCGGCTCGATCGCCCGACCTCTGGCGTACTGCTGATGGGCTTATCGAGCGAGGCGGGCCGTTTACTGGCGCAGCAGTTTGAGCAGCATCAGATACAAAAAACCTATCACGCCGTACTGCGCGGCTGGCTGGATGGCGCGGCTACGCTCGACTATCCGCTGCTGGAAGAGCTGGATAAAATTGCGGATAAATTTTCTGCTGAACCGCGTGCACCGCAGCCTGCGGTCACGGATTATCAGGCGCTGGCGCAGACAGAAATGCCGGTGGCAATCGGTAAATACAGCAGCGCCCGCTACACCCTGGTGGAGATGTCGCCGCGCACCGGGCGTAAGCATCAGCTGCGCCGCCATATGGCACACCTGCGCCACCCGATTATTGGCGACAGCGCCCACGGCGATCTGCGCCAGAATCGTGGCGCAGCGGCGCATTTCGGGCTCGATCGTTTAATGCTGCACGCCAGCGCACTCTCGCTGACGCATCCCTTTACCGGAGAGCCGCTGGTGATCCGCGCCGGACTGGATCCGATATGGCAGCAGATGCTGCAGCAGTTCGGCTGGCAGGATCGGTTACCGGACGTTCCCAGGGTTGAGTTTGACGCTGAGGCAGTTCAGGATAAGCCAACAGCGTAAAGGAGCAGCAAGATGGCAAAAATTGGCATTTTTACAGGCACGGTTTACGGCAATGCACTGCTGGTGGCCGAAGAGGCGCAGCCGGTGCTGCAGGCGCAGGGACATGAAGTAGAGGTCTTTGAGGATCCGACGCTGGCGGAGTGGCAGGCGTACAGCAGCGACGTCGTGCTGATTGTAACCTCAACCACCGGGCAGGGCGATCTGCCGGATAATATTGCCCGTCTCCATGCGCAAATCCATGATGAGCTCGGCTATCAGCCAGCGCTGCGCTATGGTGTGATTGCGCTGGGTGACAGCAGCTATCAGCACTTCTGCGGCGCAGGAAAAACTTTTGATGCCACGCTCCAGGCGCAGCAGGCGCAGCGTATTGGTGATGTGCTGATGGTGGATGCCGTTGAGCATCCGGAGCCTGAAAGCGTGACGACGCCGTGGGTGGAGAGCTGGGGTAAGCAGCTGTAGTGACCCGGGCCGCCCTGTATGGCGGCCCGGTATTAACGGTGCAGCCCGGTATCAGGTTACCGGTGCCGGATTAAATACCGCCAGCTGGTTGCGGATCCCCCAGCGATCGGACCAGGTCTGCTGACGACCGCTGGCGATCTCCAGAATCAGCTCAAACAGACGCCAGCCTACCTGCTCAATACTCTCTTCACCGGTGGCGATAGTGCCGGCGTTGATATCCATCAGATCATGCCAGCGCCGGGCCAGCGCGCTGCGCGTCGCCATCTTAATCACCGGAATAGCCGCGAGGCCATAGGGCGTGCCGCGCCCGGTGGTAAACACCTGCAGCGTAATGCCGGAAGCCATCTGCTGCGTACCGCAGACAAAGTCACTGGCAGGGGTAGCGGCGTAAATCAGTCCGCGCTGCGTAGGGCGCTGTCCCGGCGACAGCACTTCAGCAATCGGGCTGCGCCCCGATTTTGCAATCGATCCCAGCGCTTTCTCCACCACGTTTGCCAGTCCGCCTTTTTTATTGCCGGGTGAGGGGTTAGCGCTGCGATCGGTCTGTCCCTGATGCAGATAGTCGTCATACCACGCCATCTCTTCCAGCAGCCGTTTACCCACCGCTTCATTAACCACGCGCGGCGTCAGCAGATGAATAGCGTCGCGCACCTCCGTCACTTCAGAAAACATGACTGTGGCGCCGCAGCGCACCAGCAGATCGGAGGCGAAGCCCACCGCCGGGTTAGCCGTTACGCCGGAAAAGGCGTCACTGCCGCCGCACTGGGTGCCTACTACCAGTTCAGACGCCGGGCAGGGTTCCCGGCGGCGCAGATTAAGCTTTTTCAGATGACGTTCAGCGACCTGCAGGATCTCATCCACCATGGCGCCAAAGCCGACGTGACGCTCATCCTGCAGACGCACAATATCGTTATCATCCAGCGAGATCGCCTGTACATCAGGCGTACCGGTCAGCAGCCGCTCCGGCTGGAGCTTTTCACAGCCGAGGCTGACAATCATTACCTCGCCACCAAAATTGGGATTCAGCGCAAGATTATGAATGGTGCGGATCGGCACGACGGCAGCCGGGGCGTTGATCGCCACGCCGCAGCCATACAGATGATTCAGCGCGACCACGCCATCCACGTTGGGATAGCGCGGCAGCAGATCGCGTTCAATAAGCTGCACAACATAGTCTACGACGCCCGCCACACAGTGGACGCTGGTGGTAATGCCAAGCAGGTTGCGGGTTCCCACGCTGCCGTCTGCATTGCGATAACCATCAAAGGTATAGCCTTCCAGCGGCGGCAGTTCAGGCGGTACGTTGGTTGCCAGCGGCAGGCTGCTGAGCGGCGGCGCCTCGGGCAGGGCTACCAGCGACTCATCTATCCAGCTGCCGCGCGCAATAGAGCGCAGCGCCGTGCCGATCACTTCGCCATAGCGCAGAATCGGTGCATCCTGAGCGATATCCTCCAGCGCAACTTTGTGTCCCTGGGGCACATGCTCCGTCAGCTGCAGCCCGTCGGCAAAGCGTGTACCCGCGGGCAGGCCCTGGTCGTTGACGACAATCGCAACGTTATCCGCTTCATGAACTTTTATATAGAGTGGTTTTTCTGTAACGGGTCGGTTCATTGCTCACCTTCCGGGTAGCCGCACTGTGCATAGCAGTGCGATAAATAGTGGTTCTGGTCACGTCATCAAAGTCAGCCAGCTCCAGTATAAGCAGCACGCGCCCGCCAGCGCATTGTGCAACTGTCCGGCTTTTAGCCCCTTTCTCTCCGCACTTTGGTGGTTTTAACCAAAAGCAAGTGAAGGTGCTCACAAAGCGCTCTTTGACTGTCTGTTTTTTGTACAATTATGGCGCTGCGATCGGCGTTTCGTGAGCCATCACGCAGCAGGATGTGCATATGCCACAAATTCTTTTTTGTTTTGACTGAATTGTCGGGCTTTCTTCCAGTGTTTCAGCCGCGGGCTGTTTTTATACTGATTTCCGTTCTTAGAGGTTTGGTTACCTGTCACGACGCATCAACGTTCGCCATAACAACAATCGCCGTGTTTAACCCGACATCATTCTGATACCCAACGCGATGTGTATGCAGTCAGAGTGAATGTAGCGTTCGCTATATTTCAGGAGTGCATCATGAATAGTTACAGCCAGACGGCAGAGGCGGTGCAGAAACGTACCAATGCCCGCTACTGGATCGTGGTGATGTTATTTATCGTCACCTCATTCAACTACGGCGACCGCGCCACCATTTCCATTGCCGGATCGGCGATGTCCAAAGATATCGGTCTCGACTCTGTCGGGCTGGGCTATATCTTTTCCGCCTTCTCATGGGCCTATGTGATCGGACAGATCCCGGGTGGATGGCTGCTGGATCGCTTTGGATCCAAGCGTGTCTACTTCTGGAGTATTTTCCTCTGGTCGCTGTTTACTCTGCTGCAGGGCTTTGTTGATCTCTTCAGCGGCTTTGGCATTGTGATTTCACTGTTCCTGCTGCGCTTTTTGGTCGGTCTGGCTGAAGCGCCTTCCTTCCCTGGTAACAGCCGTATTGTCGCGGCCTGGTTCCCGGCACAGGAGCGCGGAACGGCGGTCGCCATCTTTAACTCTGCACAATACTTCGCCACGGTGATCTTCGCGCCCATCATGGGCTGGCTGGTCTCTGAAGTTGGCTGGGCGCACGTGTTCTGGTTTATGGGCGGGCTGGGCATCATCCTGAGCTTTATCTGGCTCAAAGTGATGCACGATCCCAACAACCACCCCGGCGTGAATAAGGCGGAGCTGGAGTACATGGAGCAGGGCGGCGCGCTGATCAATATGGATGCAAAAAAAGCCGATCGCAAAGTCAGCCGCGGTGAAAAGTGGGATCAGATCAAACAGCTGCTCTCTACCCGCATGATGTGGGGCATCTATCTTGGCCAGTATTGCGTCAACGCGCTGACCTACTTCTTTATTACCTGGTTTCCGGTCTATCTGGTACAGGCACGCGGCATGTCGATTCTGAAAGCGGGCTTTATCGCCTCCGTTCCGGCGATTTGCGGCTTCCTCGGCGGCGTGCTGGGCGGCGTGATCTCCGACTATTTGATGCGCAAAACCGGCTCACTCAATATTGCCCGTAAAACGCCAATCGTTATCGGCATGCTGCTCTCCATCAGCATGGTGATGTGTAACTACACCGAAACCGAATGGGTTGTGGTGCTGTTCATGGCGCTGGCGTTCTTCGGAAAAGGCATTGGTGCGCTGGGCTGGGCGGTGATGGCCGACACGGCACCGAAAGAGATCAGTGGCCTGAGCGGTGGTCTGTTCAATATGTTCGGCAACTTCTCCGGTATCGTTACGCCTATCGCGATTGGTTACATCATCGCCACCAGCGGATCGTTTGAGGGCGCGCTGGTATATGTCGGGATCCACGCTTTTATCGCCGCCTTTAGTTTTCTGTTTATTACCGGTGACATTAAACGCGTTGAGCTGAAACCGTATAAGGAGCCGAAATGAGTACGCAAAGTACGCCTGTCATCACTGACATGCAGGTGATCCCGGTTGCCGGTTACGACAGTATGCTGCTTAACATTGGCGGCGCGCATAACGCCTGCTTCACGCGCAATATTGTGGTGCTGACCGACAGCGCCGGCCATACCGGACTGGGCGAGGCGCCGGGCGGCGATACAATTTATCAGACGCTGCTGGCGGCAGTACCCCAGGTCAAAGGGCAGCAGATTGCGCGTATGAACCGGCTGGTGCAGCAGGTGCATAAGGGCAATCAGTCAGCGGATTTTGACACTTTTGGCAATGGCGCCTGGACCTTCGAACTGCGCGTAAACGCAGTAGCCGCGCTGGAGGCGGCGCTGCTGGATCTGCTGGGGCAGCATCTGGGCGTACCGGTGGCAGAGCTGCTCGGACCGGGCCAGCAGCGCGATGAGGTCACCGTGCTCGGCTATCTGTTTTATATCGGCGATCGTCATAAAACCGATCTGCCGTATCGCAGCGGTGATGCCGCCAGCCACGACTGGTACCGGCTGCGGCATGAGGAGGCGCTGACGCCGGAGGCGGTGGTGCGTCTGGCAGAGGCGGCGCAGGATAAATATGGTTTCAAAGATTTCAAACTCAAAGGCGGCGTGCTGCCGGGTGAAGAGGAGATCGCCTCGGCGGTGGCGCTGAAGCAGCGCTTCCCGGAGGCGCGCGTTACCGTCGACCCTAATGGCGCCTGGCATCTGGATGAGGCGATCGGACTCTGTAAAGGCCTGCAGGATGTGCTGAGCTATGCAGAAGATCCCTGCGGCGCGGAACAGGGTTACTCCGGCCGTGAAGTGATGGCGGAGTTTCGCCGCGCCACCGGGCTGCCGGTTGCCACCAATATGATCGCAACCAACTGGCGTGAAATGAACCACGCCGTGATGCTCAACGCGGTCGATATTCCGCTGGCCGATCCTCACTTCTGGACCCTGAGCGGCGCAGTGCGCGTGGCGCAGCTCTGCGACGAATGGGGACTCACATGGGGCTGCCACTCCAATAACCATTTCGATATTTCGCTGGCGATGTTCACCCACGTGGGCGCTGCCGCCCCGGGCAAGCCAACCGCGATTGACACGCACTGGATCTGGCAGGAGGGCGATCAGCGCCTGACGCGCGAGCCGCTGCAGATCCGCAACGGCAAAATTGCCGTGCCGGATAAACCGGGGCTGGGTATTGAGCTGGATCGGGACCGCCTGCAGCAGGCGCACGAACTCTATAAGTCACTGCCGGCCGGCGCGCGCAACGACGCCACCGCGATGCAGTATCTGGTACCCGGCTGGTCATTTGATCGCAAGCGTCCGGCATTTGGGCGCCGTCCTACATAAGGAGCAGGAAATGAGTCAGACCCCTAAAATCGTCGCTATGCAGGTTATTCCGGTTGCCGGACACGACAGCATGCTGCTCAACCTGAGCGGGGCGCACGCGCCATTTTTTACCCGCAATATTGTGATCATTAAAGATAACGCCGGGCATACCGGCGTGGGCGAGATACCGGGCGGAGAAAAGATCCGTCAGACGCTGGAGGATGCCGCCGCGCTGGTGATCGAAAAAACCGTCGGCGAATATAAAAATATTCTCAACCTGGTGCGGAGCACCTTTGCTGACCGCGATGCTGGCGGGCGCGGCAGCCAGACGTTTGACCTGCGCACGACTATCCATGTGGTAACCGGTATCGAAGCGGCGCTGCTCGATTTACTCGGGCAGCATCTGGGCGTAAACGTCGCGTCGCTGCTGGGCGATGGCCAGCAGCGCGACCGCGTGGAGATGCTTGGCTACCTCTTCTATATTGGCGATCGCCGCAAGACCTCGCTCGCCTATCAGAGCCAGGAGCGCGATCCGTGCGACTGGTATCGCCTGCGCCATGAAGAGGCGCTTACGCCAGATGCGGTCGTGCGACTGGCAGAGGCCGCGTATGAGAAATATGGCTTCAACGATTTCAAACTCAAAGGCGGCGTGCTGCGCGGCGGCGAAGAGGCTGAGGCGGTTACCGCACTCGCCAGACGCTTTCCGGAGGCGCGCATCACGCTCGATCCCAACGGCGCCTGGTCGCTGAATGAGGCCATCCTGCTGGGCAAACAGCTGAAGGGCGTGCTCGCCTATGCAGAAGATCCCTGTGGCGCGGAGCAGGGCTACTCCGGCCGCGAGGTAATGGCGGAGTTCCGCCGCGCCACCGGGCTGCCGACCGCAACCAATATGATCGCCACCGACTGGCGGCAGATGGGCCACACGCTATCGCTGCAGTCGGTGGATATTCCGCTGGCCGATCCGCACTTCTGGACCATGCAGGGTTCCGTGCGCGTGGCGCAGATGTGCCACGACTTTGGCCTCACCTGGGGTTCGCACTCCAATAACCATTTTGATATTTCGCTGGCGATGTTTACCCACGTTGCCGCCGCCGCGCCGGGCGCGATTACCGCTATCGACACCCACTGGATCTGGCAGGAGGGTAATCAGCGCCTGACCAAAGAGCCGTTTGTCATTAAAGGCGGCATGGTGCAGGTACCGCAGAAGCCGGGGCTTGGCGTGGAGCTGGATATGGACCAGGTGATGCAGGCAAACGCGCTGTATCAGAAACATGGGCTGGGCGCGCGTGACGACGCTCAGGCGATGCAGTTCCTGGTACCGGACTGGACTTTTGATAATAAGCGTCCCTGCCTGGTGCGCTAACGCTTCAGGCTCTCTGAAAGGGGGCCTGCCGTCATATACAGGAGTAAACAGAATGAGTAATGCCTGGCCAAATACATTTCGCCGCCGCCTGCTGGCAGGAGAGACCCTGATAGGCAGCTGGTGCGCCCTTGCCAGTCCGCTGACTACTGAAGTGCTGGGGCTGGCAGGCTTCGACTGGCTGGTGCTGGACGGCGAACATGCGCCCAACGACATCACCACGTTTGTACCGCAGCTGATGGCGCTGAAAGGCAGCAGCAGCGCTGCGGTCGTGCGTCCGCCGTGCAATGAGCCGGTGATCATTAAACGCCTGCTCGATATCGGCTTCTATAACTTCCTGATCCCCTTTGTGGAGACGGAAGAGGAGGCGCGCCGCGCCGTTGCCTCAACCCGCTACCCGCCAGCGGGCATCCGCGGCGTGTCAGTTTCGCACCGCAGCAATATGTACGGCACGCTGCCGGACTATAACGCCACGATTAACGACAACATCACGCTGATGGTGCAGATCGAAACGCAGCAGGCGGTAGATAACATCGATGCGATCGCCGCCGTTGACGGCGTGGACGGGATTTTTGTCGGTCCGGGCGATCTCTCAGCCGCGCTGGGCTACCTGGGCCAGCCTGCGCATCCTGAGGTGCTGAAAGTTATTCAGTACCTGTTTGAACGCGCCAAAGCCGCAGGCAAGCCGTGCGGCATTCTGGCACCGGTAGAAGCGGACGCGCGGCGCTATCTGGAATGGGGCGCCACCTTTGTTGCCGTCGGCAGCGATCTCGGGGTTTTCCGCAACGCCACGCAGGCGCTGTGCAACAAATTTAAACTGTAACGCAGAAAGGGGAAGGCAATGAAAATTGGATTTATCGGCCTCGGTATTATGGGCAAACCGATGAGTAAAAACCTGGTCAAAGCGGGTTACACGCTGGTGGTGCGCGATCACAACGCAGGCAATGAGGCAGAACTGGCCGAACTGGGCGCGACGATAGCAAAAACGCCCAAAGAGGTAGCAGAACAGGTGGATGTGGTGATCACCATGGTACCTAACTCGCCGCAGGTGCAGGAAGTCTGCCTGGGCGCGGGCGGCATCATTGAAGGTGCAAAACCTGGCCTGATTGTAATTGATATGAGTTCTATTGCCCCGCTGGCCAGTCGTGAGATCCACGACGCGCTGGCAGAAAAAGGGATCCGTATGCTTGATGCGCCGGTCAGCGGCGGTGAGCCAAAAGCGATCGAGGGCACACTGTCGGTGATGGTGGGTGGCGATAAAGCGATCTTCGACCAATGCTTTGAGATTATGAAAGCGATGGCAGGCTCGGTGGTGCATACCGGTGATATCGGCGCCGGTAACGTGACCAAGCTGGCAAATCAGGTGATTGTGGCGCTGAACATTGCAGCGATGTCTGAAGCGCTTTCGCTGGCAACCAAGGCGGGCGTGAATCCGGAGCTGGTTTATCAGGCGATCCGCGGCGGCCTGGCGGGCAGCACCGTGCTTGATGCCAAAGCACCCATGGTGCTGGATCGCAACTTCAAACCCGGTTTCCGTATCGACCTGCATATCAAGGATTTAGCCAATGCGCTGGATACGTCACACGGCATTGGCGCGCATCTGCCGCTGACGGCCGCGGTGATGGAGATGATGCAGGCGCTGAAAACCAGCGGTCAGGGCTCCGCCGACCACAGCGCGCTGGCTTGCTATTATGAGAAGTTAGCGCAGGTTGAGATCGCCCGGTAAAGCCGCTCTCCGGCGTCTGCGGAGGCCGGAGAACAGGCTGCGTGAGCAAAGCAGCATACCGTTACGTTACCCATCGCGCCTGGATTGCCTATGAAAATTGTCATCGCACCCGATTCATATAAAGAGAGTCTGTCTGCCCTGAATGTGGCTGCCGCAATTGAAGCGGGTTTCCGCGAGGTTTTCCCGGCCGCCGAGTATGTCAAAATCCCGGTTGCCGACGGCGGTGAGGGCACCGTTGAGGCCATGGTGGCCGCCACCAGCGGTACGCTTGTCCGGCTAACCGCAACCGGCCCGCTGGGCGAGCCCGTGGCGGCGTTTTATGGCCTGTCGGGGGATGAGCGCACCGCGTTTATTGAGATGGCTGCCGCCAGCGGCCTGGAACTTGTGCCGGTGGCGCAGCGCAATGCGCTGATCACCACGTCGTGGGGCACCGGTGAGCTGATCAAAAACGCGCTCGATCGCGGCGTAGAGCACATCATCATTGGCATAGGCGGCAGTGCCACCAACGATGGCGGTGCCGGAATGATACAGGCGCTGGGCGCCCGGCTGCTGGACAGCGCTGGCTGCGATCTGGCGCCTGGCGGCGCGGCGCTGGCGCAGCTGGCGCAGATCGATATCAGCGGAGTGGATGCGCGTATTAAAGCGTGCCGCTTTGAGGTCGCCTGCGATGTCACCAATCCGCTGACCGGGGAAAAAGGCGCTTCGGCGGTGTTTGGCCCGCAGAAGGGCGCCACTCCGGCACAAATCGCGCAGCTGGATCGGGCGCTGGCCCACTACGCTTCGCTTATTCAGCGCGATCTGGATATCGACGTGCTGCATATTGCGGGCGGCGGCGCGGCGGGCGGTATGGGTGCGGCGCTGCACGCATTCTGTCAGGCTGAGCTGCGCAGCGGCATTGAGATTGTGACGGAGGCGCTCGGGCTGGCGGAGCAGGTCAAAGATGCCGATCTGGTGATCACGGGGGAAGGGCGCATCGACAGTCAGTCTGTGAATGGCAAGGTGCCAATCGGCGTGGCGCGGGTTGCCAAACAGTTTAATAAGCCGGTGATTGGTATTGCCGGTAGCCTGACCTCTGACGTGGGGGTTGTACACGCTCACGGCCTTGATGCGGTCTACAGCGTACTGTTCAGTATCTGTTCTCTGGAAGAGGCGCTGGCCAGTGCGGAACAGAATGTGCGCCTGACGGCGCGTAACGTTGCGGCAGCCATCAGGATAGGCAAAGGGCTGTAGGCCGGACCGCGATGCGCGGCGGCCCGGCGGCTAAGGCCGGTATGGGCGTCGCCATAAAGATCGTTCTGACACGCCATTTTACGCCAGCGCCAGCCGCTTACGCGCCTCGCGCGCAACGTTGGCCATCTCATCACTCAGCTCCAGCAGTTCCGGCTCCAGCGCGGCAATATCACTCGCCTGGTGCAGGCTGCCTTCCAGCTGCTGGCAGAGCTGTTTCAGGCGCGGGACACCGCTGTAACTGGCGCTGCCGTGCAGCTTGTGAATAATTTCACGCAGCCCGTTTACGTCACCTTCAGCCATACAGTGCGCCACGCGCGCCTCCACCTCAGGCAGGAAATCGAGCAGCATCTGTAGCAGATCGCGCGCCAGGGCCGGTTTGCCGGCCGCCTGACGCAGCGCCAGTGACCAGTCAAGCGAGACGGCAACCCCCACCGCGGGCGGCTGAGAGGCGGGCGCAACCGGCAGATAGCGCTGCAGCAGCTGAGCCAGACGGGTTTCATCAATCGGTTTTGCCAGATAGTCATTCATGCCGGCGGCAATCAGCTGCTCGCGCTCGCCATCCAGGGCGTGCGCCGTTACCGCAACGATTGGCGTGCTGGCGTGCAGCGGCAGGCGCCGGATAATCTCGCTGGCCTGAATACCGTCGATATCGGGCATCTGTATATCCATCAGGATCACATCCAGCCGCTGCTGCTGTGCGGCGTGTATGGCCTGCTCTGCGTTGTCACACAGAATGATATTTTCAACCTGCTCCTCCAGCAGCGCGCCGATAAGCCGGAGGTTAGCCGGGTTGTCATCCACCGCCATCACGGTCAGCGGCTGGCGCGGCAGCGGGGAGATCAGGCGGTGCTGACGGCTGCCGATATCCAGCAGCAGCGGGATAAAGCGCGTCAGCGAAACCGGTTTTGCGATACAGCCGGCAATGCCCCGCGCACGCAGATCGTCGGCAAACAGCATCATCTCGCTCGGCAGCGCCAGCAGTACGGCATCCGCGCGATCGCACAGCTGCTGGATCTCCGTATCGGTCAGCGTTGCCGGGTGCGGCTTAGCGACCGGCATTCCCAGCAGCAGCAGGGGATAGTGGCGTTCCGGCAGCGCAGCCAGGCTGGGATAATATTCTACCCTGAGCGGGGTGATACTCAGCATCTCCTGCACGACGCGCGCTACCGCCGGATGGGGCTCGACATAGGCCAGCGTTGTGGCGTGCAGGTCATCCAGCACGCGCGGAATGGTAGGGGCATTCGGGTTAAGATTGAGCCGGACGCGCACCCGGAAAACCGACCCCCGATCGGGCTGGCTGTGAAAAGCGATTTCGCCGCCCATCTCCTGTACCAGCTTCTGGGTGATCACCAGCCCAAGACCCGTGCCGCCGTGCCGGCGGGTAATACTGGCATCCGCCTGGCGAAACGCCTGAAACAGCTGCGGCTGCTGCATTTCCGGAATGCCGATACCGGTGTCATGCACCTGAATCTCCAGTTCCGCCTGCGTGGCGCTGAGATGCTGCAGCTCAACGCGCAGGTCGATATGCCCCTGCTCGGTAAACTTGATGGCGTTACCAATCAGATTGATCAGGATCTGCTGCAGCCGCAGCGGATCGCCGATAACGTTGTCAGGTACGCTGTTTTGCAGGCAGACGGTGATCTCCAGTCCTTTTTCATGCGCGGAGGGCGCCAGCAGCACCAGCGTCTCATCCAGCGTGGCGCGCAGCGGAAAAGGAATAGATTCCAGCACCAGTTTGCCCGATTCCAGACGCGAGAAATCCAGCACATCGTTGATGATGCTCAGCAGATTATTGGCGGAGCGCTCAATCGTACTCATATAGTCGCGCTGGCTGGTGCTCAGGCTGGTTTTCAGCATCTGGCGGCTGAAGCCGATCACGCCGTTGAGCGGCGTACGCAGCTCGTGAGACATGTTTGCCAGAAACTCAGATTTAATGCGGGCCGCCTCCTGAGCGCGTTTCTTCGCCAGATCCAGCTCGACGTTCTGAATCTCCAGCTGCTCCAGCGTTTCGCGCAGATCCCAGGTGGCCTGGTCAATATTTTGCTGCATCTCTTCATGGTAGGCGGTCAGCGACATCGCCATCGCGTTGATACCGTTTTTAAGCATGCTGAGCTCGCCCAGCATATAGCCTTCCACCCGACTGTCGAGCTGGCCGCGCCGGATGCGATCCACGGTGGCTACCATATTGCGTATCGGGCCGGTCACATCGCGCATCAGACGATAGGCGAACAGCATGGCGAGGCAGAGGCAGAACAGCAGCAGCAGCGTTGCGACAAATACCTCTTTATACTGCGCCAGCCGTACCGACTGCAGATCCAGCTCAATGGCGACATAGCCCAGGGGATTACCGTCGGGTTTGGTCTGTTCATCCGGCTGCTCATCAGCGGAGTAGCGTTCAGATATAATCGGCGTGCGCAGCACCAGCAGGTTACCCTGGCGTTCATGCGTTACGCCCTCGCGCAGCTGCGTCATATCCTCTTTTTGCAGCAGCGCCAGGTTCTGCTTACTGTTGGATGTGGCGTAAACGCGATTCTGGTTGTCGAAAACCGTAATGGCACGGACAATATCGGAATGGCGCCGGTGCAGCAGGCTGACCAGCTCGTGGATCGCAGCGCGATCGTGCCAGCTCATCCCATACTCACTGGATACCGCCAGAGGTTCGATAATATTTGCGCCGGCGTCAAAAACCTGGCGCTGCAGTTCGTTATAGCGGTGGACGACAAAAAAGGTGCTGAGCAGCAGACCAATCAGCAGCGTTGGCGCCAGTATTAAAATCATCATCCGCGCCCGCAGGCTGTATTTGGTCATCACGATGCCCTGGCGATTGCCGTGTTCCTGTGCACGCGTCGTGGCGGGCGGCACAACCTGATTAAAAGAGAATACGATTACTATGGCGCAATTTTACGCCGCAAAACAGCGGCCGACGACAAAGCAGCGGATCGCCGTCACGGTCGATGAGCTCGATCCGTTCGGCCAGGGCGTGGCACGCTATCAGGGGAAAACCCTGTTTATCAGCGGTGCGCTGCCGGGCGAACAGGCAGAGGTTACGCTGCTGGAAGATAAACGGCAGTTTGCCCGCGGTAAAGCGATAAAGATCGCACAGCCCAGTCCGCAGCGGGAAATACCGCGCTGCCGCCATTTTGGCGTCTGCGGTGGCTGCCAGCAGCAGCACGCTGCCGTTGCACTGCAGGAGAGCAGCAAGGCGCACGCGCTGAGCCGTCTGCTGAGCCGCGACGCCGCTTCTCCGGTGGCCGTTGAGGAGATTATCCGCGGCAATAGCTGGGGCTATCGCCGGCGCGCCCGGCTCGGACTGCAGTGGCAGCCGAAGCAGCAGCGGCTGGTGATGGGATTTCGCCAGGCGGCCAGTCATGCGCTGGTGCCCCTGCAGCAGTGCCCTGTTTTGGTGCCCGAACTTGAAGCGTTGCTGCAGCCGCTGCACCACTGCCTGAGCGCGCTGCAGGGGGTAAGGCGGCTGGGGCATGCAGAGCTGGTGCTGGCAGACAACGGCCCGCTGATGGTGCTGCGTCATCTCGACGCGCTTTCTGCGCGCGATCGCGCAGACCTGGAACGCTTTTCGCATCAGCACTCGCTGATGCTGTATCTGGCTGACGGCAGCGATGAGCTGCAGGCGATTAACAGCAGCATGCCTTACTACCGCTCGCAGGATTTAACGCTAACCTTTAGTCCACAGGACTTTATTCAGGTTAACGATCGCGTTAATCAGCAGATGGTGGCAACAGCGCTGGCGTGGCTCGATCTGCAACCCGATGACAGCCTGCTGGATCTTTTCTGCGGCATGGGGAATTTCACCCTGCCGGCAGGGAAATCTGTACAAAATGTTGTAGGTGTGGAGGGGGTTGCAGCATTAGTTAAGCAGGCAGAGTATAATGCCGCGCTTAACAATCTAAGTAATGTACGCTTTTTCCAGCATAATCTGGAAGAGGATGTTTCGCGTCAGCCGTGGGCGGCGCAGGGATTTAATAAGGTGTTACTGGATCCGGCGCGAGCCGGGGCGGCGGGCGTGATGTCGCATATTGTTAAACTTGCGCCAGAACGCGTGGTCTATGTTTCCTGTAACCCGGTGACACTTGCGCGCGACAGTCAGGTACTGCTGTCCGCGGGCTACCATCTGGAAAGGGTCGCGATGCTGGATATGTTCCCACATACCAGTCATCTCGAATCCATGGTGTTGTTCAGCAAAACATAAGCGACAGTTATGTCGCTGTGGCAGGAGAGGATATGGTTGCGGTCAGAAGTGCGCATTTAAATACGGCAGGGGAGTTTGCCCTCGATCAGTGGATTGCCAGCCTGACGATTAGCAATCCCCAATCCTGTGAGCGACTGGCAGAGACCTGGCGCTACTGTGAAGCCGAAACGCGCGAGCACCCCGATCAGACTCTGCTGCTGTGGCGCGGTATTGAGATGGTGGAAATCCTCACTATGCTCAGTATGGATTGCGATAGCCTGTGCGCAGCGCTGCTGTTTCCGCTGGCCAACGCAGAGGTGGTCAGTGAGGAGAAGCTGGAGCAGGCGTTTGGCAAAGGGATTGTCTCCCTGGTGCACGGCGTACGCGACATGGATGCCATTCGCCAGCTGAAAGCGATTCATAATGACTCTATGGCTTCGGCCCAGGTGGACAATGTCCGCCGTATGCTGCTCGCGATGGTGGAAGATTTCCGCTGCGTGGTCATCAAGCTGGCCGAGCGGATTGCGCATCTGCGTGAGATGAAAGATGCGCCAGAAGATGAACGCGTGCTGGCGGCAAAAGAGAGCACGAACATCTATGCGCCGCTGGCTAACCGGCTCGGTATCGGCCAGCTGAAGTGGGAGCTCGAAGATTACTGCTTCCGCTATCTGCATCCGGATGAATATAAACGCATCGCGAAGCTGCTGCATGAGCGGCGCATCGATCGTGAACAATATATCGATAACTTTGTGACCAATCTGCGTCAGGAGATGCAGAAAGAGGGCGTGCGGGCAGAAGTCTACGGGCGGCCGAAACATATCTACAGCATCTGGCGCAAGATGCAGAAAAAGTCGCTGGCGTTTGATGAACTGTTCGACGTGCGCGCGGTACGCATCGTGGCAGAGCGTTTGCAGGACTGTTATGGCGCACTCGGTACGGTGCACACCCTCTACCGGCATCTGCCGAGCGAATTTGACGATTATGTCGCAAACCCTAAGCCCAATGGCTATCAGTCCATTCATACCGTGGTGCTGGGGCCGCAGGGCAAAACCGTTGAGATTCAGATCCGTACCCGTCAGATGCATGAAGATGCCGAACTTGGCGTGGCGGCGCACTGGAAATATAAAGAGGGCCCGGGCGTCAGCAACTCGCGCGGGGCTGCCGGACACGAAGAGCGTATCGCCTGGCTGCGCAAGCTGATTACCTGGCAGGAAGAGATGGCGGATTCCGGTGAAATGCTGGAGGAGGTTCGCAGTCAGGTCTTCGACGATCGCGTTTACGTCTTTACGCCAAAAGGCGATGTGGTGGATCTGCCCGCCGGCTCCACGCCGCTCGACTTTGCCTATCACATTCACAGCGATATTGGCCATCGCTGTATCGGGGCGAAGATCAGCGGCCGCATTGTGCCTTTTACCTATCAGCTGCAGATGGGCGATCAGATCGAGATCATCACCCAGAAGCAGCCCAATCCAAGCCGCGACTGGCTCAACCCGAATCTGGGCTACATCACGACCAGCCGCGGGCGCTCCAAGGTACACGCCTGGTTCCGTAAGCAGGATCGTGATAAAAATATCGTGGCGGGCCGCCAGATCCTCGATAACGAGCTGAGCCAGCTCGATATCAGCATGCGCGAGGCGGAGAAGATTTTGCTGCCGCGCTACAACGTTGGCTCGCAGGATGAGCTGCTCGCAATGATTGGCGGCGGCGATATTCGTCTCAATCAGATGATCAACTTCCTGCAGGCAAAGCTCAATAAACCGAGCGCTGAAGAGGAAGATCGTGAAGCGCTGCGTCAGCTGACGCAGAAGTCGCATCACGCCTCAAACGCCCGTAAAGAGAGCGGTCGCGTGGTGGTGGAGGGGGTGGGAAACCTGATGCATCACATTGCCCGCTGCTGCCAGCCTATTCCCGGCGACGATATCACCGGCTTTATTACTCAGGGTCGCGGCATCTCGATTCACCGCGCCGACTGCGATCAGCTCAGTGAACTGATCTCTCATGCGCCAGAGCGTATCGTTGATGCCGTCTGGGGGGAGAGCTACTCCAGCGGCTATTCGCTGGTGGTGCGCGTTACCGCCAACGACCGCAGCGGCCTGCTGCGTGATATCACGACCATACTGGCGAATGAAAAGGTCAATGTACTGGGCGTCTCCAGCCGCAGCGATACCAGAAAACAGCTGGCGACCATTGATATGGATATTGAGATCTACAACCAGCAGGTGCTGGGGCGCGTGCTGGCGCGGCTTAATCAGGTGCCAGATATTATCGACGCGCGTCGTTTGAATTAACGCGCAGCCGGCACTGGCCCGCTGCTCTTCAGGGTCGCCTTTTACGGCGGCCCTTTTTATACCGTTGTTTGAGGATTTTTCATGACTGCCCTGAACCGTCTGCTTAGCCTGATGCAAACCCTGCGCGATCCGGCGCGCGGCTGCCCGTGGGATCGCCAGCAGACCTTTGCCACGATTGCTCCTTATACGCTGGAAGAGACATACGAAGTGCTTGACGCTATTCAGCGGGAAGACTTTACCGATCTGCGCGATGAGCTGGGCGATCTGCTGTTTCAGATTGTGTTTTATGCCCGCATGGCAGAGGAAGAGGGGCGTTTTAACTTCGACGATATCTGCAACGCAATCAGCGACAAGCTTGAACGCCGTCATCCGCATATCTTTGGCAGCGCCGAGGCTGAGAGCGCCGCAGAGGTGTTGCAGAACTGGGAAGCGATCAAACAGGATGAACGCGCGGCGAAAGCGCAGCACTCGGCGCTGGATGATATTCCGCGCGCGCTGCCGGCGCTGATGCGGGCGCATAAAATCCAGAAGCGCTGCAGCAGCGTGGGCTTTGACTGGGACAGCCTCGGACCGGTGCTGGATAAGGTGCATGAGGAGATTGACGAAGTCATGCATGAAGCGCAGCAGGCCACTGTCGACAGCGACAAGCTGGAGGAGGAGATTGGCGATCTGCTGTTTGCGACGGTAAATCTGTCACGCCACCTCGGCAGCAAAGCGGAAATTGCGCTGCAGAAAGCCAACGACAAATTTGAACGCCGCTTTCGCCACGTAGAGCATATTATTACCGCGCAGGGATTGAGTATGCCTGCGGCGACGCTGGAGCAGATGGAAGCGGCGTGGCAGCAGGTAAAACTGAGTGAGAACAATCACTAACCTGTTCAGCGTCATACTGCTGTTTATTCCAGCAGTGTGCATAATTCAGCCGCTTGCGCTTACTCGATTCAGCCATCCAGCAACTTTGTGACATGCGTCAACATTTTCTGGCTGGCTATCCGCTATGTTAGCCGCTGCACGGCGCGGGAGGATGGTGTGATTCATCAATTGTGGCTGGGGACGACTTCGGGTATACTGCTTTCCCGTCCTGGTTATTCCATCGTCTTTAAACCTAAACTCTCAGGTTCAGCATGACAACGAATTATATTTTTGTGACCGGCGGGGTCGTTTCCTCTCTGGGCAAAGGCATTGCCGCAGCCTCCCTCGCAGCTATCCTCGAAGCACGTGGTCTGAATGTGACCATCATGAAACTCGATCCGTATATCAACGTTGATCCGGGTACCATGAGCCCGACGCAGCATGGTGAAGTTTTTGTCACCGATGACGGGGCCGAAACCGATCTGGATTTAGGTCACTACGAGCGCTTCATTCGTACCAAGATGTCGCGTCGTAACAACTTTACGACCGGTCGTATCTACTCAGAAGTGCTGCGCAAAGAGCGTCGCGGCGACTATCTGGGCGCCACGATCCAGGTGATCCCCCACATTACCAATGCCATCAAAGAGCGCATCATCGAAGGTGGCGAAGGTCATGATGTCGTGCTGGTTGAGATTGGTGGCACCGTAGGCGATATTGAATCCCTGCCGTTCCTGGAAGCGATTCGCCAGATGGCGGTAGACGTGGGCCGTGAACACACCATGTATATGCATCTGACGCTGGTGCCATATATGGCGGCAGCGGGTGAAGTGAAAACCAAGCCTACTCAGCACTCGGTTAAAGAGCTGCTGTCGATTGGTATTCAGCCAGATGTGCTGATCTGCCGCTCCGATCGCGCGGTACCTGCTAACGAGCGGGCGAAAATCGCGCTGTTCTGCAACGTGCCGGAAAAAGCGGTTATCTCGCTGAAAGATGTCGATTCCATCTACAAAATCCCGGGCCTGCTGAAGTCGCAGGGTCTGGATGACTATATCTGTAAGCGTTTCAGTCTGAACGCGCCGGAAGCTAACCTTGCCGAGTGGGAGCAGGTTATCTATGAAGAAGCGAATCCGGGCGGGGAAGTGACTATCGGTATGGTCGGCAAGTATGTTGAGCTGCCGGACGCCTACAAGTCAGTGATTGAAGCCCTTAAGCACGGTGGTCTGAAAAACCGCGTAACCGTCAACATCAAGCTGATCGATTCGCAGGATGTCGAGACGCGCGGCGTGGAGATCCTCAAAGATCTCGATGCAATTCTTATCCCCGGCGGTTTCGGCTACCGCGGCGTGGAAGGCAAGCTGATGACGGCGCAGTACGCGCGTGAAAATAACATCCCGTACCTTGGCATCTGCCTCGGCATGCAGATTGCGCTGATGGAGTTCGCGCGCAATGTGGCCGGGATGGAAGGCGCCAACTCCACCGAATTTGTGCCAGACTGTAAATACCCGGTTGTCGCGCTGATCACTGAATGGCGTGATGAGCATGGCAACGTTGAGCAGCGTACTGAGCAGAGCGATCTGGGCGGCACCATGCGTCTGGGTAGCCAGCAGTGTCAGCTGACGCCGGAAAGTAAAGTGCGCCAGCTCTACGGTTCTGATGTGATTACCGAGCGCCACCGTCACCGTTATGAAGTCAACAATCTGCTGCTGAAGCCGATTGAAGCGGCGGGTCTGCATATTGCGGGCCGTTCCGGCGACGATCAACTGGTTGAGATTATTGAAATCCCGAACCATCCGTGGTTTGTGGCCTGCCAGTTCCATCCGGAGTTCACATCGACACCGCGTGATGGTCATCCGCTGTTTGCCGGCTTTGTGAAAGCCGCGCAGGAGCACCAGAAGCGTTTAGCGAAGTAAGAGTTTACGAACAACGCGCGAACTTTTCGCGCGTTGTTTGTCTTAGGATTGACTAACTTGTACTGAGGAAAATCGAATGTCCAAAATCGTTAAAGTCATTGGTCGCGAAATCATCGACTCCCGTGGCAACCCGACTGTAGAAGCAGAAGTGCATCTGGAAGGCGGTTTCGTTGGTCTGGCGGCGGCTCCATCAGGCGCTTCTACCGGTTCACGTGAAGCACTGGAGCTGCGCGACGGTGATAAGTCTCGCTTCCTGGGCAAAGGCGTAACCAAAGCGGTTGCTGCGGTTAACGGCCCAATCGCTGACGCGGTAAAAGGCAAAGATGCCAAAGACCAGGCGAACATCGATAAGATCATGATCGAGCTGGACGGTACTGATAACAAATCCAACTTCGGTGCAAACGCCATTCTGGCTGTTTCTCTGGCCGCAGCGAAAGCTGCTGCAGCATCAAAAGGCCTGCCGCTCTACGCACACATTGCTGAGCTGAACGGCACCCCAGGCAAATACTCTATGCCGCTGCCAATGATGAACATCATCAACGGCGGTGAGCACGCGGATAACAACGTAGATATCCAGGAGTTCATGATCCAGCCTGTGGGCGCGAAAAATATCAAAGAAGCCATCCGTATGGGTTCTGAAGTATTCCACAACCTGGCTAAAGTTCTGAAAGCCAAAGGCATGAGCACTGCAGTCGGTGATGAAGGTGGCTATGCGCCAAACCTCGGCTCTAACGCTGAAGCGCTGGCAGTTATCGCTGAAGCGGTAAAAGCAGCGGGCTATGAGCTGGGTAAAGATATCACCCTGGCGATGGACTGTGCCGCATCTGAATTCTATAAAGATGGCAAATATGTTCTGGCTGGCGAAGGCAACAAAGCGTTCTCTTCCGAAGAGTTCACTCACTTCCTGGAAGATCTGACCAAACAGTACCCAATCGTCTCTATTGAAGATGGTCTGGATGAGTCTGACTGGAACGGCTTTGCTTACCAGACCAAAGTGCTGGGCGACAAAATCCAGCTGGTGGGCGACGATCTGTTTGTCACCAATACCAAAATCCTGAAGGAAGGTATTGATAAAGGCATCGCGAACTCTATCCTGATCAAATTCAACCAGATCGGCTCTCTGACCGAAACGCTGGCTGCAATCAAGATGGCGAAAGATGCGGGCTACACGGCCGTTATTTCTCACCGTTCAGGCGAGACAGAAGATGCAACTATCGCTGACCTGGCGGTAGGTACTGCAGCTGGCCAGATCAAAACCGGTTCTATGAGCCGTTCTGACCGCGTAGCTAAATACAACCAGCTGATCCGTATCGAAGAAGCGCTGGGTGAGAAAGCGCCGTTCAACGGTCTGAAAGAAGTGAAAGGCCAGGCGTAATCGCCCGCCGGTGCTGCTCTGTGCAGCACGGTTTGCCTGAAGCCCCGCCCAGTGCGGGGCTTTTTGTTTTTCAGGGCACAAAGCGGCTGTGAAGCCGCAGTAAAAATCTGCCATAATCTGCGCCCCGAATGAGAGACGTGAGTGAAAAATGTTCTACCCGATTAACGAAATGTTCCAGACGCTGCAGGGCGAAGGGTTTTATACCGGCGTGCCGGCCATCTTTATCCGCTTACAGGGATGTCCGGTGGGATGCAGCTGGTGTGATACCAAACATACCTGGGAGAAGCGCGCGGATCGGGAGACCTCACTGGGTGATATTCTGGTAAAAACCGTGGAGAGCGATGCCTGGGGAAGTGCAGACGCCGCCACGCTGATTGAGACCATCGCCCGGCAGGGCTGGAGCGCGCGCCACGTAGTGATCACCGGCGGCGAACCGGCAATTTTTGACCTGCGTCCGCTAACAGAGGGTCTGGAAGCGCACGGGTTCCAGTGTCAGATCGAGACCAGCGGCACTCATGAGGTGCACTGCTCTGCGGCAACCTGGGTTACAGTCTCACCTAAGGTGAATATGCGCGGAGGCTACGATGTGCTGCTGCAGGCGCTGACGCGCGCGGATGAGATCAAGCATCCGGTGGCGCGCGAGCGTGACGTTGAGGCGCTCGATGAGCTGCTGGCGGAGCTGCATGACGATAAACCGCGTATTGTGGCGCTGCAGCCGATCAGCCGCGGCGATGCCGCAACCCGGCTCTGTATTGAAACCTGCATCGCCCGTAACTGGCGGCTCTCTATGCAGACGCACAAGTATCTGAATATCGCCTGATTCACAGCAGGGGCGCATTAATGCGTCCCCTACGCACATATCCACAGGGGCGCCATTTATGGCGCCCGGATAGAAATCGCACATCGGCCAGGGACGCATTAATGCGTCCCCTACGCACATACCGGTAGGGGCGCGCCCGGATAGAAATCGCACATCGGCCAGGGACGCATTAATGCGTCCACTACGCACATACCGGTAGGGGCGCGCCCGGGTCAGCTACTGCTTCGCTTTATATGCGTCGAATGCCTGCTTAATCTCTGCTCTGGCCTTAGCGGCATCTTCAAAACCGTTGAGCTCGACCTTCTTACGGCCATCCGGTAACTGTTTATACACCCGGAAAAAGGCTTCCAGCCGCTGCTGCTCGATTCGCGGCAGATCGCTTATCTCTTTAATATCATCATAGGTTGGATCAATTTTGCTGGCGGGCACGGCGACAATCTTGTCATCCACCTCACCGCCATCAATCATCTTTAGCACGCCAATCGCGCGCAGCTTAATCAGGGTGCCGGGCTGTAACGGCGCCCGGGCGTAAAAAATCACATCCAGCGGATCGTTATCGCCACTCAGTGACTGAGTCAGCGAACCGTAGTTGGCGGGATAGGCGACCGGCATAGACTGAAAACGGTCAGCCACGATAAACCCGGTTTTAGCATCGGTTTCATATTTGATCGTCCCGCCTGCCGGAATTTCTGTCACCGCATAAAACTCCGCCGGCATACTCTCCGGCTGGGGAAAATCAAGTACGTTTTGCGCCTGAACGGCAGCAGAGGCAGAGATAAAAACAGCAAGCAGAGAAAGGTGTTTCACAAGGTTCATTGTTGATTCTCTTGATCTTTAACAGAGGAGACAACAACGTAGAGGGGAATCGTTACAAAGAGATGAATCAGCAGTAATCGGCTGTTCGAAGATTAATACAGGTATCACAGCGGTTCAGAGACCGGCACCTGTGGTTCCACGTTGCAGGAAGGCGGCAACCGCGTTCATCCTCAGGCGCTTACATGAGTAAGCAACCGGGGGTGGAGAAGGGCAGCCAGCGCACCTGCAGCGTGGAAGAGGCCGCTCTGGTCAGCCGCGGTAAACGCAGCCTGCCGTACAGGTCTCTTTGATCATGACCGCGCTCAGCACCGGCAGCACCGGCTTAAGCTCATCCCAGATCCACTTCGCCAGCACTTCACTGGTGGGATTCTCCAGACCCGGAATATCGTTCAGGTAGTGATGATCCAGCCGCTCATAAAGCGGACTGAAAATCGCTTTCAGTTCAGCAAAATCCATAACCCAGCCGGTATACGCATCCACTTCACCGGTTATTTCCAGTCGCACCAGAAAGGAGTGGCCGTGCAGACGACCGCATTTGTGCCCTTCAGGCACGTGAGGTAAGCGGTGAGCCGCTTCAAACTGGAACTCTTTAAACAGCGTGGTAGACATAATCACTCTCAAACGAAAAAACCGCTGAAGTCTACCTCAAAAGCAGATTTTTCGCACCCGTGGGGGTGTAAAAGCGCATTTAACGCGATCCTGTACCGCGTCTGAAGATAAAAACCATATTTTACAAAGGGATAATTTACCACTTTTGGCGGTTAGCGATACCCGAAAAACCGCTTAGTCGTTTTGGTTATTTATTATGTCGAACCCTTATTTAATCGTTAATATACAGCTCGGTAACCTACCTCCTCTTCCACCGCTTCTCGGTCCGGACTTCTGACACTGGAATTTTTAACGCGATGACGACTCAGGCACCCCCAGGCTCCATGCTGCCGCTCTCTCCGGAGCAACTTGCGCGCTTACAGGCGGCGACCACGGAATTTAATACGACTCAGCTTGCCTGGCTTTCGGGCTACTTCTGGGGCATGGTCAACCAGACCCCTGGCGCGGTGGCGACACCTGCAGCTCCGCCAGCGGAAACCCCGGGCGTCACGCTGATTTCAGCCTCGCAAACCGGCAACGCGCGTCGCCTGGCAGAACAGCTGCGTGATGATCTGCTGGCAGCGAAACTGAACGTGAATCTGGTTAATGCCGGCGACTATAAGTTCAAGCAGATCGGCCAGGAAAAGCTGCTGGTTATCGTCACCTCGACCCAGGGCGAAGGCGAACCACCGGAAGAGGCGGTGGCGCTGCATAAATTCCTGCTGTCGAAGAAGGCACCGAAAATGGATGGCGCGGCGTTTGCCGTGTTTGGTCTTGGCGACACCTCTTACGAATTTTTCAGCCAGGCGGGCAAAGATTTCGATAGCCGTCTGGCCGAGCTGGGCGCAGAGCGCCTGCTGGATCGTGTCGATGCGGACGTTGAATATAGCGAGCTGGCCAGCGCCTGGCGCCTGCAGCTGACCGATCTGCTGAAGGCGCGCGTGCCGGTCGCCCCTGCGGCGCAGATTGCGGCCAGCAGCGCCGGCAGCGTCAACCTGGTTGATAGCAGTCCTTATACGAAAGAGCTGCCGCTGACCGCCAGCTTTGCGCTGAATCAGAAAATCACCGGCCGCCTCTCTGATAAAGATGTGCGCCATATTGAGATCGATCTCGGTGATTCCGGCCTGCGTTACCAGCCGGGTGACGCGCTGGGCGTCTGGTATGAGAATGATGCAGAGCTGGTGCAGGAGCTGCTGCAGCTGGTGTGGCTGAAAGGCGATGAGCAGGTAACGGTGCAGGGCAAAACGCTGCCGCTGGCTGAAGCGCTGCAGACGCAGTTTGAACTCACGGTCAACACGCCGCAGATAGTGGAGCGCTACGCTGCGCTGTCGCGCAATGAGGCGCTGCTGGCGCTGACGGAAGATAAGCAGAAGCTGCAGAGCTATGCCCAGAGCTTCCCGATTGTGGATATGGTGCGCCAGGCGCCCACCGAACTGAATACAGAGCAGCTGACGGGCTTACTGCGCCCGCTGACGCCGCGCCTTTACTCTATCGCCTCCTCCCAGGCGGAGAGCGAAAGCGAGGTGCATATTACGGTGGGTGCGGTGCGGTATGAAATCGATGGCCGTCAGCGCGGCGGCGGTGCTTCCACCTGGCTTGCCGACCGTGTGGAAGAAGAGGGCGCCATTCGCGTCTTTATCGAACACAATGACAACTTCCGCCTGCCGGCCAATCCGGATGCACCGGTAATTATGATTGGTCCGGGCACCGGCATTGCGCCGTTCCGCGCCTTTATGCAGCAGCGTGACAATGACGGCGCCGGGGGTAAAAACTGGCTGTTTTTCGGCAACCCGCACTTCACCGAAGATTTTCTCTATCAGGTAGAGTGGCAGAAGTACGTTAAGCAGGGGCTGCTGACGAATATCGATCTCGCCTGGTCACGCGATCAGGCTGAGAAAGTCTATGTACAGGATAAAATCCGGGCGAAAGGCGCAGAGGTCTGGCGCTGGATCGAAGAGGGCGCTCACCTTTACGTTTGTGGCGATGCGAATCGCATGGCGAAAGATGTGGAGCAGGCATTACTGGATGTGGTGGTCGAACACGGCGGCATGGATCGTGAAACGGCTGATGAATTTTTGAGTGAGCTGCGCATTGAGCGCCGTTATCAGCGAGACGTTTACTAATGAGCGAAAAACACCCTGGACCGCTGGTGGTTGAAGGTAAACTTTCTGACGCCGAGCGTCTGAAAAAAGAGAGCAACTATCTGCGTGGCACCATCTTAGACGATCTCGACGATGGCCTGACCGGTGGGTTCACCGGCGATAACTTCCTGCTGATCCGCTTTCACGGCATGTATCAGCAGGACGATCGCGATATTCGCGCCGAGCGAGCTGAGCAGAAGCTGGAGCCGCGTCACGCCATGATGCTGCGCTGCCGTCTGCCGGGCGGCATCATTACCCCGACGCAGTGGCTGGCGATTGATAAGTTTGCGGCTGAAAAAACGCTCTATGGCAGCATCCGCCTGACGAACCGGCAGACGTTTCAGTTTCACGGTATTCTGAAAAAGAACGTGAAACCCACGCATCAGATGCTGCATGAAGTGGGACTCGATGCGCTGGCGACCGCCAATGACGTTAACCGCAACGTACTCTGCACCTCAAATCCGGTTGAGTCTGAGCTGCATCAGGAAGCTTATGAGTGGGCGAAAAAGCTCTCTGAGCACCTGCTGCCGCAGACCCGCGCTTATGCGGAGATCTGGTGGGATAAGGAAAAAGTTGCGACCACAGATAAAGAGCCGATTCTTGGCGAAACCTATCTGCCGCGTAAGTTTAAAACCACCGTGGTGGTGCCGCCGCACAATGATGTCGATCTGCATGCTAACGATCTCAACTTCATTGCGATTGCTGAGCACGGCAAGCTGATAGGTTTCAATGTGCTGGTAGGGGGAGGCCTCTCTATTGAGCATGGCAATAAAGCGACCTACGCCCGTACCGCCAGTGAGTTCGGTTTCCTGCCGGTGGAGAAGATCCTCGATGTGGCCGCCGCGGTAGTGACCACGCAGCGCGACTGGGGTAATCGCACCGATCGCAAAAACGCTAAAACTAAATATACCCTTGAGCGCGTGGGCGTTGAGACGTTTAAAGCGGAAGTGGAAAAGCGTGCCGGTCTGACTTTCGCGCCGGCGCGTCCGTATGAATTCACCACCCGCGGCGATCGTATCGGCTGGGTTAAAGGCATCGACAACAAGTGGCACCTGACGCTGTTTATCGAAAATGGTCGCCTGCTTGATTACCCGGGCCGTCCGCTGAAAAGCGGCATCGCTGAAATCGCCAGAGTACACCAGGGTGATTTCCGCCTCACCGCCAACCAGAACCTGATTGTGGCTGGCGTGCCGGAGGCGCAGAAAGCGCAGATTGAAGCGATCGCCCGCGAGCACGGCCTGATGGAAAGCGTAACGCCGCAGCGTGAAAACTCGATGGCCTGCGTAGCGTTTCCGACCTGTCCGCTGGCGATGGCAGAAGCGGAGCGTTTCCTGCCATCATTTGTTACCAAAGTCGAAGAGATCATGCATCGTCACGGCGTGGGCGAAGAGCATATCGTTCTGCGCGTAACCGGCTGCCCGAACGGCTGCGGTCGTGCGCTGCTGGCGGAGCTGGGGCTGGTTGGCAAAGCGCCGGGTCGCTACAACCTGCATCTCGGCGGGAACCGCGTGGGTACGCGCATTCCGCGTATGTACCGCGAAAATATCACTGAGAGCGAAATTCTGGCCACGATTGATGAACTGGTGGCGCGCTGGGCAAACGAGCGCGAGGCCGGTGAAGGTTTTGGTGACTTCACGATTCGCACCGGTATCGTTAAAGCGGTGACGGATCCGGCTCGTGACTTCTGGGACGCGGAGGCTGTATGACCCTGCCCGATCTCGCCGTACTCAACAGCGGCAGCAAAGTTGACCGTATTATGGCGCTGGCTGAAAGCAACGTGCAGCTGGAGAAACTCTCTGCTGAAGCGCGCGTCAGCTGGGCGCTGGAACAGCTGCCGGGGGCCTTTGTGCTCTCATCCAGTTTTGGGATCCAGGCGGCGGTGCTGCTGCATATGGTGACGCAGCAGCGGCCGGATATTCCGGTGATCCTCACCGACACCGGTTACCTGTTCCCAGAAACCTATCGCTTTATCGATGAGTTAACGGCAAAGCTTAACCTTAACCTGCAGATTTTCCGTGCGGAAACCTCGCCCGCATGGCAGGAAGCGCGCTACGGCAAACTGTGGGAGCAGGGCGTGGACGGCATTGAGCAGTATAACCAGCTCAATAAAGTGGAACCGATGAACCGGGCGCTGAGCACGCTGGGCGCACAGACCTGGTTTGCCGGACTGCGGCGCGATCAGTCAGGCAGCCGTGCCAGCCTGCCGGTGCTGGCGGTACAGCGCGGTGTCTTTAAGATCCTGCCCATTATCGACTGGGATAACCGGCAGGTGCATCAGTACCTGAAACAGCACGGCCTGAGCTACCACCCGCTGTGGGATGAGGGCTACCTTTCGGTGGGTGATACCCATACCACGCGAAAATGGGAACCGGGCATGGCAGAAGAAGAGACGCGCTTCTTCGGCCTCAAGCGCGAGTGCGGTTTGCACGAAGGCTAACCACCATCCACAGGGCGAATTTTCGCCCTGTTTTTTGTTTCCCTCTCACGCACCTCTGTTAATTCCTAAAGTCATGCCCGGCTGGTTACAGCCGAAATCGTGCTGCCTGGAAAAAGCGTTATAAAATCAATTCTTAAGCAGAAAAACGCATCAGCTTTGCCAGCGCTATATTCCATTTGGTAACTACTCATGCGAAATCGTAATTTCATCTGGCGGAATAGCGCGACGTATAGTCGCGGTAACTTATTGTAAAACTAGCAAGGTTATCGTGGATTATCTGCCCCTCTTTGCCGATCTCAGACAGCGTCCGGTGCTGGTTGTCGGCGGTGGTGAAATCGCTGCCCGTAAAATTGAACTGCTGCGCCGGGCTGGCGCGCGCATCCTGGTGGCCGCCCGCGAGCTGGGGCATGAACTGCAGGCGCTGGAGGCAGAACAGGCCGTAGAGTGGATAGCCCGCAGTTTTGAGCCGGCTCAGCTTGACGGCGTATTTCTGGTTATTGCTGCCACCGACGATAACGCACTTAATTCACAGGTGTTTGACGCCGCCAACGCGCGGCACAAGCTGGTTAACGTGGTGGATGACCAGCCTAAATGCAGCTTTATCTTCCCTTCTATTGTTGACCGCTCACCGCTGGTGGTGGCGATCTCATCCAGCGGCACCGCGCCGGTACTGGCGCGGCTGCTGCGGGAGAAAATCGAAGCGCTGCTGCCGGCAAACCTGGGTCAGATGGCCGCGCTGGCAGGAGAGTGGCGCGACAAAGTCAAACAGCGCTATCGCAAAATGTCCGATCGCCGCCGCTTCTGGGAGCGCGCCTTTAATGGCCTGTTTGCCAGCCAGATGGCGGCCGGTAACGTCAGCGCCGCACGCCAGACGCTCGATCGCGAACTGGAACATATCAGCGATAACCAGGGCGAAATTGCGCTGGTCGGCGCGGGTCCTGGCGACAGCGGTCTGCTGACGCTGCGCGGTCTGCAGGTGATGCAGCTGGCTGATGTGGTGCTGTATGACCATCTGGTCAGCGATGAGGTGCTGGATCTGGTGCGGCGCGATGCCGACCGCATCTGTGTTGGAAAACGCGCCGGCGCCCATTCGGTGCCGCAGGAAGAGACGAACCAGCTGCTGGTATCACTGGCGCTGCAGGGCAAGCGCGTCGTGCGTCTGAAAGGCGGCGATCCCTTTATCTTTGGCCGCGGCGGCGAAGAGCTGCAGGCGGCGAAAGCGGCAGGCATTCCGTTCCAGGTGGTGCCGGGTATTACTGCCGCCGCAGGCGCGACCGCCTATGCCGGTATTCCGCTGACGCACCGCGATTATGCGCAGAGCGTGATGTTTATTACCGGCCACTGCCGCGCTGACGGCGATGGCATCGACTGGCCATCCCTCGCGCGTGCGCGCCAGACGCTGGCTATCTATATGGGCACCGTAAAAGCAGCGGAAATTGCCGCCGGTCTGATTGACCACGGCCGCGATCCGCTGACGCCCGTGGCGGTGATTGGCCGCGGCACGCGTCAGGATCAGCAGGTGCTGACCGGAACCCTGAATCAACTTGAGGTGCTGGCAGCCGCCGCGCCGACGCCTGCGCTGTTAGTGATTGGCGAAGTGGTGAACTTGCACGGGCAATTAGCCTGGTTTCAACATTCTGCACAGCAGGGGGCTCGCGAGTCCGCCGTTGTCAATTTGGCTTGAGGAAAAACTATGGACCAAAATCGTCTTACTCATCTGCGTCAGCTGGAAGCAGAGAGTATCCATATCATCCGCGAGGTGGCGGCCGAGTTCAGCAATCCGGTGATGATGTACTCCATCGGCAAAGACTCCTCGGTAATGCTTCATCTGGCGCGTAAAGCATTCTTCCCGGGAACCCTGCCGTTTCCTCTGCTGCACGTGGATACCGGCTGGAAATTCCGCGAAATGTATGAGTTTCGCGACCGTACGGTGAAAAACATGGGTGCCGAGCTGCTGGTGCACCGTAATCCGGAAGGCGTGGCAATGGGGATCAACCCGTTTGTTCACGGCAGCGCCAAACATACCGATATTATGAAGACGGAAGGGCTGAAGCAGGCGCTCAACAAATACGGTTTTGATGCCGCCTTTGGTGGCGCGCGCCGTGATGAAGAGAAATCGCGCGCGAAAGAGCGCATCTACTCTTTCCGCGATCGCTTTCATCGCTGGGATCCCAAAAATCAGCGTCCTGAGCTGTGGCATAACTACAACGGCCAGATCAACAAGGGCGAAAGCATTCGCGTATTTCCGCTCTCTAACTGGACCGAACTCGATATCTGGCAATACATCTTCCTGGAAAACATCGAAATCGTACCGCTCTACCTGGCCGCGCCGCGCCCGGTACTGGAGCGCGACGGCATGCTGATGATGATCGATGACGATCGTATCAACCTGCAGCCAGGTGAAGAGATCACCGAGCGCATGGTGCGTTTCCGTACGCTGGGCTGCTGGCCGCTGACCGGCGCCGTAGAGTCTGAAGCGCAGACGCTGCCGGAGATTATCGAAGAGATGCTGGTCTCCACCACCAGCGAACGCCAGGGACGCATGATTGACCGCGACCAGGCGGGATCAATGGAACTGAAAAAACGCCAGGGTTATTTTTAAGGAGACGCAGATGAATACCGTTATTGCACAACAGATTGCCGAGCAGGGTGGCGTAGAAGCCTGGCTGACGGCGCAACAACATAAGAGCCTGCTGCGTTTCCTGACCTGCGGCAGCGTAGATGACGGCAAGAGCACCCTGATTGGCCGCCTGCTGCACGATACGCGACAGATTTATGAAGATCAGCTCTCCTCTCTGCATAACGACAGCAAACGTCATGGTACCCAGGGTGAAAAACTCGATCTGGCGCTGCTGGTGGATGGCCTGCAGGCAGAGCGCGAGCAGGGCATCACTATCGATGTCGCCTATCGCTACTTCTCGACGGAAAAACGCAAGTTTATTATCGCGGATACCCCGGGGCACGAGCAGTACACCCGCAATATGGCCACCGGCGCCTCAACCTGCGATCTGGCTATTCTGCTGATCGACGCGCGCAAAGGCGTGCTGGATCAGACCCGGCGCCACAGCTTTATCTCAACGCTGCTGGGCATCAAACATCTGGTAGTGGCGATCAACAAAATGGATCTGGTGGAGTATCGCCAGGAGACATTTGAGCAGATCAAACAGGATTACCTCGACTTCGCGGCCCAGCTGCCGGGCGATCTGGATATTCGTTTTGTACCGATGTCCGCGCTGGAAGGGGACAATGTCGCTACCCCGAGCACGACTATGCCGTGGTACAGCGGTCCGACGTTGCTGGACGTACTGGAAACGGTTGAGCTGAAGCGCGTTGTCGATCACCAGCCCATGCGTTTCCCGGTGCAGTATGTTAACCGTCCTAATCTCGATTTCCGCGGCTATGCCGGAACGCTGGCGTCAGGCACCGTACGGCCGGGAGATCGGGTAAAAGTCCTGCCTTCTGGCGTGGAGTCGACTATCGCACGTATCGTGACCTTTGATGGTGATCTGCCGGAAGCTGCGGCGGGTGAGGCGATTACGCTGGTGCTGAACGATGAGATCGATATCAGCCGCGGCGACCTGCTGGTTGCTGCCGATGCTGAACTGCAGGCGGTACAGTCCGCTACGGTTGACGTGGTCTGGATGGCGGAGCAGCCGCTGCAGCCGGGTCAAAGCTATGAAATCAAAATTGCGGGCAAAAAAGCGCGCAGCCGGGTGGAAAAAATCCTGCATCAGGTGGAGATCAATACCCTGGCAACGCACACCGTTGACAGCCTGCCGCTGAACGGTATCGGACTGGTAGAAATCACCTTTGATGAGCCGATGGTGCTGGATCCTTACCAGCAAAACCCGGTAACTGGCGGCATGATCTTCATTGACCGGCTGAGCAACGTCACCGTGGGCGCCGGTATGATTAACCAGCCGCAGAGCGCAGCACCTGCTACAGCGGGTAACTTTAGCGCCTTTGAGCTGGAGCTGAATGCGCTGGTGCGTCGTCACTTCCCGCACTGGAACGCGCGCGATCTGCTGGGCGGTGCGTAATGGCGCAGCATGATGAAAACGTGGTGTGGCACGACCATCCGGTCACCCGGGCGGCGCGTGAGCAGCAGCATGGTCATCAGGGTGTAGTGCTGTGGTTTACCGGGCTCTCCGGCTCGGGTAAATCCACCGTGGCAGGTACGCTGGAGCAGGCGCTGCATCAGCTTGGCGTCAGCACTTACCTGCTGGACGGTGACAACGTGCGCCACGGTCTGTGCCGCGATCTCGGCTTCAGCGATGACGATCGCCGGGAGAATATCCGGCGCGTGGGTGAGGTGGCCCGGCTGATGGTCGATGCCGGACTGGTGGTGCTCACCGCCTTCATCTCGCCGCACCGGGCTGAGCGGCAGATGGTGCGCGATCTGCTGGGCGAAGGTGAGTTTATTGAGGTCTTTGTCGATACACCGCTGGCGGTGTGTGAAGCGCGCGATCCGAAAGGATTATATAAAAAAGCGCGCGCCGGTGAACTGCGTAATTTCACCGGTATTGACAGCGCGTATGAGGCGCCCGAAGCCGCTGATATCACGCTGGATGGCGAACAATTGGTTACAAAACTCGCGGCCCAATTGTTAGACCTGCTGCGCCGCCGCGATATCATCAGATCCTGAACCGACGCGGCAAACGCCTTCTCCGGGTTTGCCGCATTTTAGCGTCAACAGGATCTCTATGCAGAACGTCACTCCCATGCTCGCACGCAAAGACGACAGCTTGCCCGAAGAGCCGCGCTCCTCATTACCCGGCGGCGTTATTGGCTTTTTTGCCTACTGGTGCGCGCTGGCCATTCCCTTTCTGCTCTACGGCTCCAATACGCTATTCTTTTTTCTCTATACCTGGCCTTTTTTCCTTGCGCTGCTGCCGGTATCGGTGCTGGCCGGCATCGTGCTGAGCCTGATGATGCGTGGGCACCTCTTCTGGTGCGCCCTGGCGACCGGTCTGCTGGTCATCTGCCTCTTCTGGCTGGTGTTCTCCTATCTGTCCGGCTGGTAAGCGCAGAGATGTGCAAACGCATCCGCTGGTTACAAAAGTTTGCCTGCTGTTTTTCGTGACCGCCTGCTATAAATAATCCGGATAAATCTGCTTACGCGCCATTTTCGCTGCCGCAGTGGAGTCCGGGCTCAAGTTATGGGATGATTGGGCCGTTTTTCAGGGGGCGGGGATGGGAAAACTGACGTTACTGCTGCTCGCGCTACTGGGATGGTTGCAATATTCCCTGTGGCTGGGCAAGAACGGTATCCATGATTACACACGCGTCAGCGAAGACGTGGTGTCACAACAGGCGAATAACGCCAAACTCAAAGCACGAAACGATCAGCTGTTTGCCGAAATTGACGATCTCAATGGCGGTTCAGAGGCGATTGAGGAGCGCGCACGCAGCGAGCTGGGCATGATTAAACCCGGCGAGACTTTCTATCGCCTGGTGGCAGACCAGAACAAACGAAATGCGCAGCAGTCTGCGCAAAATCAGCAACGATAACAACATGACTCACCACTCTCACGCTGCGGATGTGATTGCCGTCGTGCCGGCTGCCGGTGTCGGCAGTCGCATGCAGGCAGCGTTTCCCAAGCAATATCTCACTATTGGTACCATGACGCTGCTGGAACACAGCGTGGCGCGCCTGCTGGCTAACGCCGCAGTGCAGCAGGTGATTGTCGCCGTCAGCGCTGACGACGGCTGGTTCGATTCGCTGCCGCTGGCGCACGATCCGCGCGTGGTGCGGGTCACCGGCGGCGCAACCCGGGCCGAGTCAGTGCTGGCAGGGTTACAGCACATCAGAGAGAGCGCATGGGTGCTGGTGCATGACGCCGCGCGCCCGTGCCTTCATGCTGACGACCTGGCACGGCTGCTGGCCGTGCGGGAGCACAGCAGAACCGGCGCCATTCTGGCAGCACCGGTACGCGATACCATGAAGCGCGCTGAGCCGGGCAAAACGGCGGTGGCACATACGGTGGAGCGTGACGATCTCTGGCACGCGCTGACGCCACAGTTTTTCCCGCATAGGCTGCTGACTGCCTGCCTGAGCCGGGCGCTCAGCGAAGGCGCTACGATCACGGATGAGGCGTCAGCGCTGGAGTATTGCGGCTATCATCCGCAGCTGATTAGCGGGCGCAGCGACAACATCAAGGTCACGCGGCCGGAAGATCTGGCGCTGGCGGCCTTTTACCTTACTCAGATTCAACGACAGGAGAACGCATAATGCGTATCGGTCACGGCTTCGACGTTCACGCTTTTGGCGGTGAAGGTCCACTGGTGATTGGCGGGGTGCGTATCCCGTTTGAGCACGGTTTTATTGCCCACTCCGACGGCGACGTTGCGCTGCATGCGCTGACCGATGCCCTGCTGGGCGCGGTGGCGATGGGCGATATTGGCAAGCTTTTTCCGGATACGGATCCGGCGTTTAAAGGAGCTGACAGCCGCGGCTTGCTGCGCGAAGCGTGGCGTCGTATTCAGGCGAAAGGCTACGCCATTGGCAACGTTGACGTCACGATTATCGCGCAGGCGCCTAAAATGCTGCCGCACGTGCCGCAGATGCGCGTCAATATCGCCGAAGATCTGGGCTGCCACATGGATGCGGTTAACGTGAAGGCCACCACCACCGAAAAGCTCGGCTTTACCGGACGCGGTGAAGGTATTGCCTGCGAGGCAGTGGCTCTGCTGGTAAAGGCTGACGCATGAGTGAGCTGCACTATCTGCACGGCGTGCCTGCTGCCACTGGCATAATTAAAGCGCGTCCGGATGATTTTGTGGTGATCGAAGATCTCGGTTATCCCTATGACGGCGACGGCGAGCAGCTGCTGGTACGCATCCGCAAAACGGGCTGCAACACGCGTTTTGTTGCTGAAGCCCTGGCAAAATATCTGGGCGTGCCGGCGCGCGACCTGAGCTATGCCGGCATGAAAGATCGCCACGCCGTGACTGAACAGACGCTCTGTTTCCGCCTGCCGGGTAACGCAATGCCGGTAATGAGCGGCTTTCAGCTTGAAGGGGTTGAGATCCTGCAGGTGATCCGGCACAGGCGTAAGCTGCGTACCGGCGCGCTGGCGGGAAATGCCTTTCGGCTGGTGATCCGCGACGTGTCTGATCGCGCCGACGTTGACGCGCGCCTGCAGCAGATTCAGGCTCAGGGCGTTCCCAACTATTTTGGCGAGCAGCGCTTTGGCCGCGGCGGGAATAACCTGCAGCAGGCGCAGCGCTGGGCAGAAGAGCAGTTTCATCCGCGCGATCGGAATATGAAAGGCCTGCTGCTGTCAGCCGCGCGTAGCTACCTGTTTAATCAGGTGACCAGCGCGCGTCTGCAGCGCGACGGCTCACTGCAGCTGGCGCAGGCAGGCGATGCGCTGCAGCTCGCCGGACGCGGCAGCTGGTTTGTCGCCGCTGCCGATGAGCTGCCAGCGCTGCAGCAGCGCGTGGCCGCGCATGAGCTGCGCATCACGGCACCGCTGGCGGGACGCGGTGAGGCGGGCACGCAGGGAGAAGTTGCCGCATTCGAGCAGCAGCAGCTGGCGCAGTCGCCGGCACTGCTGACGCTGCTGACGCGTGAACGGGTTGATACCGCCCGCCGCGCGATGCTGGTGGTGCCGGATAATCTGCAGTGGCAGTGGCAGGATGACGCCACGCTGGCCCTGCAGTTCTGGCTGCCCGCCGGCAGCTTCGCCACCAGCCTGGTGCGCGAGCTGCTGAGCAACGGCGCTGCGGCACCGCTCGGCGACGAGTAGCGCTGACGCCCGGCGCGTTAATTCACCCGGCCGCTGGCCGGGTTCTGACCACTGCAGAGACAAACCCTGCCTCTGTCACGATTTACGTCTACCACTTCCCACGCCTCATCGCTAGAATGCATCTATCCCTGTCTCACCGGCCGCTGGCGTAACTACGCCCGATTTTTCGCACAGCCGGCACCGGCTGGCGGGGACCGGTGAATGAACAAAGGTCAGAAACAGATGCGGATATTGCTGAGTAACGACGATGGAATCCATGCGCCCGGCATTCAGACGCTGGCGCACGCGCTGCGGGAATTTGCTGAGGTACAGGTGGTGGCACCCGACCGCAACCGCAGCGGTGCCTCAAATTCACTGACGCTGGAAACGCCGCTGCGTACCTTCACGCATGCCAGCGGCGATATCGCTGTACAGATGGGGACACCCACCGACTGCGTTTTTCTCGGCGTGAATAAGCTGATGCAACCGCGTCCTGACATTGTGGTCTCAGGCATCAATGCCGGTCCCAATCTGGGCGATGATGTGATCTATTCCGGTACCGTTGCAGCTGCGATGGAGGGGCGCCATCTCGGCCTGCCGGCGCTGGCGGTGTCGCTGAATGGTCATACGCACTATGACAGTGCGGCAGCCGTAACCTGCGTGCTGCTGCGTGCGCTCTCCCGGGCACCGCTGCGTACCGGACGTATCCTCAATATTAATGTGCCCGATTTGCCACTGGCGCAGATTAAAGGTTTTCGCGTCACGCGCTGCGGCAGCCGCCATCCGGCAGATCAGGTGATTTGCACTGAAGATCCGCGCGGCCAGCCGCTCTACTGGATAGGCCCGCCAGGCAAACAGCTTGATGCCGGCCCCGACACCGATTTTGCCGCCGTAGACGCCGGCTATGTTTCGCTGACGGCGCTGCATGTCGATCTCACCGCACACGCCGCGCAGAGCGTGCTGCATGACTGGCTGCTGCAGGCAGAGGTCTCACTGGCATGATAAACCGGCGCATCGACACGCTGTTAGCCCAGCTGCGGGCGCAGGGCATTACAGATGAGCGTCTGCTGCAGGCGATTGCGGATGTACCACGTGAGCGCTTTGTAGATGAAGCGTTTGAGCACAAGGCGTGGGACAACATGGCACTCCCTATCGGCAACGGACAGACCATTTCCCAGCCCTATATGGTAGCGCGTATGACCGCGCTGCTGGAGCTGAACCCGCACTCCCGCGTACTGGAAATCGGCACCGGCTCCGGCTATCAGACCGCTATTCTGGCGCATCTGGTCAATCACGTCTGTTCCGTTGAGCGCATCAAAGGGTTGCAGTGGCAGGCTAAACGCCGTCTGAAGCAGCTCGACCTGCATAATATCTCTACCCGGCACGGTGATGGCTGGCTCGGCTGGCCCGCGCGCGGGCCGTTTGATGCCATCATTGTTACCGCAGCGCCCCCCGAAATTCCGACTGCGCTGATAGCACAGCTGGGTGAGGGTGGCAGAATGGTGCTGCCGGTGGGGGAGGACCATCAGGTGCTTAAGCGTCTGCGCCGCCACAAGGGCGAGTTGACGGAAGAGATTATCGAGCCGGTACGCTTTGTTCCGCTGGTGCAGGGTGACCTGGCGTAAGGGCGATCTTACGTATTTCTTCACAATCACAGCGTGGCATGGCGCAGGTGATATTGTTACTATCCTCTTTTTCGATACCGATGCGCGTTTGAGCCTATTCGCGTAGAGATTTATGCGGTTCAGGCCGCGAGAGAGTTCTGACCAGTATTGCCATCACGGGGGAGCAATGAGCACAGGAAGCACCGCATTTCAATTACGCCGTCTGGCGGCAGTCTCACTGGTAGGTTTCTGGCTGGCTGGCTGTAGCTCTGGCGATAATACGCAGGCGCCTATCAGTCAGGTTGGCAGTAATAATGGCGGCGGTATGCTGACCCCTCAGGGCGGCGGTATGGTCGCTCCACAAGGGGGTGGTATGGTTTCCGGGCAGAGTTCGCCGGTGCCCGCTATGCCACAGGGCGGAATGTTAAGCAGTAATACATCTTCTGCTGCTCCTGCGGGTGGAATGATTAGTGCCAGTAATAATGTAGCGACTGAAAACGGACGCATTGTTTACAACCGCAATTACGGGAATATTCCGAAAGGCAGCTACGGCGGTGAAACCTATACCGTCAAACATGGCGATACCCTGTTTTATATTGCCTGGATCACCGGCAATGACTTCCGCGATCTGGCTCAGCGCAACAATATTCCCGCGCCATACGGCCTGAGCGCAGGGCAAACCCTGCAGGTAGGCAACGGTAACGGTCAGACAATTACCGGTGGAAATGCGATTACAGCAGCCGATGCCAGCCAGAGCGGAGCCACCGGAACAACGGCGCAAACGCAAATAAAATCCCCTGCTGTTGCACAGCAACCTGTTATTACGTATTCTGATGATTCAGGTTCGACAGGTGGGAAAATGCTACCGTCGAAAGGAGCAACTAATGTGGCAACGACCACAGCTCCGGTTACCGCACCGCCTACAGTCAGCAGCACCTCAAATAGCTCAACCCCGGTGGGGAGCTGGCGCTGGCCGACTGATGGCAAGATCATCGATAACTTCTCTGCTGCGGAAGGCGGAAACAAAGGTATCGATATCGCCGGGTCTCGCGGACAATCTGTTGTCGCTACCGCATCGGGAAGGGTGGTGTACGCAGGTAACGCGTTACGCGGGTACGGTAATTTGATCATCATTAAGCATAATGATGATTATCTGAGTGCCTACGCCCACAACGATACAATGCTGGTCCGGGAACAACAGGAAGTTAAGGCGGGGCAAAAGATAGCTACCATGGGTAGCACCGGTACCAGTTCAGTTAGATTGCACTTTGAAATTCGTTACAAGGGGAAATCCGTAAATCCGTTGCGTTATTTACCGCAGCGATAATCCGGCAGAACCTTTGGTGTTCTGCCCTTGGATCACGGGTAGGAGCCGCTTATGAACCAGAATACGCTGAAAGTTAATGAGTTACATGAAGATGCGGAATTCGAGGAGAACGGAGCTGAAGTTTTCGATGAGAAAGCTCTTGTTGAGAACGAACCTGGTGATAGCGAAGTAGCAGAAGAAGAGCTGTTGTCACAGGGTGCGACGCAACGAGTATTGGATGCGACGCAGCTCTACCTCGGAGAGATCGGTTATTCCCCGTTGCTGACGGCAGAAGAAGAAGTCTTCTTTGCGCGTCGTGCTTTACGAGGCGATATTCCTTCTCGCCGCCGCATGATCGAAAGTAACTTACGCCTGGTAGTGAAGATTGCCCGTCGTTACAGCAATCGTGGTCTGGCCCTGCTGGACCTGATTGAAGAGGGTAACCTCGGCCTGATTCGTGCCGTAGAGAAATTTGACCCGGAGCGCGGGTTCCGTTTCTCAACGTACGCTACCTGGTGGATTCGTCAGACTATTGAACGGGCTATCATGAACCAAACCCGTACAATTCGCCTGCCGATTCATATTGTCAAAGAGCTGAACGTTTACCTGCGTACCGCGCGTGAACTTTCACACAAGCTCGATCACGAGCCGAGTGCGGAAGAGATTGCCGAGCAGCTGGACAAGCCGGTTGATGACGTGAGCCGTATGCTGCGTCTCAATGAACGTATTACCTCGGTTGACACCCCGCTGGGTGGTGATTCCGAAAAAGCGCTGCTGGATATCCTGGCCGATGAGAAAGACAACGGCCCGGAAGACACCACGCAGGACGATGACATGAAACAGAGCATCGTTAAGTGGTTGTTTGAACTCAATGCCAAGCAGCGTGAAGTGCTGGCGCGTCGTTTCGGCCTGTTAGGCTATGAAGCGGCAACCCTGGAAGATGTGGGTCGCGAAATCGGGTTAACCCGCGAGCGCGTTCGTCAGATTCAGGTGGAAGGGCTGCGTCGCCTGCGGGAAATCCTGCAGACACAGGGCCTTAATATCGAAGCACTGTTTCGTGAATAAGCCATAATCAGCAGCAAAAACGGTGACCTGTCTGGTCACCGTTTTTTTTTGCTGCGATCAGACCAGGCTTTTCAGCCGGTAGATCCACTCCAGCGCCTGCTTTGGCGTCAGGCTGTCAGGATCCAGCGCTTCCAGCGCGTCCACCGCCGGCGAGGTCTCTGCCACCAGCAGAGGCAGCTGCGCACCGCTGGCTGCCGAGGCGTTCTGACTGCCGGAAAGCGCCTCCAGCTCTTTCAGCTTCTGCCGCGCGCGCTTGATTACCTCTTTTGGCACGCCCGCCAGCGCCGCAACCGCCAGGCCATAACTCTTGCTGGCGGCACCCTCCTGCACGCTGTGCATGAAAGCGATGGTATCGCCATGTTCAACCGCATCCAGATGCACATTCACAACACCCTCCAGTTTTTCCGGCAGCGTGGTCAGCTCGAAATAGTGGGTGGCAAACAGCGTCATCGCTTTGATGCGACTGGCAAGGCTTTCGGCACAAGCCCAGGCGAGTGACAGGCCATCATAGGTTGAAGTGCCGCGACCTATCTCATCCATCAGTACCAGGCTATTTTCCGTCGCATTGTGCAGAATATTGGCGGTTTCTGTCATCTCAACCATAAAAGTTGAGCGGCCGGAGGCAAGGTCGTCTGCCGCACCGACGCGGGTAAAGATGCGATCGACAGGACCAATCACGACCTCTTCAGCCGGTACGAAACTGCCTATCCACGCCATCAGCGCAATCAGCGCGGTCTGACGCATATAGGTGCTTTTACCGCCCATGTTTGGTCCGGTGATGATCAGCATGCGCCGCTGCATCGACAGCGAGAGCGGGTTGGCAATAAAGGGCTCTTTCAGCACCTGTTCCACCACCGGATGCCGGCCTGCGGTAATGCGGATACCCGCTTTCTCCTGCAGCACCGGCCGGCAGTAGTTCAGCGTCCAGGCGCGCTCTGCCAGGCTGGCGAGTACATCCAGCTCGGCCAGCGCGGCCGCGCTCAGCTGCAGCGCTTCAAGATGCGGCAGCAGGCGATCGAACAGCTCCTCATAGAGGCCTTTTTCCAGCGCCAGCGCCTTGCCTTTGGAGGTCAGAACTTTATCTTCATACTCTTTCAGCTCAGGAATGATATAGCGCTCGGCGTTTTTCAGCGTCTGGCGGCGCACATAGTGGATGGGCACCAGGTGACTCTGACCGCGGCTGACCTGAATGTAGTAACCATGTACCGCGTTAAAGCCGACTTTCAGCGTATCCAGCCCCAGTTTTTCCCGCTCGCGGATCTCCAGCCGGTCAAGGTAGTCACTGGCACCGTCAGCCAGCGCCCGCCACTCATCGAGTTCAGCGTTGTAACCAGGCGCGATGACGCCGCCGTCACGCACCAGCACCGGCGGTGATTCAATAATTGCCTGCTCCAGCAGCGTACGCAGCTCAGCAAACTCGCCCGTCTGCGTGCGCAGGCTCACCAGCCGTTCCGCCTCTGCTCCGGCCAGCAGCTGATTGATTTCCGGCAGCTGCTGAAACGCATGCCGCATGCGCGCCAGATCGCGCGGGCGCGCGGTGCGCAGCGCCAGGCGTGCCAGTATGCGCTCCAGATCGCCTACCTGACGCAGGACCGGCTGCAGCGCGTCGCTCAGCGACTGCAATTCTGCAATCGCATCCTGACGCCGGACAATTGTCGTAAGGTCACGCAGCGGCATATGCAGCCAGCGCTTCAGCATACGGCTGCCCATCGGCGTGACGGTTTTATCCAGGACCGCTGCCAGCGTGTTATCGATCCCGCCGGCCAGATTCTGGGTGATTTCAAGATTACGGCGCGTGGCCGCATCCATGATCACGCTATCCTGCTGGCGCTCCATGCTCAGGGAACGAATGTGCGGCAGCGTGGTACGCTGAGTATCTTTGGCATACTGCAGCAGACAGCCCGCAGCGCGCAGCCCCAGATGTGCCTGCTCCACGCCAAATCCGCGCAGGTCGCGCGTGCCGAACTGCAGATTCAGCTGCTGGCGCGCGGTGTCGATCTCAAATTCCCACAGCGGACGCCGCCGCAGCCCGCGGCGCTGGTCAATGAGCGACATCGCCTGCAGGTCTTCAGGGTAGAGCAGCTCCGCAGGATTCGTGCGCTGGAGTTCTGCTGCCATCGCTTCAGCGTCGCCCGGTTCGCTCAGGCGGAAACGCCCGGAGCTGATATCCAGCGTGGCGTAGCCAAAGCCGCGCTGGCTCTGGAAGATAGCGGCCAGCAGGTTATCCTGGCGCTCCTGCAGCAGCGCTTCATCGCTGATAGTGCCAGGGGTGACAATCCGTACCACCTTGCGTTCAACCGGGCCTTTGCTCAGCGCCGGATCGCCGATCTGTTCGCAAATCGCCACTGACTCACCCAGCTGAACCAGCTTTGCCAGATAGCCCTCTACGGCGTGATAGGGCACACCGGCCATCGGAATGGGCTCACCGGCTGAAGCACCCCGTTTGGTCAGGGAGATCTCCAGCAGCTGCGAGGCGCGCTTTGCATCATCAAAGAACAGCTCGTAGAAATCGCCCATGCGGTAGAACAGCAGGATGTCAGGGTGATCGGCTTTCAGGCGCAGATACTGCTGCATCATTGGCGTGTGAGCGCTGATATTCTCTAATGTACTCATAGTATTAGGGTGTCCATGTTTAAACATAAGCAGCGCGATACATGATTCTGATTCTCTTTTATCTGCCCCTCTTAGGGCTCAGCGTGGTTGCCAGAGGCTGACTGAAGGGCGGGCAGTAACCTGAATGTGTTCACGAGTACGTGCTGATTATGATAACGGAGTCTGTATAGCAGGAAAACCGGCGCGCAGGGCTGTTTCTTCGGGCAGGCTTCAGAATTGCAGAATGAGCCGGTACTGTTTCTGCGCTGAGGGCGCAAAATGTCATCGTCAACATTTCACGAAAGCTGATACCATCGCGTTACTCCTGCTGACACTGCCAATAGCGAATGTTATGACCCGAAAAAGTACCAAAGCGGCCACCATTAAAGATATTGCGCAGATTGCCGGCGTAACCAATATTACCGTTTCACGCGTGTTTACTGCCCCTGATAAGGTTAAACCCGAAACGCGCGAGCGGATCCTGGCCGCAGCACGCACGCTTAACTATGTGCCTAACGCGTTTGCCCGCAATATCAAAGCCAGCCAGAGCCCTATTATCGGCGTGGTTACCGACGATACCTTTAATATTGTTTATTCCCATATCATCAAAGAGGTGTGCCGCCTGTCAGATGCCAAAGGCTATTCGGTCATGTTCTTTACCACGAACGGCAACCGGCAGATTGAGGCGCGCGCGCTGCAGACGCTGGTCAGCTATAAAGCGGCCGGGATTATTTTGTCGGTAGTGGAGGATTCTGACCGCTACGATAAAAGCCATATCGACGTGGTGCGCCACTCCTCAAGCCAGCTTATCCAGCTGGATCGTCAGTTTGATACGTTGCTGCCGGCGGTCTATATCAACAACAGCCGTGCCGGTGAGCTGGTTGCAGAAGCGATAATGAAAAAAGCGTTTCGCAATGTGCTGGTCATTGGCGGCAGCGAACACTCTCACATTACCCGGCAGCGTATTGACGGGATCCGAAGCGGGATTGACGAGCGCGTTACTCTGCACACGCTTTATACCGACTACCGCTACGAACATGCTAAGGCGATGATTCAGTCATGGTTCTCTACCACCCATGAACGCTACGATGCAATTGTCGGATTAAACGGCATGATTACGCTGGCGGCTATTAATCTGGCCAACAAGTGGGGAATGCACGACACCGGCTTTATCTCTGTTGATGAAGTACCCTGCGCCGAAGATTTTAATCAGGTTATTCCTTATGTCGCTCATGATACCGGCCAGTGGGCGCGGGTGGTGTCAGAAAATATCATCTCTGCTATTGAGGGCCGTCCCTACGAAACCCGCGTGATGCTTAATGGCTTCCTGAAAAACCTTTAGTTTCAGACGCCTGCCGGGTTTTTTCTGTAACAACACTGAAAGCGATGTTAATAAGATGTGACATGCCGCAAGGATCTTAAACTTGTCCATCTGAGAATGTTGACGTTGTCATTTCAGGTGTTTAAATTTTGATCTCATGTCTGTGGCGATGAATTTAACAATCCTCAGATAGCGTATTCCTGGCATACAGAACGTTTTTATCTTTATGTTAACGTCAACATTTCAGGTGTGGTTGCGCAGTGTTCCTGTACCGGCTTTATTTCGTAACGACGATAAGCAGTTAACTGAAAAGACCCGGAGAAAATTATGAAAGGCAAACTGAACACCCTGCTGGCGCTCTGTGTAACGACCCCTTTAATGCTGGCATCTGCACTGGCGATAGCAAAGCCGCTGACTATCGGCATGTCCTTCCAGGAGATGAATAACCCCTATTTTGTCACCATGCAGGAAGCGCTCAAGGCTGCAGCCGGCAGCATGGGGGCTACGGTGATTGAGGCAGATGCCCGTCACGATGTCTCAAAGCAGATCAACGACATTGAAGATATGCTGCAGAAAAAAGTCGACATCCTGCTGATTAATCCGGCGGACACCAACGGGGTGGAAAACGCGGTAAACGAGGCAAAAAAAGCGGGCGTAGTGGTAGTGGCGATTGACGCTCAGGCTAAAGGCCCAATCGACTCTTTTGTTGGCTCCAAAAATTATGATGCCGGCCTGCAGGCCGGAGAGTTTCTGGCGAAAGCGCTGGGCGGTAAAGGTAAGGTCGCCATTCTTGATGGTATTCCGGTGGTGCCGATCATCGAACGCGTTAAAGGGTTTGAAGATGCAATGAAGAAATATCCCGGCATCAAAATCGTTAACCGTCAGAACGGCAAACAGGAGCGTGATACTGCGCTAAGCGTTACCGAAAATATGCTGCAGGCAGCGCCGGATCTGGCCGGCATTTTTAGCGTCAACGATACCGGTGCGCTCGGGGCTCTGGCGGCGATTCAGGCGAACGGCGCAGATGTGAAACTGGTCAGCGTCGATGGTCAGCCGGAAGCGGTGAAAGAGATTGAGAAAGCGGGATCGCCGTTTATTGCAACTTCTGCGCAGTTCCCGCGTGACATGGTACGGCTGGGGCTGGGCGTGGCGATGGCGAAGCACTGGGGAAGTCAGGTGCCGGCTGCAGTACCGCTTGACGTAAAACTGATCACGAAAGAGAACGCCAGCGGCTTTAGCTGGTAATCACTCCGGGGAGGCGCTGCCATGCCGTTACTGCAACTCAGCGGAATCAGTAAATCATTTCCGGGCGTACGCGCGTTAAACAACATCAACCTGACGCTGCACGCCGGTGAAATCCATGCGCTGCTCGGTGAAAACGGGGCGGGTAAATCCACGCTGATGAAGATCCTGAGCGGTATTTATCAGCCTGACAGCGGCGAAATCGCTATCGACGATCGGCCGCAGCAGTTTGCTGGCTATCGTCAGGCGATAACAGCTGGCGTGGGAATTGTCTTTCAGGAGTTCTCGCTGATACCGGGTCTTAATGCCGTCGAGAATATTTTTCTGAATCGCGAACAGCGTACCCGCTGGGGATGGCTGGATCGCCAGACGATGCGCAGTCGTACGCTGGCGCTGCTGGCGCGGCTGGGGGTTGAACTCGATCCGGACATTGCGGTAACGCACCTCAGCGTGGCGCAGCAGCAGTTTGTTGAGATTGCCAAAGCGCTGGCGCTGGATGCGCGGATCCTGATCCTTGATGAACCTACGGCAACGCTGACGCCGGGTGAAGCTGAGCATCTGTTCCGGGTGATGCGCGACCTGCGACAGCAGGGGGTGGGCATGCTGTTCATCTCGCATCATCTGGAGGAGATCTTTGCGGTATGCGACACCATCACGGTACTGCGCGACGGAGGCTATGTTGGCACCCTCCCGGTGAGCGACTGCAGCAGCGAGCAGCTGGTAAAAATGATGGTGGGCCGTCAGGTGGAACAGCATTTCCCCGATAAACTGCCGCTGCCGGCGGCAACGCTACCGCTGCTGGACGTCAATCTGCAGCGCCAGCGCCAGGGGCCCGCAGACGCTTTTCAGCTCTGGCCCGGAGAAATTCTCGGCTTTGCCGGGCTGGTGGGATCGGGCCGCACCGAAACCGCCTGCGCGATGCTGGGTGCACAGGCGTGCTGGCAAAAAGAGGTACGCCTGAATGGCGAGCCGCTGCGGCTGCGTACGCCCGCCGATGCCTTAGAGCAGGGGATCGGACTGCTGCCGGAAAACCGCAAAACCGAAGGGCTGGTACTGCCGTTTAGCGTGGCGCATAACATCACGCTGAACCGGCAGATCACCCACGGCGGATTTCTGCACCATGTGCGCGAGCGTGAAGTGGTCAGCGATCTTATCCGCAGGGTTGGCGTGAAAACGCCGTCAGCGGAGCAGGAGGTGAATACGCTTAGCGGCGGCAATCAGCAAAAGGTGGTCATTGCGCGCTGGCTGAATAATGACTGCAAAGTGCTGATCTTTGACGAACCCACACGCGGTATCGATGTAGGCGCAAAAATGGAAATTTATCAGCTGATGCAGCAGCTGACCCGTAAGGGCATCGCCATCATCGTCATCTCTTCTGAGCTGCCGGAGATTATTGGCCTCTGCCACCGGGTGCTGGTGTTTCGCAACGGACATATTGCGCAGGAGCTTCACGATACGGCAATCAACGCTGAAACCATCATGCTACACGCTACGGGGAACGCATCATGAGTATTCTCTCTAATTCCATGCTGTCACAAACGTCGCGCAGGCGCGGCCGGCTTGACCGCTGTCTGCACCATCCCGCCTTCCTGCCGTTTGTCGGTTTTGTGCTGCTGTTTATTGTGATGATTTTTCTCAACGATAGCTTTCTGACCGCGAACAACCTCAGCAACGTGGCGCGTCAGGTCTCTATCAACGCCATTATTGCCGTGGGAATGACCTGTGCCATCTTAACTGGCGGGATCGACCTGTCGGTGGGATCGGTGATGGCGCTCTCCGGCACAGTGGCCGCCGGTCTGATGGTGGCGGGAATTCCGATGCCGCTGGCGGTGCTGGCTGGATTGCTGATCGGTATGGGCTTTGGCGCCCTGAACGGCGGCTGTATCGCCTGGCTGCGGATGCCGCCCATCATCGTTACGCTCGCCAGCATGGGGATCGCACGGGGACTGGCGCTGATGTATACCGGGGGATATCCCATCTCCGGCCTGCCGGAAAGCTTCATGATGTTTGGCCGTGCCAGCCTGCTGGGTATTCAGGTGCCCATTTTAATCATGCTGGTGGTCTATTTGCTGGCGTGGATCCTGCTGCATCAGAAGCCGTTTGGTCGTCACGTCTACGCTCTGGGCGGCAATGAAGAGGCCGCGCGCCTGAGCGGTATCCGTGTCTCACGCACCAAGCTCTGGGTATATATCATCAGCGGACTCACGGCGGCGGTGGCCGGTATTGTGCTCAGTTCGCGTCTGATGAGCGGACAGCCCAACGCCGGTAACGGATTTGAGCTGGATGCGATCGCTGCTGTCGTGCTGGGCGGGGCGGCAATAGCTGGCGGTAAAGGTGCCATTCTTGGGACGCTGGTGGGCGCGATGATGCTCGGCATTCTCAATAATGGCCTGAATCTGATGGGGGTTTCACCCTATGTGCAGATTGTGATTAAAGGCGGGATCATTCTGGGCGCGATCTGGCTGAGTTCCGTTAAGCGTAAAGCACACCGTTAAGATAGCCTGCGGGCTATCTCTCTGTCATTCAATGTTGACGTTAACATTTATCGAAAAGGATACGCTATGAATATTCTGCCGCAACAGATCAAAAGCCTGGTGAACTATGGCCCGCGCGATTATCGCCTGGAAACCTTACCGCTGCCTGAGCCAAAAGCACGCGAGCTGCTGGTAAAAGTGGGGGCATGTGGTATCTGCGCGTCTGACGTCCACTGCTGGCACGGGGCGCCAATGTACTGGGGAGATGGCAATCCGGAAAAAGCCTGGGTTAAAACGCCAGTAGTGGTGGGGCATGAGTTTTATGGCACGGTCGTCGGATATGGCGAGGGCGCGCTGGAGCATTTTGGCGTGTCGCCTGGCGACCGCGTCATCGCTGAACAGATTATTCCCTGTAATCAGTGCCGCTTCTGCAAAGATGGCAAATACTGGATGTGCGAAAAGCACGACATCTACGGCTTTCAGACGCAGGACTCTGATGGCGGTATGACCGAATATATGCTGTTCAAAGCCAACAGCCGGGTGCATAAAATTCCTGATACGCTGACGCACGAAGAGTGCGCGCTGATTGAGCCCTTCGCCTGTGCGGTCCACGCGGTGAACCGCGCGGCGATTGAATTCAATGATGTGGTGGTTCTGGCTGGGGCTGGCCCGCTCGGCACCGGCATGATTCAGGCTATCCGCCTCAAAAACCCCAAGCTGTTTATTGTACTGGATACCATTCCGGAACGTCTGGCGCTGGCGAAAAAGCTGGGGGCCGATCTGGTTTTCAACCCGCTGGAGCAGGATGTGGATGCGGAGGTGCGCAAACTCACTGACGGCTACGGCTGCGACATCTATATAGAGGCGACCGGCAACCCGCTGGCAGTTAATCAGGGACTGCAGATGATCCGGCGCATGGGCCGCTATGTCGAGTTCAGCGTGTTTGGTAAGCCTGCAACGGTAGACTGGTCGATCATTGGCGACCGCAAAGAGCTGGATGTGCGCGGCTCACATCTTGGCCCGCACTGCTATGAAACGGTCATCAGCTTTTTTGAGAAAAAATGGTTCACCGCAGAAGGCATTGTTACGCACAGTTTTCCGCTGGCGGAGTGGGAGCAGGGGTTTGCGATGGCATCAGGTCGCGAATCGATCAAAGTGCTGCTGGTACCCTGAACCGTTACGTGCGCCACCTCGTCCTGAGGGGCGCACACACCGCGTAAAGTTACGACATTACTCTGTCCGTTAATGCGCTGAACGACTACCATATGCGTTCAGGTTTTTTGCTCGCTTATGGATATCTAATGCGTATTAAGGTTGCCCTCATTCCGTTGTTTTTCCTGCTTGCTGCCTGCAGCAGCAAGCCTGCGCCTCATCAGCAAGGCGATGTTGTGCCGGCACCTAAAGGCGGCTTCCTGCTGGATTCGTCGCATGCGGTTCAGCCGATGTTTGGTGACTTTGCCGGCAACCCGGCAGCAGAACAATTTATCGATCGGATGGTAGCGAAACATGGTTTTGATCGCGATCAGCTGCATGCGGTTATCGGCCAGGCAAAGAGGCTTGATTACGTACTGCGCCTGATGGATCAGCAGGCACCGAGCTATACGCCGCCAGCGGGGCCAAACGGCGCCTGGCTGCGCTACCGGAAAAAATTTATCACGCCCGATAACGTACAGAATGGCGTAGCGTTCTGGAATCAGTATGAAGATGCTCTGCAGCGGGCGCAGCAGGTTTATGGCGTACCGCCGGAAATTATCGTCGGCATTATCGGCGTTGAGACGCGCTGGGGCCGGGTGATGGGCAAAACCCGTCTGCTGGATGCGCTGGCGACGCTCTCGTTTAACTATCCGCGCCGCGCCGCCTACTTCAGCAGCGAGCTGGAAACGTTTCTGCTGATGGCGCGCACCGAACAGGACGATCCGCTGGATCTGCGCGGATCCTTTGCCGGGGCAATGGGCTATGGCCAGTTTATGCCCTCATCCTATAAAGAGTACGCGGTGGATTTCAACGGAGATGGTCATACCAATCTCTGGGATCCGGTTGATGCGATTGGCAGTGTCGCAAACTATTTCAAAGCGCACGGCTGGCGCAGCGGTGAGACAGTCGCCGTACCGGCGAGCGGACAGGCACCCGCGCTGGAGAATGGCTTCAAAACGCGTTATCCGATTGCCACGCTGGCGGCGAGCGGTCTGACCCCGCAGGGCTCACTGAATGGCAACAGCGAAGCCAGCCTGCTGCGACTCGATCTGGGCACCAGCTATCAGTACTGGTACGGCCTGCCTAACTTCTATGTGATTACGCGTTATAACCACAGCACCCATTACGCGATGGCCGTATGGCAGCTGGGAGAGGAGGTCGCCAAAGCGCGGCAGGGCAATCTGCTTTAATGCTGTCCTTATAAAGTGTGAGGATATAATATGGCACCCTCTTTGCGGTGCCATTTCACCGCATGCAGATTATCAGGAGCACTTATGGAGCATTTACCCGCCTGTCCGCTGTGTCAGGCTGATTATACCTGGCAGGATGGCGACAACCTTAACTGCCCGTCGTGCGGCCATATCTGGTCTGCCAGCGCGGCAGAAGCGAGCGATACGCTGCTGGTACGCGATGCCAATGGCAATACGCTGGCAGATGGCGACAGCGTCACCGTGGTCAAAGATTTAAAGGTAAAGGGCAGCTCTTCGGTGCTGAAAATTGGTACCAGGGTCAAAAGTATTCGTCTGGTTGAAGGTGATCACAATATTGACTGCAAAATCGAGGGCTTTGGCCCGATGAAACTCAAATCTGAGTTTGTGAAAAAGAGCTGATGGCCGGACGGCGCAGGCCGTCCTGTTTTTTACCCTGAAGGTATTTACGCCTCCCGCTTTCGGTTCCTGCTGCGCCACCCTCTGTACTGAACACCTCCGGTCTCACTCACTGCTGAACGTCAGCGCCTGCCTGGCACAGATCGCGACTATGCTTGATTAAGCGGTACTGACTCCGGCCGATCCGGCACGCGGCAACGGCACGCTGCTGTGCGCTTCCCCGCATCCGGTCAGGATGGCATGAAACCGGACCGGAGGCAGCGGAAGCAGGGGCGCAAATTTCACTGCTGCTGGTTGAAAAGCGCCGTCTGCCGCTCCATTTACTGCTAACGTTGCGCCGCAAAAGGAGAAAGCGATGAATGATGAACAGCTGCAGCAGTTAAGCCGTCAGATTGGCGAAAAGCTCATAGCGCGCCACGCCAGCGTGACGACGGCTGAATCCTGTACCGGCGGCTGGATTGCCAAAGTTTTCACAGATATCAGCGGCAGCTCTGCCTGGTTTGAGCGCGGATTTGTCACCTATAGTAATAGTGCCAAGCAGCAGATGGCAGGCGTGCAGGCGAGCACGCTTGCGCGCTATGGCGCAGTGAGTGAAGAGACGGTACGTGAGATGGTGGCAGGCGCGTGTCAGGCGGCGCAGGCACCTTATGGGATCGCTGTAAGCGGCATTGCAGGACCGGGCGGCGGCAGCGCAGATAAACCCGTGGGCACCGTCTGGTTTGCCCTTGCCGGACCGGAAGGTATCTTTGCGCAACGCTGTGTTTTTGCAGGCGATCGCGAGGCGGTGCGGCGTCAGTCGGTGGCGTGGGCGCTGCAGACGCTGCTTGATCAATTTCTGATAAATTAGGCTTGATACTGTATGATTATACAGTATAATTATTGGCAACAGAACGAGCGGACACAGCCAGTGTTTGCTCACCCGGCATGATTAGGAGTGTAAATGGCGATCGACGAGAACAAACAGAAGGCTTTAGCTGCCGCACTGGGCCAGATTGAAAAACAATTTGGTAAAGGCTCCATCATGCGTCTGGGTGAAGACCGCTCGATGGATGTAGAAACTATTTCTACCGGCTCCCTGTCGCTGGACATCGCACTGGGTGCGGGTGGTCTGCCGATGGGCCGTATCGTAGAGATCTACGGACCGGAAGCTTCTGGTAAAACCACGCTGACGCTGCAGGTTATTGCGGCTGCACAGCGTAAAGGTAAAACCTGCGCCTTTATCGATGCTGAGCATGCGCTGGATCCGGTCTATGCGAAAAAGCTGGGCGTGGATATCGATAATCTGCTCTGTTCACAGCCGGATACCGGTGAGCAGGCGCTGGAAATCTGCGACGCGCTGGCACGTTCAGGTGCCGTTGATGTCATCATCGTTGACTCCGTTGCGGCGCTGACGCCTAAAGCGGAAATCGAAGGTGAGATCGGTGACTCGCACATGGGTCTGGCGGCACGAATGATGAGCCAGGCGATGCGTAAGCTGGCAGGTAACCTGAAACAGTCCAATACGCTGCTGATCTTCATCAACCAGATCCGTATGAAAATTGGTGTGATGTTTGGTAACCCGGAAACCACCACCGGTGGTAACGCGCTGAAGTTCTACGCCTCCGTTCGTCTTGATATCCGCCGTATCGGTGCGATCAAAGAGGGCGACGAAGTGGTAGGTAGCGAAACGCGCGTGAAAGTGGTGAAGAACAAAATCGCTGCACCGTTTAAGCAGGCAGAATTCCAGATCATGTATGGCGAAGGGATCAACACCTTTGGTGAGCTGGTAGACCTGGGCGTGAAACACAAGCTGGTGGAAAAAGCCGGTGCGTGGTACAGCTACAACGGCGATAAGATTGGTCAGGGTAAAGCAAACGCGACCAACTTCCTGAAAGAGAACCCGGCAATTGCGAACGAGATTGACAGCAAACTGCGTGAGGCGCTGCTGACAGGTGCGACAGCAGAGGCAAATACTAAAGAGCCTTCTGACGCTGAGCTTGAAAAAGCAGGCGAAACTAACGAAGACTTTTAATATCAGCGGGAGCAGCAATGCTCCCGTTTTCTTTTTTACTCCTCTGCACGCCTTCCGCTCTCTGCCCCCCATGCTTTACCCTGTCCGTTACCAACAGTAAGGCTAATGTGTATGTCATCAACATCATCACAGGCACCGGTGCCTGACTTCTCCCGTTTACTTGACCGCGCTATGCGCCTGCTTTCACAGCGCGATCACAGCCGCAGCGAGCTGAAGCGCAAACTGCAGCTCTCCGGCCAGCGTGCGGCCTATCTGCAGCAGCAGGAAAATATCCCGATTCCGGATGAGCTGCTGGAAAAAGTGCTCGACTGGTGTCAGGAAAATGGCTGGCTGAACGATAATCGATTTACTGAGCGTTTTATCCAGAGCCGGGCGCGCAAAGGATATGGTCCGCAGCGCGTCAGGATGGAGCTGCAGCAAAAAGGCATCGGACGTGACGAGATCAATCAGGCGCTGGCAGAAAGTGACGTAGACTGGACAGCGTGTGCTGCAGAGCTTGCCAGACGTAAGTTTGGCGAGCCGCTGCCGCAAACCTGGGCAGAAAAAAGCAAAGTACAGCGTTTTCTGATGACAAAAGGCTTTATGATGGAAGATATTCAGGCGGTTTTCAGAAATAGTGACGACTGAAAGGCAATGTGATTTTACTTCCTATTGCAGAAATTTTATCTTATTCCCACTTTTTGTTCCTCAGTCAGCGACGGACCGGATAGACAGGGTTTGTCAGCGAAAGGGAACGTTCGTTAGCGTGATTCCAGGAATTTTATGAGCAAGAGCACTGCTGAGATCCGTCAAGCGTTTCTCGACTTTTTTCATAGCAAGGGACATCAGGTTGTAGCCAGCAGCTCCCTCGTACCGAATAACGATCCAACGCTGCTGTTTACCAACGCCGGCATGGTGCAGTTCAAAGACGTTTTCCTTGGCCAGGACAAGCGTGATTACACGCGTGCGACTACCTCGCAGCGCTGCGTGCGCGCAGGCGGCAAGCATAACGATCTGGAAAATGTGGGTTATACCGCACGCCATCACACCTTCTTTGAAATGCTGGGCAACTTCAGTTTCGGCGACTATTTCAAGCAGGAGGCGATTGCTTATGCCTGGGAACTGCTGACGGGTGAGCAGTGGTTCAGCCTGCCAAAAGAGCGTTTATGGGTAACCGTTTACGAAACCGATGATGAAGCCTTTGATATCTGGGCTGACCAGATCGGTGTGCCGCGCGAACGCATTATTCGTATTGGCGACAACAAGGGCAGCGCATACGCATCTGATAACTTCTGGCAGATGGGCGACACCGGTCCGTGCGGTCCCTGTACTGAAATTTTCTACGATCATGGCGACCATATCTGGGGAGGCCCGCCGGGCAGCCCGGAAGAGGATGGCGATCGCTATATTGAGATCTGGAATATCGTGTTTATGCAGTTCAACCGTCAGGCTGACGGCACCATGCAACCGCTGCCTAAGCCGTCGGTGGATACCGGTATGGGGCTGGAGCGTATCGCGGCAGTCCTGCAGCATGTGAACTCCAACTATGAGATCGATCTCTTTGCGCAGCTGATCAAATCTGTTGCTCAGGTCACTGGCGCAAGCGACCTCAATAACAAATCGCTGCGCGTTATCGCAGATCATATCCGCTCCTGCGCCTTCCTGATTGCCGATGGCGTCATGCCATCGAATGAGAACCGTGGCTATGTGCTGCGTCGCATCATTCGTCGTGCGGTCCGCCACGGCAACATGCTGGGCGCGAAAGAAGCATTCTTCTATAAGCTGGTGGCACCGCTGATTGAGGTTATGGGCGCTGCGGGTGAAGATCTGAAGCGTCAGCAGAAACTGGTAGAAAATGCGCTGAAAGCGGAAGAGGAGCAGTTTGCTAAAACGCTGGAGCGTGGTCTGGCGCTGCTGGATGATGAGCTGGCAAAAGTGAGCGGCGACACGCTGGATGGTGAAACCGTCTTCCGTCTTTATGACACCTTTGGCTTCCCGGCGGATTTGACCGCTGACGTTTGTCGCGAGCGCAATCTGAAGATTGATGAGGCGGGATTTGAAGCCGCTATGGAGCAGCAGCGCCAGCGCGCGCGCGAAGCCAGCGGCTTTGGCGCGGACTACAATAGCGTTATTCGCGTTGATGCCGTAACCGAATTTAAAGGTTATGAAGAGCTGGCGCTGAACGCCACGATTGAAGCGCTGTTTGTTGATGGTCAGTCAGTAGAACAGATCACCGCTGGACAGGATGCCGTCGTGATCCTGAAGGCTACGCCGTTCTACGGTGAATCAGGCGGGCAGGTGGGGGACACTGGCGTACTCACAGGGCAGAATGCTGAATTTAGCGTGCAGGATACGCAAAAGTATGGCAAAGCACTGGGACATATCGGTAAGCTCACTCATGGTCAGCTGCGTATCGGTGATGCGCTGCAGGCGCAGGTAAACGAAGCGCGTCGGGCACGTATTCGCCTGAATCACTCAGCAACGCACCTGATGCATGAAGCACTGCGTGAAGTGCTGGGCGATCACGTCGGGCAGAAAGGCTCGCTGAATAACGATAAATATCTGCGTTTTGACTTCTCGCATTCTGAAGCGATGAAGCCGCAGCAGATCCGTGAAGTTGAAGATATCGTCAATGCACAGATCCGCCGCAACCTGCTGATTCAGACCGATATCATGGATCTGGAAGAGGCTAAAGCGCGTGGGGCGATGGCGCTGTTTGGCGAGAAGTACGATCAGCGGGTGCGCGTGGTCAGCATGGGCGAATATTCAGTGGAGCTGTGTGGCGGTACGCACGCTGCGCGCACGGGTGATATCGGCTTGTTCCGCATTCAGTCTGAGTCGGGCACGGCTGCCGGTATTCGTCGTATCGAAGCGCTGACCGGTGAAGCGGCAATTGCTCAGCTGCATGCACAGAGCGATCAGCTGACTGACATTGCTCAGGTGGTGAAGGCCAACAGTAGCAACCTCAGTGAGAAGGTGCGCGGTCTGGTGGATAACGTACGCGCGCTGGAGAAAGAGCTGCAGCAGCTACGCGATCAGCAGGCAGCCCAGGAGAGCGCATCGCTGAGCAGCAGCGCCATTGAAATCAGGGGCGCTAAACTGCTGGTAAGTGAGCTGAGTAACACTGAACCGAAAATGCTGCGTACGATTATGGATGACCTTAAAAACCAGCTTGGGTCTGCCGTGATCGTACTGGCAACGGTAGCAGAAGGTAAGGTTTCGCTGATTGCAGGCGTAACTAAAGATCTGACCGACCGCGTGAAAGCAGGTGAGCTGATTAGCGCGCTGGCCGTTCAGGTGGGCGGAAAAGGCGGTGGACGTCCTGACATGGCGCAGGCGGGCGGTACCAATCCGCAGGCGCTGGCAGGCGCGCTGGCAGGCGTACAGGAGTGGGTAAGCAGCCGGCTGTAACAATTAAAATTAAGCGTTGTATAGCGCCAGGAACGTCTGTTCCGGCGCTTTTTAGTGCAATGGACACCAGGTAATGACAAAGTCCGGTCGATGTAGTGTATTTCGGCTAAACTGATTATCAGCAGAATGTATTGGTGTGACAAATCACAATGGTGTATTTGTCATAGGTATTGTTCAGCGGTATATGATGGATATGGCCGGGAGCCCGAACAGGCCCGACTCTTTTAATCTTTCAAGGAGCAAAGAATGCTTATTCTAACTCGTCGAGTTGGTGAAACCCTCATGATTGGCGATGAGGTGACTGTAACGGTGCTGGGCGTTAAAGGTAACCAGGTCCGCATTGGCGTTAATGCGCCAAAAGAAGTATCGGTACATCGTGAAGAGATTTATCAGCGTATTCAGGCTGAAAAAACACAAACCACGGGTTACTAACGTTTTCAGCGTCTCGCTCATGGGCGAGACGCTACCTTTCTGCTCCCTCCATCCGTTTATTTCTGTTTTAGCTTCCTCGCTTTTTTCATTACTGCTCTGGCTTTTGCTGTTGATAAATCACCCTTTTCGCCGTTAAATCAGCCGAATTGTGCGTCATTTGTGCAATCGAACGCGTGAGTGAAAAAAGTCGGGAGAAATTGTTTGACTTATAAGTCCGGGAAAGTAATATGTGCGCCACGCAGTGCCGATGAGCAGAAACAAGTTCAGAAGCACGGTTCGGAAGAACGCGTAAGGTGAGGTGGCCGAGAGGCTGAAGGCGCTCCCCTGCTAAGGGAGTATGCGGTCAAAAGCTGCATCCGGGGTTCGAATCCCCGCCTCACCGCCATTTCCGATGCATCCATAGCTCAGCTGGATAGAGTACTCGGCTACGAACCGAGCGGTCGGAGGTTCGAATCCTCCTGGATGCACCATCTTTTAGATGGTAGCGGATAAAGTTAAAGAGTGAACGAGCAGTTCCTTTCATGGTGAGTTGTTAGCACCCTGCGTAATACAAGAATTACCTCAATGCATCCATAGCTCAGCTGGATAGAGTACTCGGCTACGAACCGAGCGGTCGGAGGTTCGAATCCTCCTGGATGCACCATTCTTTGTATCATTTCAGGCTTGTTGCAGTTAGTCCATCGTAAGAAATACCTCAATGCATCCATAGCTCAGCTGGATAGAGTACTCGGCTACGAACCGAGCGGTCGGAGGTTCGAATCCTCCTGGATGCACCATTCTTCACCCCCTTTCAGTGTTATCAACGTCGCTTCTTTGCAGGCTACGCTTCAGTGCATCCATAGCTCAGCTGGATAGAGTACTCGGCTACGAACCGAGCGGTCGGAGGTTCGAATCCTCCTGGATGCACCATTCTCTGCTTTTTCCCCATATGCTTCAGTTAAACCCGTTACCGACAGCTTCAGCACCCGGGCTGTGCTCTCCAAATCTCCCCCGGCAGTACCAGCCGCTTTCGCAATTAACCCGTCTCTGTTCAGCGATTTTAGCGCCGCCAGAGTTCACTGGCGTTAATAGGAATGCTGACTCTCTTTTGTACTCTGTTTTGAAAAATGCTGCATTTACCGCCATTTATGCCCGGTTTTGTTCCCTGACCTTTTTCTGAAAACGAAAATTCCTAATGCTTTCAAAGCATTTGCGGTTAAGCCTGCCTGGCGACAACCTGAGCGCATTAAGCTAAAGTAATGGCTCATTTTGTCGTACGTGCGATATGCCATTACCGTGAATGATTTCCTGATTTATGGCTCGCTGCTGGGCAGCAGCTTTCTGAGCGCCACGCTGCTTCCGGGCAGTTCAGAAGCTGTACTGATAACGCTGCTGGTTGCTCAGAAAGGATCGGTATATGGCCTGTTGCTGGCTGCATCAGTGGGAAACACGCTGGGTGGCCTGACCAACATTTTTCTTGGTCGCCTTATGCCGCAGAACGGGCAGGGGCGATGGCATGACACAGCATTGACGTGGTTACACCGATGGGGCCCTGCGGCATTGATCTTTAGCTGGCTGCCGGTTGCTGGCGATCTGCTTTGCGTTCTCGCAGGCTGGTTGCGCTTCAGCTGGCTGCCTTGCATGCTGTTTCTCGCTCTCGGCAAAACGCTGCGTTATATCTTTATCGCGATCGCCACAATACAGGGTATGGAGTGGTGGCATTGATTCGCACAGATTCGAGGCTACGGTTAACATTATGCTGAACAAAAATAAATTATTCTCACAGCGGGAGGTTAATGTGATCCCGGACGTATCAAAAGCGCTCTCCTGGCTGGAAGCGCATCCCGACGCGTTAAAGGGTATCGGCCGTGGCATCGAACGCGAAACGTTACGCGTCGGGCCCGATGGTCATCTGGCTACTACCGGCCATCCGGCATCGCTTGGCTCGGCGCTGAAGCATGACTGGATCACCACGGATTTTGCGGAAACGCTGCTGGAGTTCATTACGCCGGTCGATAAAAATATCGATCGCTCGCTGACCTTCCTGCGCGACATCCATCGCCATGTGGCAAAACAGCTGGGTGAAGAGCGCATGTGGCCCTTCAGTATGCCCGGTCACGTTGACGATACCGATAAAATTGAGCTGGCACAGTATGGCAGTTCAAACGTGGGCCAGATGAAGACCCTCTACCGGCAGGGGCTGAAAAACCGCTACAGCGCGCTGATGCAGATTATCTCTGGCGTGCATTACAACTTCTCGCTGCCGCTCTCTTTCTGGCAGGAGTGGGCGGATGTAAAAGATGCTGAGAGCGGTAAAGAGACCATCTCTGCGGGCTATCTGCGCCTGATCCGCAACTATTATCGTTTCGGCTGGGTGATCCCTTATCTGTTTGGTGCCTCGCCGGCGATCAGCTCCTCATTTCTTCAGGGGCGTGAGAGCCAGCTGCCGTTTGAAACGGATGGTAAAGATACGCTGTGGCTGCCGTATGCGACCTCTCTGCGCCTGAGTGACCTGGGTTATACCAATAAGTCACAAAGTAATCTCGGTATTACCTTCAACTCGCTGGAAGGGTATGTGAGCGCGCTGAAGGCCGCAATCAAAACCCCTTCTGAAGAGTACGCAGCCATGGGCGTCAAAGATGCTGAAGGCAACTGGCTGCAGCTTAATACTAATGTACTGCAGATTGAGAACGAGCTGTATGCGCCTATCCGTCCGAAGCGCGTTACCCGTTCGGGAGAAGCCCCTTCTGATGCGCTGCTGCGTGGCGGCATTGAGTATATTGAAGTGCGCTCGCTTGATATCAATCCGTTCTCACCGGTAGGTGTGGATGCCGATCAGGCGCGCTTCCTCGATCTGTTCCTGATTTGGTGTACGCTGGCCGATGCCCCTGAACTGAGCGCCAGCGAGCTGCTCTGCAGTCGCAAAAACTGGAACCGCGTGGTGATGGAAGGACGTAAGCCAGGGCTGGTTATTGGCGTTGGCTGCAGCGACACTGAACATTCGCTGGTTGAAGTAGGCAAAGCGCTCTTTGCCGATCTGCGTCGCGTCGCGGAAGTGCTGGATAGCAACGAGGGCAGCACGCAATATCAGCAGGTATGCGATCAACTGGTAGCTTCTTTTGACGATCCTGAGCTAACCTACTCGGCGCGCATTCTTCACGCTATTAAAGAGAACGGCCTGACCGGAGCAGGTGTTGCACTGGCGGAGCAGTACCGGCAGATGCTCTGCGCGGAGCCACTGGAAATTCTGACCGAAGCGGATTTCACTCAGCAGGCGCAGGAGTCTGTTGCTGCACAGCAGGCGCTGGAAGCGAGTGATAGCATAAGCTTTGAGGATTATCTGGCAGGTCGGGAAGGCTGAAAAAGAAAATGGCCACATCACTGTGGCCAAAATTAACATCTCTGTTGTCAGGGATGATGATAACAAATGCGCGTCTTTCATATATTCAGACGCAGAACGACGAGAAAAGTTTCATCGTTCAGAAAAAATTTTTCAAACAGGAGGTGACGTATGCCACTACTGGACAGTTTTACCGTTGATCACACCATCATGGCCGCGCCGGCAGTACGCGTGGCAAAGACCATGACAACTCCGCATGGCGATACCATCACCGTTTTCGATCTGCGTTTCTGCCGGCCAAACATCGACATTCTGACCGAGCGCGGGATCCATACGCTGGAGCATCTGTTTGCCGGCTTTATGCGCGATCACCTCAACGGTGACGGCGTGGAGATCGTAGACATCTCTCCAATGGGGTGCCGTACCGGTTTCTACATGAGCCTGATCGGCACGCCAGACGAGCAGCGCGTGGCGCAGGCGTGGAAAGGGGCGATGGAAGATGTTCTGAAAGTCAAAGATCAGAATCAGATCCCGGAGCTTAATGAGTATCAGTGTGGCAGCTACAAGCTGCACTCCCTGGACGAAGCGCAGCAGATTGCGCGTAATGTTCTGTCACACGAGATCGGTATTAATCGCAACGAAGATCTGAAGCTGCCAGCAGAGAAGCTGAAAGAGTTGCATATCTGATTAGCCCTTTCTGTAAAAACGCCGCATATTCTGCGGCGTTTTTTTGTATCACGATCCCACTGAGCTTTTCAGCGGCTGCTGCGGTGTAACCCGCACCTGCTTCACCATGTTGTCCTGCACGTCGAGAATATCGATGTCATAGCTGCCAACCTGTACCCGCGTTTCGGTCTGCGGGATCTCTTCCAGCGCCTCAAGCAGCATGCCGTTAATGGTGCGCGCTTCCTCTTCCGGCAGCGTCCAGTTGAACGCCTTATTGATTTCGCGCACGTTAGCGCTGCCTTCAATCAGCACCGAGCCATCATTCTGCGGCATCACCTCTTCTGCGAGAGAAGGGGACATGGAGGTAGTAAAGTCGCCAACGATCTCTTCCAGAATATCTTCGATGGTGATGAGCCCCTTAATATCGCCATACTCATCCACTACCAGACCCGCTTTTTTCTTATTGCGCTGGAACTTAACCAGCTGCACATTCAGCGGCGTGCCTTCCGGCACATAGTAGATCTCATCAGCCGCGCGCAGCAGACGATCCTTATTGAACTCCTTTTTTTCCGTCATCATGCGCCAGGCTTCGCGCACGCGCAGCATGCCCACGGTATCGTCCAGCGAATCGCGAAACAGCACAATACGCCCATGCGGTGAGTTACTCAGCTGACGCTCAATCGATTTCCAGTCGTCATTGATATTGATACCAACAATTTCATTGCGCGGCACCATGATGTCATCCACGCTGACTTTTTCCAGATCGAGCACGGAGAGCAGCATATCCTGATTACGGCGAGACATCAGCGAGCGCGACTCGTAGACAATGGTGCGCAGCTCCTCTTTGCTCAGCGCGGAGTTTACGGAGCCCTCTGTTTTAATCCCCACCATACGCATCAGCATGCGCGTAATGGTATTAAGCAGCCAGACCAGTGGCAGCATCACATACTGCAGCGGCGCCAGTAAAACGCTGCTGGGGTAGGCCACTTTTTCAGGGTAGAGCGCTGCGATAGTTTTAGGCAGGACTTCAGCAAAAACCAGAACAACAAAGGTCAGCACGCCGGTGGCGATAGCAACCCCGGCATCACCATACAGACGCATCCCTACGATAGTCCCCAGTGCGGAGGCGAGAATATTGACCAGGTTGTTGCCGATTAAGACCAGACTAATCAGGCGATCGGGCCGGCGCAGCAGTTTCTCAACGCGCCGCGCTGCACGATTACCGCTTTTCGCTTTGTGCCGCAGCTTATAGCGGTTGAGCGTCATCATGCCGGTCTCAGAGCCGGAGAAGTACGCTGAGACCAGCACCATGATGACAAGAATGATAATCATCGTGGTGGTTGAAACATGTTCCAACGAAAAATTCCTTAGTGGGAAGTGAGAAGATGCTGCAGTACGCGACTGCCGAAGTAAGCCATGGTCAGCAGCAGCGCACCGCCGCAGTTAAACCAGACCACGCGCCGTCCGCGCCACCCTTCACGGTAGTGCCCCCAGAGCAGCACGATATAGACGAACCAGGCAAGAATGGAGAGCACCGCTTTATCAATGTTCTCTGCGCTGAACAGGTTATCCATGAAGAAAAGCCCGGTGCAGAGCACCAGCGTCAGCAGCACCACGCCAATCTGCGTGATATGAAACATTTTGCGCTCAATGCTTAGCAGCGGCGGCATATCCTGCGTAAAGGCGAGCTTTTTGTTTTTCAGCTGATAGTCGATCCACGCCAGCTGCAGCGCATAGAGCGCGGCAATAATCAGCGTGGCATAAGCAAACAGCGACAGACCAATATGCACCATCATGCCCGGCGTGGTCTCGAGGTGCGTAATAAAGGCATTCGGGACAAAGGTGGCAAACGCCAGATTAATTAACGCAAAGCTATAAACCACCGGCAGCAGCAGCCAGCCACGGTTACGTGAAGCCACAATAGTCATAATGGCGCAAATCAGCAGGCTCACCAGCGATCCGATATTAAGTAAGCTGAGATTTTGCCCGCTGTCGATAGCAAATATCCGCTGCTGCAGCGCGACAGCATGCGCAATCAGCGCAACGCAGGCGGACAGGACAGCAAATCGCCGCCAGCCGCTGTTACGTTTCAGTAAGCTGGGGATGATAAGTGCAAGACTGAGGGAGTAGGCGAAGAGCGCCACGATCGCGAAAACGAACATAGATCCTTTCTGAGAGTGATGAGATAAGGAAAAAAGCAGTATAGCGTCAGCGGCAGTATGCTCCAAACGATCTCACGGTCAATTGCAGAGATCGCTCAGGCTTCGTGTTATAATCCGGCGCATTGTGTCGCTCAGGCGGCCTCGCTACGGTATTAAGTGAGAGAGCATGTTTGATAATTTAACCGATCGTTTGTCGCAAACCCTGCGCAACATCAGCGGCCGCGGACGGCTGACCGAAGAGAACATCAAAGATACCCTGCGCGAAGTGCGCATGGCGCTGCTGGAGGCGGACGTTGCGCTGCCGGTAGTACGTGAATTTATTAACCGCGTAAAAGAAGCCGCGGTCGGACACGACGTCAATAAAAGCCTGACGCCGGGTCAGGAGTTTATCAAGATTGTCCGCAACGAGCTGATTGCGGCAATGGGGGCTGAAAATAATACCCTGAACCTGAATGCGCAGCCGCCGGCCGTGGTGCTGATGGCGGGCCTGCAGGGTGCCGGTAAAACCACCAGTGTGGGTAAGCTCGGTAAGTTTCTGCGTGAAAAGCACAAGAAAAAAGTGCTGGTGGTCTCAGCTGACGTTTATCGCCCGGCGGCGATTAAACAGCTGGAGACGCTGGCGCAGCAGGTGGGGGTGGATTTCTGTCCCTCCGATCTCAGCCAGAAGCCGGTTGACATCGTTAAGCATGCGCTGAAAGAGGCGAAGCTGAAGTTCTACGACGTGCTGCTGGTGGATACCGCCGGTCGTTTGCACGTAGACGAAGCGATGATGGACGAAATCAAACAGGTCCACGCCGCCATTAATCCGGTGGAAACGCTGTTTGTTGTCGATGCCATGACCGGTCAGGATGCCGCGAACACGGCTAAAGCATTTAATGAAGCGCTGCCGCTGACCGGGGTGATCCTGACCAAGGTTGATGGTGACGCACGCGGCGGTGCCGCGCTTTCGATTCGTCACATCACCGGTAAACCGATCAAGTTTATGGGGATGGGTGAGAAAACCGAGGCGCTGGAAGCGTTTTATCCCGACCGTATCGCCTCGCGCATTCTGGGCATGGGCGATGTCCTGTCGCTGATTGAAGATATTGAAAGCAAGGTTGACCGCGATCAGGCGGAAAAGCTGGCGAAAAAGCTGAAAACCGGTGACGGTTTCGATCTCAATGACTTCCTTGAGCAGCTTAAGCAGATGCGCAATATGGGCGGTATGGCCAGCCTGATGGGCAAACTGCCGGGTATGGGGCAGCTGCCGGACAACGTTAAATCGCAGATGGATGACAAGGTGCTGGTGCGCATGGAAGCCATCATTAACTCCATGACGCGTAAAGAGCGTGAGAAGCCTGAAATCATCAAGGGTTCACGCAAGCGTCGCATCGCGACCGGCGCCGGTATGCAGGTGCAGGATGTCAATCGGCTGCTGAAGCAGTTCGATGATATGCAGCGCATGATGAAAAAGATGAAGAAAGGTGGCATGGCAAAAATGATGCGCGGCATGAAGGGTATGATGCCGCCAGGTTTCCCGGGCCGTTAAGATATCGCTACACAGCCAGAAAAGTATGCTACTGCGGTTGCTTTTTGCGCCAAAATGAGTAAAATTTTCGGGCTTTTTATATTGCACCCGGGCCCCGTTCCTCGATGGGGCCCGGTTGTTTTATTAACTAAAGAGGATGTTATGGTAACAATTCGTTTGGCACGTCACGGCGCAAAAAAGCGTCCGTTCTACCAGGTCGTCGTCACTGACAGCCGCAATGCACGCAACGGCCGCTTCATTGAGCGCGTTGGTTTCTTCAACCCGATCGCATCTGGTCAGGCTGAAGGTCTGCGTCTGGACCTGGACCGTATTGAGCACTGGGTTGGCCAGGGCGCAACGCTTTCCGATCGCGTTAACGCGCTGATCAAAGAAGCAAAAAAAGCAGCTTAATCTGTCACGGTGGTGAGCATGACCAGTAAACCTGCCGCACAGCCTCCTGTTAACCCCATCGTTTTGGGCAAAATGGGTGCCGCTTACGGAATTCGGGGCTGGCTCAAAGTGTTTTCCTCCACTGAAGACGCTGAAAGCATCTTCGACTATCAACCCTGGTTTATCCAGCGCGCCGGTAAATGGCAGCAGGTAGAACTGGAAGGTTGGAAGCACCACAATCAGGACCTGATTATCAAAGTCAACGGCATTGACGATCGGGACGCGGCGGCGCAGTTAACCAATTGTGAAATCACGGTTGACTCCACGCAGCTGCCTGCGCTGGGAGAGGGTGATTACTACTGGAAAGACCTTATGGGTTGTAAAGTAGTTAACCTCGACGGCTATGAGATGGGCAAAGTCATTGATTTGATGGAAACCGGCTCAAACGATGTACTCGTCGTTAAGGCGAACCTGAAAGATGCATTCGGTGTACAGGAGCGGTTAATACCGTTTCTCGATGAACAGGTTATCAAGAAAGTCGATCTCGCTACTGGCACTATTGAAGTAGACTGGGATCCTGGTTTTTGATCTCCGGACAATCCGGTAACGTAACGGCGAACGCGATGTGGATTGGTGTTATCAGCCTGTTTCCAGAGATGTTTCGCGCTATTACCGAGTACGGGGTAACTGGCCGGGCAGTTAAAAATGGCCTGCTCAACATTGAGAGCTGGAGTCCTCGTGACTTCACGCACGACCGGCACCGTACCGTGGACGATCGTCCTTACGGCGGCGGACCGGGAATGTTGATGATGGTGCAACCCTTACGGGATGCGATCCACGCAGCGAAAGCAGCGGCGGGAGAAGGTGCTAAGGTGATTTATCTGTCACCTCAGGGGCGCAAACTTGACCAGCAGGGCGTTTGCGAACTGGCGACTAACCAGAAACTGATTCTGGTCTGTGGTCGCTACGAAGGTATTGATGAGCGCGTGATCCATACAGAGATTGACGAAGAGTGGTCAATCGGTGATTACGTTCTCAGTGGTGGTGAGCTGCCAGCCATGACGCTGATTGACTCCGTCGCCCGGTTTATTCCCGGCGTACTGGGCAAGCAGGCGTCCGCCGATGAAGACTCATTCTCGGATGGTTTGCTGGATTGCCCGCACTATACCCGGCCTGAAGTGTTAGAAGGGATGGAAGTACCGTCAGTTCTGCTGTCGGGCAACCATGCCGATATTCGCCGCTGGCGCCTGAAACAGTCGCTAGGCCGTACCTGGCTAAGAAGACCTGAACTTCTGGAAAACCTGGCTCTGACTGAAGAGCAAGCAAGGTTGCTGAATGAGTTCCAGCGGGAACAGCAGCAGCAACAAAACGATGAAGCGGAAGAGTAATCTTCCCTGACTATCAGTTTACCCAGGATATGAGATTTAATTATGAGCAACATTATCAAGCAAATTGAACAAGAACAGCTGAAACAGGATGTACCTTCATTCCGTCCGGGTGATTCCGTGGAAGTGAAAGTATGGGTCGTTGAAGGTTCTAAAAAACGTCTGCAGGCATTCGAGGGCGTGGTTATCGCTATTCGTAACCGCGGTCTGCACTCTGCATTCACTGTTCGTAAGATTTCCAACGGCGAAGGCGTTGAGCGTGTCTTCCAGACTCACTCTCCGGTAATTGACAGCATTACTGTCAAACGTCGTGGTGCTGTGCGTAAAGCCAAACTGTACTACCTGCGTGAGCGCACCGGTAAGTCAGCTCGTATCAAAGAGCGTCTTGGCGCGTAAGCGACATCTCAAAGTTAATAGCAAACAAGGGGTTGGCATAATGCCAGCCCCTTTTTTATGGATGCTTTAAGCGATAAACCGCGGCCTCAACCGGCCCGTCCGGCAGCACAATCAGCCCGTGCTGGCAGCCTGTCAGCGTAAACCCGCTGCGTAATGCCACGGCGCGGCTGGCGACATTATCTGTGGCGGCCAGGATTTCCAGCTCCGTGATATCTGGCCGGCTAAAACCCAGGGTTATCAGTTGCGCTACCGCGCGTGTAGCCACGCCCTGACGCTGCGCATCGCTGCGTACCCAGTAGCCCAGCGCTGCAACCTCGCCGGGCTGACGGGCAAAACGGATCCCGGCCCCTCCCAGCAGACGATGACGGCTGTCTGCGATCGCAAACCTTTCGGCCTCACCTCTGACACGCTCTGCGTGAGCGAAATTAAACCAGCTTACTGCCTCTTCCGGCCGGTAATTTTCATGTGCCCACGTCATCCAGGGCAGCAGGGTATCAAGAGACTGATTGACGGCCTCAGCAAAAGCAGTTGCATCTGACAGCGCAAAGGGACGCAGGATTATCTCAGTCATAATCAGTCAGCCTTCATAAATTGTGAGGAATTACAGAATATTAACTGAGCGCGCAGTGAAAAACGAGTCGCAGCTCTACGATAGTGTAATTTTATATTTACACACATCCGGCAAGGTATACAGTGTCATTTATTTATATATATCTGATAAATATAAATTTAAATGCAAATTTATACCGTGGTGCAATGCAGGTGGTAAAAATAGTGTACACGCATGGATTGCATACAATACAGCCTGTGATAGAGTAAGCGTCATCCTCACTGAGGATCCAAACCGCACAGATGAGTAAAAAGGATCGCCACCATGCAGAAAGACGCGCTGAATAACGTACATATCGCTGACGAACAGATTTTAATTACGCCGCAGGAGCTGAAAGCACGCTTTCCGCTGACGGCAGAGCAGGAAGCTCAGATTACTGCTTCGCGTAAAACTATTGCGGACATTATTGCCGGGCGCGATCCGCGTCTGCTGGTGGTCTGCGGTCCCTGCTCAATTCACGATCCGGAAGCAGCGTTAGCGTACGCCCGTCAGTTAAAAGATCTCTCTGTGCAGCTGAAGGATCAGCTCTATATCGTCATGCGCGTCTATTTTGAAAAACCCCGCACCACCGTAGGCTGGAAAGGGCTGATCAACGATCCTTACATGAACAACTCATTTGATATGGAAGCCGGGCTGCACATTGCGCGTCAGCTGCTGGTAAACCTGGTTGAAATGGGTTTGCCACTGGCGACAGAAGCGCTGGATCCTAATAGCCCGCAATATCTCGGCGATCTGTTTAGCTGGTCAGCCATTGGTGCGCGCACCACGGAATCACAAACGCACCGTGAAATGGCGTCTGGTCTTTCAATGCCGGTAGGTTTTAAAAACGGCACCGATGGCAGTCTCGGCACGGCGATCAACGCTATGCGTGCGGCAGCGATGCCTCACCGTTTTGTCGGCATTAACCAGGCAGGGCAGGTCTGCCTGCTGCAGACGCAGGGCAACCCGGACGGACACGTGATCCTGCGCGGTGGCAAAGCGCCTAACTACGGCCCGGACGATGTTGCACAGTGTGAAAAAGAGATGCTGAAAGCAGGACTGCGCCCGGCCTTAATGATAGATTGCAGCCATGGCAATTCTAACAAAGACTATCGTCGTCAGCCTGGCGTAGCCGAATCGGCTATTGCGCAGATCAAAGATGGAAACCGCTCTATTATTGGCCTGATGCTTGAGAGCAATATTCACGAAGGCAATCAGCCTTCAGAGCAGCCGCGCAGCGAAATGAAGTATGGTGTCTCGGTGACCGATGCCTGCATTGACTGGAATACTACCGAAACGCTGCTGCGCACGATCCATCAGGATCTGCAGGGAGTGCTGTCGGCGCGTCTGTCACACGAGGTATAAAGAGTCATGGTGGCTGAACTGACCGCATTGCGCGATCAAATTGATGAAGTCGATCAGGCGCTGCTTGGGCTGCTGGCAAAACGACTGGAGCTGGTGGCACAGGTTGGCGAAGTAAAAAGCCGTTACGGCCTGCCGATTTATGTACCCGAGCGTGAAGCAAGCATGCTGGCGTCACGCCGGCACGAAGCAGAAGCGCTCGGCGTATCTCCCGATCTGATTGAAGATGTATTGCGTCGTCTGATGCGGGAATCCTATACCCATGAGAATGACAAAGGTTTCAAAACCCTTTGTCCTTCACTGCGTCCGGTAGTGATCGTCGGCGGCAGCGGCAAGATGGGGCGTCTGTTTGAAAAAATGCTGACACTGTCCGGTTATCAGGTGCGCATTCTGGACAAAGAGGACTGGGATCGCGCCGATCGGCTGCTGCAGGATGCGGGCATGGTGATCATCAGTGTCCCAATCCATCTTACCGAGAAGATCATCGCCGATCTGCCTGCGCTGCCGGACGACTGCATCCTGGTCGATCTTGCATCGGTAAAAAACAGGCCGCTGCAGGCCATGCTTGCCGCGCACGCCGGACCGGTACTGGGGCTGCACCCGATGTTTGGGCCCGACAGCGGCAGTCTGGCAAAACAGGTTGTGGTCTGGTGCGACGGTCGTCAGCCGGAAGCGTATCAGTGGTTCCTGGAACAGATTCAGGTTTGGGGAGCACGGCTGCACTGCATCAGCGCCGCAGAGCACGATCAGAACATGGCCTTTATTCAGGCGCTGCGTCACTTTACGACTTTTGCTTACGGCCTTCACCTGGCTGAAGAGAATGTGAACCTGGATCAGCTGCTGGCGCTCTCTTCACCTATTTACCGGCTGGAGCTGGCCATGGTAGGGCGGCTATTTGCGCAGGATCCACAGCTCTATGCCGATATCATTATGGCTTCAGAAAGCAACCTGGCGCTGATAAAACGTTACCATCAGCGCTTTGGTGAAGCTATATCGCTACTGGAACAGAGCAATAAGCAGGCGTTTATCAGCAGTTTTGAGCGCGTGGAACAGTGGTTTGGCGATCACGCCCAGCGTTTTCTGGTTGAAAGCCGCAGTCTGTTACGCTCGGCTAACGATAGCCGGCAATAAAAAAAGGCACCCTCAGCGGTGCCTTTTCTGCTTATATGCGGGGTTCAACCGGAACCACATTTTCACCAGGATAGCAGCCCAGCACTTTCAGTGAGCGCGTCAGCTGGCGTAATTCTGCCAGCGCCAGCTGCATATTTTCCGACTGCAGATTGCCCTGCACATCAATGTAGAACATCTCTTCCCACGGGTTACCGTTAATTGGGCGATTCTCCAGCCGGCTCATAATCAGATTATGGTTGCGCAGTACCAGCAGGGCCTCTACCAGCGCACCCGCCTGCTGACCGGTAGCCATGATCAGCGTGGTTTTGGCCGGGACCTGCACCGAAACGTCAACCGGCTTGCGCGCCAGTACGATAAAACGCGTGTGGTTCTGCTGCTGATTTGCCAGGTTACGCTCCAGCACCTGCAGCCCATAGAGTTCACCGCCTGCTTCGCTGCCCAGGGCGGCAACCTCTGGGGAATTAAGCGCGGCGACTTTCTCCATGGCTGCGGCAGTGCTTTCGGTGTACTCAATTTTCCACTGCGGGAAACGGTTAATAAACTGACTGCACTGCTGAAAAGGCTGGGGATGACTGTAGACGGTTTTGATCTGTTTAAGCGTGGTGGTCTCTTTTACCAGTACACAGTGCTCGATAGGGATGGTCAGTTCGCCAATGATTGAGAGCGACGTCTGCTGCAGCAGATCGTAAACATCATTGATAGAGCCTGAGCTGGTGTTTTCAATTGGCATCACCGCATAGTCAGCCTGGCCAGCCTCAACCTGCTGGATAATATCCTGAAATTTCAGACAGCCGTTTTCAACATATGAAGCAAAATGGCGTGACGCATATTTACGGGCGGCCAGATGCGAATAAGATCCCTTAGGTCCCAGAAAGGCGATGCGGGGCGCCAGCGCATGCGGGTGGTTCAGGTTTTTCTGCAGCAGCGCCTGCTGCGTCAGCACCGAATCTTCAATAATCAGCTGAAACAGACGGGTAATGTAGTGGGCATCGAGCTGCTGCTGCTTACCGAGGGAAATCAGATTTTCCAGCAGGGCACGCTCCCGCTCAATATCACGTATGGGCCGCAGCGTGGTCAGTTTCGCCTGGGCAACTTCGATTGCCAGCGACCGTCGCTCGGCCAGCAGCGTAAGTAGTTTGCTGTCAACTGCGCTGATTTTATCGCGCAGCACCAGCAGTGGATTATCGATACTCATTAAGCTCACCTGTAAATACAGTTAAAAAAAAAGCCTCCCGCTGGGGGAGGCTTTGTCATTCGTCTTCGCATTCATTTTCGCATGACGACACGCCTCCCGTTCAGGGGAAGGTAAAAAAGAATGCGAAGAAAAATGGCTGATGTTTCATGTCTGATTCCGGCAGGAAAGTGTTCTGAGAGTAATCGTACTGCTTAAAAGCTGTCAATAAAAAACGCGCCAGCTGGCGCGTTTTTTATAACTACAGCGTTTATCCTGCCGGAATAAAATCTTTAACACTGCTGGCAGCGCGGCGTGCTTCAGGCTTGTGCTGAGCTTTATTTAGCTGGCGCCCCAGTTTCTCAATCAAATCATTGATGGCGGTATACATATCACCATGTTTGGCACTGGCAACCAGAGTACCGTTAGGCGTATTAATCGTGGCATCTGCCGCAAACTCTTTAGGCTCTTTTGACAACACGATGTGTGGGTTAATGAGGTGGACTTGCCGCTTTTCCAGCTTAGCGAGACGGTCTTCGACATGGCTGCGGATGGCCGGAGTGATTTCCATTTGTTTACTGGTAATGTTCAGAATCATAGTTAAACCTCTCTGTCATTTCCGTCTGGGTAGAGTCAGCATACCGCGCCCCACAGGAATTTATGTGATCTTGATCACATAGAAAGGTCACTTTTTGTCAACGCAGAGGATTTGCGAGAAAGACCGGAGATTATTTAAAAATTGCTTGAAGCCAGCACTACAGCAGGGCAGGATTGACGGGTTAACCGCAACGCAAATGCCCTTTGCAGGCATAAAAAAAGCAGCCAAACGGCTGCTTTTTAAGCACGTTATCAACCACTTTTTTAACTGTTATTGGCCGCGATAATTTTCGCAACTTTGTCAGCTTCGGCCGTTAACTGCAGCTGGCGATAAGCATTCTCCATCAGCGGCAGCGCATCGCGTGTTGCCTGCGTATCCTGATAATCACGCATCATGCCTTCCACACGATTAACAACAGCGACATAAGCCCCGCGCTTGGTATAGAATTGCGCCACCGAAAGTTCATATTTCGCCAGACGATCTTTCAGATAGGTCAGGCGTTTCTGAGCATCCGCCGCATACTGGCTGTTTGGGTAGCTACGCAGCAGCTGGGAGAAGTCACGGAAGGCGTCGCGCGCATGGTTGGGATCGCGATCGGAGCGATCGATACCAAAGAAGCCCTGCAGAGCTGAGTCATCCAGGGCCATATCCGTCAGACCTTTCATATAGATGACGTAATCGATATTCGGATGAGTCGGGTTCAGACGCATAAAGCGCGAGATAGCAGCCTGCGCCAGCGGAAGATCGGCATTTTTGTAATACGCGTAGATTAAATCCAGCTGCACCTGCTGCGAGTAAGGACCAAATGGATAACGATTATCCAGCGCTTCCAGTTGCTTAATTGCCGCTTTGAAGTTACCGTCCTGCAGCTTTTGCTGAGCTGTGGCATAAATTTCAGACGGCGGGCTGTCCGGAACCGGATCAGATGAGCCGGAGCAGCCTACCAGGGCCAGGCTCAATGTGGCGGCAGCCACCAGATGTTTCATACGCGTCATGACGAAATGATTATCCTCAAAATGTTATGGCGGAAGCTGTCCGTATAGCTCCCGGTAATGACCAGTACGATAGCACATTATATTAAACGGCATCGCCGTAAAACCCAACGTTAACGAAGAAGCTGTATATGGCACAACAAGTTCAACTCACCGCAACGGTGTCCGAAGCACAGCTTGGACAACGTTTAGATCAGACTTTGGCAGAATTGTTCCCTGATTATTCACGCTCCCGCATAAAAGAGTGGATCCTCGATCGCCGCGTCAGCGTCAACGGCACTATCATCGATAAACCGAAAGAGAAAGTTCTGGGCGGTGAGCAGGTGGCTATTGATGCTGAAATTGAAGAGGAACAGCGCTGGGAAGCGCAGAACATCCCTCTTAATATCGTTTATGAAGATGACCATATTCTGGTTATCAATAAACCCCGCGACCTGGTGGTACACCCCGGTGCAGGTAATCCTGACGGCACTATTCTGAATGCACTGCTCTACCACTTTCCGCCGATCGCTGATGTACCGCGCGCCGGTATCGTACATCGCCTGGATAAAAACACTACTGGCCTGATGGTCGTGGCAAAAACGGTTCCGGCACAGACCCATCTGGTGGAAACGCTGCAGCTGCGTGAAATCACGCGTGAATATGAAGCGGTTGCCATCGGTACGATGACGGCTGGCGGCACCGTTGATGAACCCATGGCGCGACACTCCACCAAGCGTACCCATATGGCCGTCCATCCGATGGGAAAACCGGCAACCACGCACTACCGCATCATGGAGCATTTCCGGGCCCATACGCGCCTGCGCCTGCGCCTGGAGACGGGCCGTACGCATCAGATCCGTGTTCATATGGCGCATATCAACCATCCGCTGGTGGGCGATCCGCTTTACGGTGGCCGGCCGCGTCCGCCAAAAGGGGCGTCAGAGGCGTTCATTAATACGCTGCGCGGATTTGATCGTCAGGCGCTGCACGCGACAATGCTGCGTCTCTATCATCCGATAACCGGTATTGAAATGGAGTGGCATGCTCCGCTGCCGCAGGACATGGTTGATCTGATTGACGCCTTAAAAGCCGATACGGAAGAGTTCCGCGATCGCATGGACTGGCTATGAGCGAATGGATCATCCCGGACTGGCCTGCTCCGCAGCGCGTTCGGGCCTGCTCCACGACCCGGCGGGGCGGTCATAGCCTGGCGCCCTGGGATTCGCTCAACCCGGCGGCTCACGTCGGGGATGCGCCCGCTCACGTGATGCGTAATCGCCAGCACATCGCAGAAACATTATCGCTTTCTGCAATGCCGCAGTGGCTGGATCAGATACATGGCAATGCGGTAGTGCGCCTGCCTGCAGCCTGTGCGCTGCCACAGGCTGACGCGGCCATTACCCGGGAGCCGGGCGTGGTGTGCGCCATTATGACGGCTGACTGCCTGCCGGTGCTGTTTTGCAGTAAAGATGGCAGTGAAATCGCAGCAGCCCATGCGGGCTGGCGCGGCCTCTGTAACGGCGTGCTGGAACAGACGCTGGCGCAGTTTCACTGTCCGGCCAGCGAGGTATATGCCTGGCTGGGCCCGGCTATCGGACCCGGTGCGTTTGAAGTAGGAGCGGAAGTACGTCAGGCATTTATGGCCCACGATGCGCGCGCAGAAGTGGCCTTTCGTCCGGCAGGCGCAAAATATTTTGCGGATATCTGGCTGCTGGCCGAACAGCGTCTGCTTAGCGCAGGCGTAACCTCTGTCAGCGGTTCACGACGCTGCACGTTCACAGAAAAGCAGGATTTTTTCTCTTTTCGCCGCGACGGTGTTACCGGGCGTATGGCTACATTAATCTGGCTGCAATAACCTTACGCCCGGAGACGAGCCGGGTAGCCTGTTTTTTGCTCACAATGTCAGGTCAGAAACCTTGAAAATTTGAGGCCTGACCTCATCTTAATCTCCAGTAGCATTTTGACCTGTAACGGGAGGAATTATGCGTCTGGATCGTCTTACCAACAAATTCCAGCTAGCCCTTGCTGATGCCCAGTCCCTGGCTCTGGGACAGGATAACCAGTTTATTGAACCACTTCATGTGATGAGCGCTCTGCTCAACCAGGAAGGGGGATCGGTGCGTCCGCTGCTTAGCGCAGCAGGAGCCGATGTCGCCACTCTGCGTAGCAGTATTGAACAGGCAATCAATCGTCTGCCCCAGGTCGAAGGCACCGAGGGGGATGTACAGCCCTCAGCCGATCTGGTGCGGGTGCTGAACCTGTGTGACAAACTGGCGCAAAAGCGCGGCGATAACTTTATCTCATCTGAATTATTTGTTCTGGCGGCTCTGGATTCACGCGGTTCACTGGCGGATCTGCTTAAAGCTGCCGGCGTGACGTCTGACAAACTCGCGAACGCTATCGAACAATTGCGCGGAGGCGAAAACGTGAATGACCAGGGAGCTGAAGATCAGCGCCAGGCACTGAAAAAATATACCATCGATCTCACCGAGCGCGCCGAACGTGGCAAGCTGGACCCGGTAATCGGACGCGATGAAGAGATCCGCCGTACCATCCAGGTGTTGCAGCGCCGTACCAAGAATAACCCGGTATTGATTGGTGAACCCGGCGTGGGTAAAACCGCCATTGTTGAAGGGCTGGCTCAGCGCATTATCAATGGTGAAGTGCCTGAAGGCCTGAAAGGTCGTCGCGTACTGGCGCTGGATATGGGGGCGCTGGTGGCGGGAGCCAAATACCGTGGTGAATTTGAGGAGCGCCTGAAAGGGGTGTTGAACGATCTCGCGAAGCAGGAAGGCAATGTCATTCTGTTTATAGATGAGCTGCACACGATGGTAGGCGCAGGCAAAGCTGATGGCGCGATGGACGCAGGAAACATGCTGAAGCCAGCTCTGGCGCGTGGTGAACTGCACTGCGTTGGCGCAACCACGCTGGATGAGTATCGGCAGTATATAGAAAAGGATGCTGCCCTGGAGCGTCGCTTCCAGAAAGTATTTGTGGCAGAGCCCAGCGTCGAAGATACCATCGCTATTCTGCGCGGTCTGAAAGAGCGCTATGAGCTGCATCACCATGTGCAGATCACCGACCCGGCTATTGTGGCAGCAGCAACGTTGTCACATCGCTATATCGCCGACCGGCAGCTGCCAGATAAAGCGATCGACCTGATTGATGAAGCTGCATCCAGTATTCGTCTGCAGATCGATTCGAAACCTGAGCCGCTCGATCGTCTGGAGCGCCGTATCATCCAGCTGAAACTGGAGCAGCAGGCGCTGAAGAAAGAGTCTGACGATGCCAGCGTCAAGCGTCTTGAGATGCTGGAGACGGAGCTGAATCAGAAAGAGCGCGAATATGCAGAACTGGAAGAGGAGTGGAAAGCTGAAAAGGCGTCACTCACCGGTACGCAAAATATTAAAGCGGAGCTGGAGCAGGCAAGACTGACGCTGGAACAGGCGCGGCGCACAGGCGATCTGGCGCAAATGTCAGAGCTGCAGTATGGCAAAATTCCGGCGCTGGAAAAGCAGCTGGCGAGTGCCACTCAGGCTGAAGGCAAAATCATGAAGCTGCTACGCAACCGCGTAACGGATGTTGAGATTGCCGACGTACTGGCGCGCTGGACCGGTATTCCGGTAGCACGCATGATGGAAGGTGAGCGCGACAAACTGCTGCGTATGGAGCAGGAATTACATGCGCGGGTTATCGGCCAGAACGAAGCGGTAGAGGCGGTTTCAAATGCCATCCGTCGCAGCCGGGCAGGCTTGTCCGATCCCAATCGCCCGATTGGTTCATTCCTGTTCCTCGGTCCAACCGGGGTAGGTAAAACCGAGCTGTGTAAAGCGCTGGCAAATTTTCTGTTTGACAGCGACGATGCGATGGTGCGGATCGACATGTCTGAGTTTATGGAGAAACATTCGGTTTCGCGGCTGGTGGGTGCACCTCCGGGATATGTCGGATATGAGGAGGGCGGTTATCTTACTGAAGCGGTACGCCGCCGGCCTTACTCCGTCATCTTACTGGATGAAGTTGAGAAAGCGCATCCGGATGTATTTAACATCCTGCTGCAGGTGCTGGATGATGGACGACTGACGGATGGTCAGGGGCGTACCGTAGATTTCCGCAACTCAGTGGTGATCATGACGTCGAACCTGGGATCGGATTTAATTCAGGAGCGCTTCGGTGCGCTTGATTACCCAGCGATGAAAGAAACGGTAATGACGGTAGTCGGACACCACTTCCGTCCTGAGTTTATCAACCGTATCGATGAAGTGGTGGTATTTCATCCGCTGGGAGAGCAGCACATTGCCTCTATTGCGCAGATACAGCTGCAGCGGCTTTATCAGCGTCTGGAAGATCGCGGCTATCAGCTGCACATCTCCGAAGCAGCACTGAAACTGCTTGGTGAGAATGGCTACGATCCGGTTTACGGTGCGCGTCCGCTCAAACGGGCTATCCAGCAGCATATTGAGAACCCGCTGGCGCAGAAGATACTCTCCGGGGCGTTTGTGCCAGGAAAAACCATCGAGATGGATGTAAGCGAAGGCGAAATTGTCGCTCACCAGTAAGTGTTGTGCATAAAAACGGGCCTGCGGGCCCGTTTTTTGTTTCTTTAATATACAGCTGAGCTGGTTTTTACAACGCATTGCCTGGAAAGTAAGCGCCCGAGCAAAAAAGTTGAAATTAGCACTTGTCACCCGGCGAGAACTCCCTATAATGCGCCACCACTGAGACGGCAAAGCGGCAACGCAGACGGGCTCAGCAGGGCGTGAAGCGATTCACCCCGCCGGAGAAAACGCTGAAAAAAGTGGTTGACTCCGGAGGAGGAAAGCGTAATATACGCCACCTCGCAGCAGACGCTTAAGGCGCTGGCTGCACCGCTCTTTAACAATTTATCAGACAATCTGTGTGGGCACTCGCAGGATTGATATCACAAGCCTACGGGCTTTAAAAAATATCAAGTCTTTGCTGAGTGAACACGTAATTCATTACGAAGTTTAATTCACAGAGCACCGCTTAACTTGTTTAAGCAAATCAAACTTTAAATTGAAGAGTTTGATCATGGCTCAGATTGAACGCTGGCGGCAGGCCTAACACATGCAAGTCGGACGGTAGCACAGGGGAGCTTGCTCCTTGGGTGACGAGTGGCGGACGGGTGAGTAATGTCTGGGAAACTGCCCGGTGGAGGGGGATAACTACTGGAAACGGTAGCTAATACCGCATAACGTCTTCGGACCAAAGTGGGGGATCTTCGGACCTCACGCCACCGGATGTGCCCAGATGGGATTAGCTAGTAGGTGGGGTAACGGCTCACCTAGGCGACGATCCCTAGCTGGTCTGAGAGGATGACCAGCCACACTGGAACTGAGACACGGTCCAGACT
>NZ_POWL01000030.1:0-234 GCF_002928325.1 Pantoea sp. ICBG 1758
TCCCCCACTTTGGTCCGAAGACGTTATGCGGTATTAGCTACCGTTTCCAGTAGTTATCCCCCTCCACCGGGCAGTTTCCCAGACATTACTCACCCGTCCGCCACTCGTCACCCGGGGAGCAAGCTCCCCTGTGCTACCGTCCGACTTGCATGTGTTAGGCCTGCCGCCAGCGTTCAATCTGAGCCATGATCAAACTCTTCAATTTAAAGTTTGATTTGCTTAAACAAGTTAAGC
>NZ_POWL01000031.1:0-230 GCF_002928325.1 Pantoea sp. ICBG 1758
TCCTCCAAGGCTAAATACTCCTGACTGACCGATAGTGAACCAGTACCGTGAGGGAAAGGCGAAAAGAACCCCGGCGAGGGGAGTGAAACAGAACCTGAAACCGTGTACGTACAAGCAGTGGGAGCCTTCTTTATGGGGGTGACTGCGTACCTTTTGTATAATGGGTCAGCGACTTATATTCTGTAGCAAGGTTAACCGCATAGGGGAGCCGAAGGGAAACCGAGTCTTAA
>NZ_POWL01000032.1:0-224 GCF_002928325.1 Pantoea sp. ICBG 1758
GGGGTGACTGCGTACCTTTTGTATAATGGGTCAGCGACTTATATTCTGTAGCAAGGTTAACCGCATAGGGGAGCCGAAGGGAAACCGAGTCTTAATTGGGCGCTAAGTTGCAGGGTATAGACCCGAAACCCGGTGATCTAGCCATGGGCAGGTTGAAGGTTGGGTAACACTAACTGGAGGACCGAACCGACTAATGTTGAAAAATTAGCGGATGACCTGTGGCT
>NZ_POWL01000033.1:0-224 GCF_002928325.1 Pantoea sp. ICBG 1758
GCCCCACACTACCATCGGCGCTACGGCGTTTCACTTCTGAGTTCGGCATGGGGTCAGGTGGGACCGCCGCGCTGTGGCCGCCAGGCAAATTCTGTTAATCCGGCAAAACAAGCTGAAAATCGGTCTCGCAAAACGCCTCTGGCGTTGTAAGGTTAAGCCTCACGGGTCATTAGTACCGGTTAGCTCAACGCATCGCTGCGCTTACACACCCGGCCTATCAACGT
>NZ_POWL01000034.1:0-224 GCF_002928325.1 Pantoea sp. ICBG 1758
ACGTTGATAGGCCGGGTGTGTAAGCGCAGCGATGCGTTGAGCTAACCGGTACTAATGACCCGTGAGGCTTAACCTTACAACGCCAGAGGCGTTTTGCGAGACCGATTTTCAGCTTGTTTTGCCGGATAACAGAATTTGCCTGGCGGCCACAGCGCGGCGGTCCCACCTGACCCCATGCCGAACTCAGAAGTGAAACGCCGTAGCGCCGATGGTAGTGTGGGGTC
>NZ_POWL01000035.1:0-220 GCF_002928325.1 Pantoea sp. ICBG 1758
GCGTTTGAGATATTTGCTCTTTAACAATCCGGAACAAGCTGAAAATTTGAAACGACCGCGTCGTATTCGTTCTCCGTAATAAGAACGATGCGCGATGCGGCCGGGTCTCAAGATTATCGCGATTCACAGCGTTCAAAACGCCTGTGGGTTGTGAGGTTAAGCGACCAAGCGTACACGGTGGATGCCCTGGCAGTCAGAGGCGATGAAGGACGTGCTAATC